>NZ_JASNFO010000027.1:0-199755 GCF_032027725.1 Pseudofrankia coriaricola | reverse complement strand
CGCCTCCGCGCCAGCCCGGTGGCGTCCCGCTGCAACGTCACCAATCCAAGGCCGGCCCTGACCCGGAGCTAGACCACAACACGAGCCTGGCCCGGGTGCTGCGCGGTCCAGCGGCGGGTGACCGTGCTGGGCGCGGAGGCGCGCCTCGCGGAGGCCTGCCTACGAGCGAAGCGAAGTAGGCGGGCCGCAGCGAGGTCGCCGGAGCGCCCGTGAGCGCAGGAGGACGGCGCGCGGAGGTCCCTTCCCGCCGCGAAGCAAGGGAAGGGGCCGGAGTGCGCCGCCCGGACGGAGCGAACCATCAACAACCTTCCCGCCCAACCCGGAAGTGGACTCCCATCACGCAACCTGTGCGCCACCTGTGCGGCCCATCAACGGCGGTGATGGCCCGTGACCGGATTGTGCCGCCTTTACGCCTACCGAATTGGTGCACTTCTTCGCTGTGCGTTCGCTGTGTGGGCTCCGCTCGCCCGGCGAACCGGCGGGCGTACGGAACGACGTCGTGCCAGCCCCGCGGGGCGGTGGGGGAAGCCACCTCTTCGGGGTGTCGCGGGGGTGCTGGGTGGGGGATAGTGGGGTACAGTGGCGCGCAGTGGGGGAACGACGACGGACTGATGGCCTGTTTGCGGACCGATGAGCGGGATCTGTGGGGAGACCGTCGGCCGCGGCGCATGACCCCGCGCTGGTGAGCGAGGAGGGGCGCCGGTGTTTCTCGGTAGCCACTCCCCGCGCCTGGACGACAAGGGCCGGCTCACGCTGCCCGCGAAGTTCCGTGAGGAGCTGGAAGGAGGGCTCGTGATTACTAAAGGGCAGGAACGCTGTCTTTATGTGTTCCCCCTGGCCGAGTTCTCCAGAATCAGCGAGTCGCTGCGTACTGCGCCGGTTACGACGAAGTCGTTGCGCGACTACAGCCGGGTCTTCTTCTCCTCGGCCAGCGACGACGTCCCCGACAAGCAGGGGCGGATCAACATCCCGCAGGCGTTGCGCGAGTACGCCGGGCTGACCCGCGACTGCGTCGTCAACGGCGCGAACACCCGGGTCGAGATCTGGGACGCGCAGCGGTGGACGGCCTACCTGACCGAGCAGGAGGAGAGCTTCGCGGAGCTGTCCGAGGAGGTGCTGCCCGGCGTCATCTAGCGCTCCAGGGCGCGCGATGCCCGGGGACGCCCGCAACACCAAGCTTCCAACCAAGCTCCAGGAGCACCCGTACCCTCTGGGCGCTCTCCGCGGCCCGCGGCCCCGACCCGCGGCGGGCCTGGCTGGCCGACGAGGACGCGACCAGGTGACCCGACGGGTTACCTCGCCCCCGGTGGCCCTCAGCCAGCGGACCCTCAGCAAGTGGAACAGACGGACATCGCGTGTCGGGTTCTCCCCCGCCTGCCTCCGGGCGCCACTTCCCCGGCGCCCGGCGGCCAGGCGGGGCGGGACCTGGGCGCACGCCGAGCCCGCTCGTTCCTCCCGCGGGCGCGCCGCCTTCGGTACGTGCCCAGCGGCCCTCGGCTTCCCACCGGATGGGCGTCGGCGCGGGCAGACGCGTGCGTACGTACCCGTCCGCTGGGCGCTTCGGCCGAGAGGGACCGGTCAGGAAGGGCCCAGTCGAGAAGGGCGGCGAGCGGTGCAGGCCAGCCACATCCCGGTCCTGCTGGACCGGGTCCGCGCGCTGCTCACCCCGGCGTTACGCCAGCCGGGCGCCGTCGCCGTCGACGCCACACTCGGCCTCGGCGGGCACGCCGAGGCGTTGCTGCGCGAGCTGCCCGAGCTGCGGCTGGTGGGCCTGGACCGTGACCCGCAGGCGCTGGCCGCCAGTCGCGACCGGCTCGACTTCGCCGCCGGGCGGGTCCAGTTCGCGCACGCCGTCTACGACGAGCTGCCGGGCGTGCTGGACGGCCTGGGCATCCGGGCCGTGCAGGCGGTGCTGTTCGACCTCGGCGTCTCCTCACTGCAGCTGGACACCGACGACCGCGGCTTCGCCTACTCGCGGGACGCGCCGCTGGACATGCGGATGGACCCGACGAGCCCGCGCACGGCCGCCGACATCCTCAACACCTACGACGAGGCGTCGCTCTCCCGGGTGCTGCGCCGCTACGGCGAGGAGCCGTTCGCCCGGCGGATCGCCGCCGCGGTGGCGGCCGAGCGGGCCAGGCAGCCGTTCACCACCTCGGCCCGGCTCGTCGAGCTGGTCCGCGCGGCGATACCGGCGGCGGCGCGGCGCACCGGCGGGAACCCGGCCAAGCGCACGTTCCAGGCGCTGCGCATCGAGGTCAACGGCGAGCTGGAGGTGCTGGACCGGGCCCTGCCCGCCTCGCTTGGCCGGCTCGCGGTAGGTGGCCGGATCGCCGTGCTCGCCTACCACTCACTGGAGGACCGGATGGTCAAGCGGGCGCTGGTCGAGGTGACCACCACTCAGGTGCCACCGGACCTGCCCGTGGTGCCCGTCGGCGCCGAGCCGACCTTCCGGCTGCTCACCCGTGGGTCGCAGGCCGCGTCGGAGGCGGAGGTGACGGCGAACCCGCGGGCCGCGTCCGCCCGGCTGCGCGCCGCCGAGCGGGTCCGCCCGCCCGCCGCCACCAACAGGACGGGAAGCCCAGAGGGCCAAAGGAGGCGCGACAATGCTCCTCCTTCGCGCCTCCGGCGGCCCCCGTCCCCAGAAGAACCCAGGGGAGGAAAATCATGACCGCCGAGCCGAGCGACGAGCACCTGCCGATGTCGGACGGCGCGACCGCGCTGGCACCGCAGCAGGCTCCTGCCCCGGCTCCGGCGCCGCGCCCGGCACGTCAGCCACCGGCCCGCCAGCCGCGGCCCCGCCGCGCGGGCCAGTCGCCCGCCTCCGCCCAGCCGGCCGAGCGGTCCGCCCCCACCCGGCGGGCGGCTCGGCCGGCGACCGCGCGGTCGGCCGCACCCGTCCCCACCAGGCCGGCGGCGCGGCCAGCCGCCAGGCCCGGGCCGCGGGCCACCCCGGTGTCGGGGCCGACGGCGCTGGCGCGGGCCAGAGCCAAGGCCGCCCGGTCGCAGCGGGCGCCGCGGGCCCCGTTCGTGATCCTGCTGCTCGTGCTCATGGGCAGCGGGCTCGTCTGCCTGCTGCTGCTGAACACCTCGCTCAGCGAGAACGCGTTCCAGGAACACTCGCTGCAGACCACCTCCTCCGCGCTCGCCGACGAGGAGGAGGCACTCGCGGTCCAGTCCGACCGGCTGTCCGCGCCGGGCGCGCTCGCCGCGCGGGCGCAGGCCCTCGGGATGGCACCCGGCGACCTGCCCGAGTACCTGCCGGCGGGCGCCCCGCTGCCGCCCGGCGCCCGCGTGGTCGCCGGCGGCGGGGACGCGAACGGCGGCGTCATCCTCTATGTCGTCCCGGCGCCCGGCCAGCCGGCCGCGGACGCCACCCCGGCCAGCCAGGGACAGGGCCAGCCGGCCGCCGACGGGGCGGCCGGACAGCCCACCGACGCGGGGACCTCCGGGCGGTGAGCTCCACGCTCCTCCCGCCCGGGGGCCGCACGCGCCTGCGGCTGGTGACGGAGGGGACGCGGACCGGCTCCGCGCGGGCCGGCCGGCCGACCAGGAGCGACCACGCGCGCTCGGCCGCGGCCCGAGCGGCGGCGGCGCGGGCAGCCACCGGGCGCCGGGTCCCCGGTAGCCAGCGGCCGCGGCGCCGGCCGCCCCGCGGGCCGCGCCGCCGCGCGCTGGCCAGCTCGCGGCGCAGGCTGCGCATGGGTGTCCTCGTGATGGCGCTGCTGCTGCTGGTGCTCGCCGGCCGGCTGACCCAGCTGCAGGGCTTCAACGCCGCCACCTACGCCCGCCAGGCGGAGAACCAGCGAATGCAGGAGGTCACGCTGCCGGCGGTCCGCGGTGAGATCACCGACCGGCACGGGGCGACGCTCGCCCAGGACGTCGATGCCCGCTCCATCTACGCCAACCCCAGCCTCATCGGCGACCCCGCCGCCGTGGCCGAGAAGCTCTCCCCCCTGGTCGGGCAGCCGAAGGACACGATCGAGAAGCGCATCACCCGCGACCCCAAGCTGTTGTTCGTCTACATCGCCAGAGGCCTGGACCCTGCCGTCGGGGCGAAGGTCAAGAAGCTCGAGCTCAAGGGCGTCGGTGTGCTCGACGAGCGCCGCCGGGTTTATCCGAACGACACGGTGGGGGCGGGCGTCATCGGCTACACCCGCTTCGGCGACAACGACCTGCTGGTGGGCAACGGCGGGATCGAGCTCGCCTATGACGGCGTGCTGCGCGGCAAGGACGGCATCAGCCGGCTGGAGACCGACCCGGCCGGCCGGGAGATCCCGTCGGCGCACAACAGCGAGAAGGCCCCCGTCGAGGGCTCCAACCTACGGCTCACCCTGGACACCGACATCCAGTGGGAGGCGCAGACCGCGATCGCCGACGCGGTGCGCGAGAACCAGGCCTCTGCCGGCACAATCGTGATCATGAACCCGCGCACCGGGGACATCCTGGCGATGGCGGACTCCCCGGGCTTCGACCCGAACAACGTCGGTGCGGCCAATACCGCCGCGCTCGGCAACCGAATCACCGCGTTCGCGTTCGAGCCCGGCAGCGTGGAAAAGGTCATCCCGATGGCCGCCGCGCTCGACCGCGGCCTGATCACCGCGACGACCCCGGTCACGGTCCCTCCGAGCATCCGCCGCGGCGGCTCGCCGATCGGCGACTCGGAGACGCACGGGACGCTGCAACTCACCGCCGCCGGGGTCCTCGCCCACTCCAGCAACATCGGCACCGTGCTGATCTCGGAGAAGGTCGGCGCTGCGGGACTGGAGGCGACAATGCGCGACTTCGGCCTCGGCCAGCCCACCGGGCTCGGCTTCCCCGGCGAGAGCGGCGGCCAGCTGGCCCCGTCGACGAAGTGGTCGACATCCCAGGCGGCCACCATCGCCTACGGCCAGGGGATGAGCGTGACCGCCCTGCAGATGGCGACGGTCTACGCGACGATCGCCAACGGCGGGGTGCGGATGACGCCGCGGCTGGTCGACGCGATCGGTCCGAGCGGCGGCGCGATGGTCCCGATGCCGCGGGCGCCGGGCGTGCGTGTGGTGAGCGAGCAGACCGCGCGCACGCTGTCCGACATGCTCGAGCAGGTCATCACGACGAACGGCACCGCGCCCGCCGCCGCCGTGCCCGGCTACCGGGTCGCAGGCAAGACCGGCACCGCCTACCAGATCGTCCCGTCCTGCGGCTGCTACTACGGCAAGGACGGGTTTAGCTACGTCTCCTCGTTCTTCGGATACGCCCCGGCCGACAACCCACGGGCCGTGATCGCGGTCGTCCTGGACAACCCGAAGGGGGAGCACTACGGCGGTCTCGCCGCGGCGCCGGCGTTCCAGAAGGTGATGACCTTCACCCTCGCGACGCTGGGCGTGCCGCCGGCCGGCTCCGCGGCGCCCCACCTGCCGCTCACCCAGCCCGGCGCCGCCGACGACGCGGAGGCCACCGGCCAGACAACCGCCGGCGGGGCCGGCGGCGACGCGGCGTCCCCACCGGGCGGGTCCCCGACGGATGCCGCCGGCCAGGGGACGAGCCCGGCGGCGGGCGGCTCACCGCCATCCGGATGAGCGGGCGGCCGAGGCGATGAGCCGACGCTGGAGGGCCAAAGGGTGCGCGAAAATGCTCTTCCTTCGCGTGCCCGGCGGTCCGCCTTCTCAGGGCTACCGACACGGCCACGCGGTGACACCCACGGCAGGCGTGAGGCCTCGCCAGGTGCCCTACTAAGGTCGACAGCGTGACCCCTCCGGCCCTGCGCCCGGCCCACCCGTCGGCGCGGACGCTCACCGAGCTGCACGGCCTGCTCGCCGGCCTCGGCAGTCTCGCGTCCGCCAGCGCGCCCGGTGCCACGGACCCCGCCACCGGCGACGTCATGCTGCGCGGTGTCACCCACGACTCCCGCGCCGTGCGCCGCGGCGACCTGTACGCCGCGCTGCCCGGCGCCCACGCGCACGGGGCCGCGTTCGCCGCGGCGGCCGTCGCCGCGGGCGCCGCCGCGGTCCTCACCGACCCGGCGGGCGAGGCGATGCTCGGCGGCGCCACCGCCGTGCCGGTGGTCGTGACCGCGAGCCCGCGCCGCGACCTCGCCCAGGTCGCCGACTGGCTCTACGGCCAGCCGTCGCGCCAGCTCACCCTGCTCGGCGTCACCGGGACCAACGGCAAGACCACGTCGGCGTTCCTCGTCGACGCGGGCCTTCGGGCCGCCGGCCACCGCACCGGGCTGCTCGGCACCGTCGAGACCCGCGTCGGCGACGAGCGGCTCGACTCGGTGCGCACCACCCCGGAGTCCGCCGACCTGCAGGCGCTGTTCGCGGTGATGGTCGAGCGGCGGGTCACGGCGGCGACGATGGAGGTCTCCAGCCACGCGCTGGCCCAGCACCGCGTCGACGGGCTGCGCTTCGCGGGCGCGCTGTTCACCAACCTCAGCCAGGACCACCTCGACTACCACCCGACGATGCGGGACTACTTCGAGGCGAAGGCGAAGCTGTTCGAGCCGGAGCGGTCCGCCGTCTCCGTCATCGGCACCGACGTGGCGGCCGGCTCCTGGGGGGCCGAGCTCGCTGCCCGGATTCCCGGGGCCGTCACCTTCGCGCCCGAGCCGCCCGCCGACTGGTGGCCGGACGATCTGGCCATCGGCGAGCGGGGCAGCACGTTCACCGCCCGGGGCCCCGGAGGGCTTGCGGTTCCGGTCCAGGTCCGGCTGCCCGGGCGGTTCAACGTCGCCAACGCCCTCGGCGCGCTCGCGCTGCTGGTGGCCGCCGGGGTGCCGGCCGAGGCCGCCGCCGCCGGGATCGGCGAGCTCCCCGGCGTCCCCGGCCGGATGGAACGGGTGGAGGCCGGGCAGCCCTACCTCGCGCTGGTCGACTACGCGCACACCCCGGACGCGGTGGAGACCGTGCTCAGGTCGGTGCGCGGCCTGGTCGCCGGCCGGTTGATCGTCGTCCTCGGCTGCGGCGGTGACCGGGACCGGGCCAAACGCCCGCTGATGGGCGCCGCGGCCGCGCGGCTGGCCGACCTCGCGTTCTTCACCAACGACAACCCGCGCTCCGAGGACCCGGCGGAGATCCTCGTCCAGATGAGCGCGGGCGCCTCCCAGGCCGGCACGGCGGCGTCGAAGGTCACCGTCATCCCCGACCGGGCCGAGGCGATCGCCGCCGCCGTCGCCGAGGCCGGCCCCGGCGACGCGGTCGTCGTCGCCGGCAAGGGCCACGAACGCGGGCAGGAACAGGACGGTGTGGTGACCCCGTTCGACGACCGCGAGTCGCTTGCCGCCGCGCTCGCCGCGGCGCTCGGCGGCCCGGCCGGCGCTGGCGGGACCGCGGGCGCCGCGGGCATGGGATCACCGGGGGTGCGCCGGTGATCCCGGTGACGCTCGCCGAGGTGGCGGCGGCCGTCAGCGGCCGCCTCGACGGTGGCGCCGACCCGTCCGCGCTCGTCACCTCGGTGGTCGTCGACTCGCGGCTGGCGCAACCGGGAGCGCTGTTCGTCGCGCTGCCGGGCGAGAGGGCAGACGGGCACGATTTCGCCGCGACCGCGGTGACCGCCGGGGCGGTGGCGGTGCTCGCGGCTCGCCCGGTGGGTGTCCCGGCGGTGCTGGTGGCCGACCCGGCGGCCGGGCTGGCGGCGCTCGCCGGACATGTCCGGGACCTCACGAAGGCCGCGGTGCTGGCGGTCACCGGCTCGTCCGGCAAGACGACCACCAAGGACCTGCTCGCCGACCTGCTCGGCGCGCTCGGCCCGACGATCGCCCCGCCAGGCTCGTTCAACAACGAGATCGGGCTGCCGCTGACGCTGCTGCGCCTCGAGGAGAGCACCGAGTACGCCGCCCTGGAGATGGGCGCCCGCGGGATCGGCCACATCGCGGCGCTGTGCGCGATCGCCCGGCCGCACGTCGGCCTGGTGCTGAACGTCGGCTCGGCGCATGTCGGCGAGTACGCCGACGGGCGCGCCGGCATCGCCCAGGCCAAGGGCGAACTCGCCGAGGCCGCGACCGACACGGTCGTGCTCAACGCCGACGACCCGCTGGTCGCCGCCATGCGGCCTCGGGCGACCGGCCGGGTGGTGACGTTCGGCCTCGCGCCGGACGCCGACGTGCGCGCCGAGCGGGTCGAGATCGATCGCGCCGGCCGGGCGTCGTTCGACCTGCTTGCCGGCGGCGAGCGCCATCGGGTGGCGCTCGCGCTGGTCGGCGCCCACCAGGTGAGCAACGCGCTGGCCGCCGCCGCCGCCGCGGGCGCCGTCGGGATGACGCCCGCCGCCGCGGCCGAGGCGCTCGCCGCCGCCCGGCCGCGCAGCCGCTGGCGCATGGAGGTGACCACCACCTCGTCGGGGCTGGTCATCGTCAACGACGCCTACAACGCCAACCCGGAGTCGATGCGTGCCGCCCTGCGTGCACTCGTCGACCTCGGCCGCGTCTCGCCAGACCAGGCCGACCCGGCCGCGGACCCGGACGCCGCGCCCGGCGAAGCCCGGCGCCGTTGGACGTGGGCCGTGCTCGGCCCCATGGGGGAGCTCGGCGCCGCGGCGGACGGCGCGCACGCCGAGCTCGGCCGGTTCGCCGCCGAGCTCGGGATCGACCGGGTGCTGGCCGTCGACGAGGCGGCCCGCCCGCTCGCCGAGGCCGCCGCGGCGGCCGGCGCGCGGGCCACCTGGGTCAGCGGCATCGACGAGGCGGCTGAGCAGCTCGCCGCCGCCGGCCTGCGTGCCGGTGACGTCGTGCTGGTCAAGGCCAGCCGGTCATACGGCCTGGAGCGTCTCGCGCGGGCGCTCGCCGAGCCTCGCGGCGACCGGGACGACCGGGACGACGGCCGGTGAACCGGCGCCGCGGACCGGTCGGAGGGGAGACAGGGCTCCTGCCAGATCGGCGACAGGGTTCCGGCGAAGCCCGGGGTTCCTGCCGGATCGGCGACAGGATCCCTGCCGGATCCGGGGTCCCTGCCGATTGGCGACAGGGTCCCTGCCGGGTCGGTGGAGCCCGGGGTTCCTGCCGGATCGGCGACAGGGTTCCTGCCGGATCGGCGAAGCCGATCTGGGAGGTCAGCGATCTGGGAGGTCAGCGATCTGAGAGATCTGCTGTGAGGTCGGCGATCGGGGAGGTCTGGGAGCCGGACTGGGAGGTTAGCGGTCTGGGAGGGCGGCGGTCTGGGAGGTCGGCGATCCGGCCGGGCCCACGGGGGCGACAGGAAGGCACAGACGGCGGAAGAGACGCCGTGATCGAGGGGACGTGGGAAAGGGTGTTTAGCAGGGCCCGCGGGCCACAGGACGCGCCGGCAGCCCCGAGGGCCGCCGACCGGGGCGGCCACGGGTGAGGGGTGTTCTTGTCGCGGCCTCGGTCGCGTTGGTGGTGTCGCTGCTCGGCACGCCGTGGGTGATCCGGTTCTTCCGCCGCCAGGGCTACGGCCAGGAGATCCGCGAGGACGGGCCGTCGACCCACCTGAAGAAGCGCGGGACGCCGACCATGGGCGGCACCGTCATCGTCACCGCTACGCTGATCGGCTATTTCGTCACGCACCTGGTCACCGGCGCCGGGTTCACCGCGTCCGGCCTGCTGGTGCTGATGGTGATGACGGGTCTCGGCGGGGTTGGCTTCCTCGACGACTACATCAAGATCCGCAAGCAGCGCAGCCTTGGCCTGACCGCGCGGACGAAGTTCGCCGGCCAGGCGGCCGTCGCGCTCGCGTTCGGCCTGCTGGCCGTGCGGTTCAAGAACGCGAACGGGCTGCTGCCCGGCTCCACGTTCATCTCCGTCATCCGGGACACCGACATCTCCATCGGCATCATCGGCTTCCCGCTGCTCGCCTGGATGATCATCGCCGCGACGTCGAACGCGGTGAACCTGACCGACGGCCTCGACGGGCTCGCCGCGGGCACGTCGGCGATGGTCTTCGGCGCCTATGTGGTGATCTCGTTCTGGCAGTTCGGCAACCTGTGTGAGCCGGGCCACCTGGAGGCCGGCTGCTATCTCGTGCGGGACCCGCTCGACGTGGCACTGGTCGCGGCGTCGGCGATGGGCGCCTGCTTCGGCTTCCTGTGGTGGAACGCCAGCCCGGCGAAGATCTTCATGGGGGACACCGGCTCGCTCGCGCTCGGCGGTGCGTTCGCCAGCATCGCGATCGTCAGCCGCACCGAGCTGCTGCTGTTCGTCCTCGGCGGGCTCTTCGTCATCGAGACGGTGTCGGTCATCGTCCAGGTCGCGGGCTTCAAGCTGACCAGGAAACGCGTGTTCAACATGGCGCCGATTCATCACCACTTCGAGCTCGCCGACTGGCCGGAGACGACCGTGATCATCCGGTTCTGGATCGTCTCCGGGCTCGCGGTCGCGTTCGGGCTGGGCCTGTTCTACGCCGAGTTCCTCTCCCACGGCGGCAGCCTGTGAGCACGGGGGCCCCGAGCCCGGTGAGCAGCCGCCGGGCCGGGACCGGCCGCGCGCCGTGGTCCTGATCGGGCGCTGTGCGGCCGAGATCGTGACGGCTCTCGCCCGACACGCCCCCGATGTCCCCGTGGAAAGGGCCACGGGCATGGACGATGCGGTGGAGGCCGCGGCGCGTCTGGCGGGGACGGGCGACACGGTCCTGCTCGCGCCCGCCGCCGCCTCGATGGACATGTTCCGTGACTGCGCCGAACGTGGCGACCTGTCCGCCGCGGCGGACAGTCGCCGGAGGACCCGGGGGACCGTTACCCCGGACAGATAGGGCCGGGGGCCGCGGGGCCGACCCCCGGAGCGACGGAGTCGAGGAGGCTGGCGGCAGCGTGCGCGAGGCGCCGAGCTCCAGGTCGGGTGCCGGGTCCGGCGGTGCCGGCTCCGGCACCGGTTCGGCGTCCGGCCAGCGCGCCCGTGCCAGACTCACCGCGGCCACCCGCGCCGCCGGGCCGCGGGCCGGGTCGTCCACGCGTCCCCGCGCCTCCGCCGGCGACGAGGGCCCCGCCGGCGGCCAGGCGCGCCCGGCGCGGCGTGACGGGCAGGGGCAGTCCCGGGACGTGCGCGCCGGTACGCGGGACAAGCCGCCCGGGGCGGCCGGCCCGCCGGCCGCGTCGGGGGGGCGGGCGACCAACCTGCGCGACGCGATGGCGCCGGCCGTGCGCCGTCCCGGGGCTCCATCCGGATCGGGTCCCCGGGTCCGTGAGACACCAGCCCCGCCGCGCCCGGCCGGCGAGGAGACCGGTCGGGTGCCGCGGCGGCGCCCACCGGCCGGCAACCCGGCCGGCCGGGCCGGAGCGGCCAGGAGCGGCGCGGCCAGGGCCGGCACGCTCCGGCCCGGACAACGGCGGGCCCTGCTGCGCCCGGTGCCGGACCTCGACGCCCAGAGCTCGGCGCTGGCGAAGCTGCCGCTGCTGGAGCGGCCGTTGGCCTCCTACTACCTGCTCGGCTCGTCGGCCGGGCTGTTGCTGCTGCTCGGCCTGGTCATGGTGCTCTCGGCGTCGAACGTGCGCTCGTACGAGGCCTTCGGCTCGTCCTATACGATCTTCGTCCGGCAGGCCACCTGGATGGGCATCGGCCTGCCGGTGCTGCTCGCCGCGAGCCGCATGCCGGCGCGCGTCTTCCGCCGGGTCTCCTACCCGTTGATGGCACTCACCCTGCTGCTTCTCCTAGCGGTGCTCTCGCCGCTGGGGGTGTCGTCCAACGGCGCCCAGCGCTGGCTCGGCGTCGGTTCGCTCACCCTGCAGCCGAGCGAACTGGCCAAGCTCGCGCTGGTGCTCTGGTCGGCCGACCTGCTGACCAGGAAGCGCCGGCTGCTCGGCGACTGGAAGCACCTGATCATCCCGATCGTGCCGATGACGGCGCTGGTCGGCGGCCTGATCATGCTGCAGCCCGACATGGGCACGACAATCGTGGTGTTCTCGGTGCTGTTCGTCGTCCTGTGGGTGGTAGGCACGCCCGGCCGGGTCTACGGCGGCCTGCTCGGCGTGATCGCGGTCGTCGGCACCATCCTCGCCGTGATCGAGCCGTACCGGCTGGAACGGCTGCTGTCCTACCGAGACCCGTTCGACAAGGCCCAGGACAGCGGCTGGCAGGCCGTCCACGGGATCTACGCCCTGTCGTCGGGCGGCTGGTGGGGCGAGGGCCTGGGGGCGTCCCGGGAGAAGTGGCCTGACCTGCTGCCCGCCTCGTACACCGACTTCATCCTCGCGATCATCGGCGAGGAGCTGGGCCTGCTCGGCTGCCTGCTCGTGGTGCTCCTGTTCGGCGTCTTTGGCTACGCGGGGCTGCGGGTGGCGCACCGCAGTGACAACCACTTCGTGCGCCTCGCCGCCGCCGGGTCGACGGGTTGGATCCTCACCCAGGCGGTCGTGAACATGGGCGCGGTCGTCGGGCTGCTGCCGATCACCGGCATCCCGCTGCCGCTGGTGTCGTTCGGCGGCTCGTCCCTCGTGCCGACCATGCTCTCGATCGGCATGCTGCTGGCGTTCGCCCGCTCGGAGCCGGCGGCGGCCCGGCTGCTGGCCGAGCGCGCCCGCGAGCGCCGGGAGGCACGCAGCGCCCGCCAGGGCCGCCGCGGCTCCGGCCGCCCGCGCCCCGGGGACCGCGAGGCGCCCGGCGGTAAGCGCGTCGCCCGTCGTCCCGGCCGCGCCGGCCAGGTGGACACTCCCACCCGGGGCGCCGACCGCAAGGGCGGCCGCCGTGGAGACGTTCGCCGTGCGGATGCCCGAAGCACGGGCGGCCGTGGCGGGAATGCCCGCGACGGCGACGAGAGCCGCGGGCGCGGCGCGGGCCAGGATGGCCGGCGTGCCAGGGAACGAGACCCGTCCGCGCCCGCTCGCGCTCGCGCCGACGCCGGCGGCGACGGTGTGAGAGACGCCCGGCCGGCTCGCCCGGCCCGGGTGCCGGGGCGCCCGCGCCCCGGATCCGGCCCCGCCCGCGCGGCCAGCCCCACCGCGCGCCGCCCGCCGCGCGTGCGGTCGGGCGAGGACAGCACCGGCGGCGCCCCTTCCGCGGGGGAACCCACATCCCGGCCGCCCGCCGAGCCGGGGCCCTACCAGCGCCCCCCGCGCCCGGATCCCAACGGGCCACCCGCCGCCGGCTGAGCCCGCGAGCCGGCCCGCGCCCGCCGCGGTCGGTGTGCCATCGTGAGAGCCGATGCTGAAGAGTGTGCTGCTCGCCGGCGGCGGTACGGCCGGCCATGTCGAACCCGCGCTCGCGGTCGCGGACGCGCTGCGCGCGGCTGACCCGCGGATCCGGCTGACCCTGCTCGGGACCGAGACGGGCATGGAGGCGCGCGTCGTGCCCGCGCGCGGCTACGAGCTGGCGACCGTTCCGAAGGTGCCGCTTCCCCGGCGTCCATCCAGGCAGGTGCTCACCGTCCCCGGCCGGCTCGCGGGCGCCATCTCCCGGGCCGGCGAGGTGATCACCGAGACCCGCGCGGACGTCGTCGTCGGTTTCGGAGGCTATGTCTCCGTGCCCGCCTATCTGGCCGCCCGCCGCCGTGGGGTGCCGATCGTCGTCCACGAGGCCAACCCGCTGCCCGGGGTGGCCAACCGGCTCGGCGCCCGGCTCACCTCGCACGTCGCCGTCTCCTATCCGGGGACACCGCTGCGCCACGGGAGGCTCACCGGCATCCCGCTGCGCGAGGAGATCCTCACCCTCGACCGGTCGCCGGCCGCCATGCGCGCCGCCAGGGCCCGCTACCGCCTCGACCCGCACCGCCCCACGCTGCTCGTGTTCGGCGGCTCTCAGGGCGCTCGCTCGCTCAACCAGGCGATGGCGGGGGCGGCCCGGGCGCTCACCCAGTCCGGGGTGCAGGTGCTGCACGCCACCGGTCCGAAGAACTTCGACGAGGTGGCGGCGGCGCTGCCGTCCGGCCTGCCCGCGCCGTACGTGTTGGTGCCCTACCTCGACCACATCCCGTCGGCCTATGCCGCCGTGGATCTGGTGCTCTGCCGCTCCGGGGCGATGACCTGCGCCGAGCTCGCCGCCGTGGGCCTGCCGGCCGTCTACGTCCCGCTGCCGCACGGCAACGGGGAACAGCGGCGCAACGCGCTGCCGACGGTCGAGGCCGGCGGCGGGCTGCTCGTCGACGACGCGGAGCTGTCCGCCGACTGGATCGCGCGTGAGGTGCTGCCGGTGCTCACTATGCCGGAGCGGCTGGCGAAGATGGGCGCCGCCTGCGCCGGCATGGGCCACCCCCAGGCGGCCCAGACGATCGTCGCGATGATCCGCGAGGCCGCCGCGTCCCGGCGCCGCGCCGGGGGCCGGCACGCCGCCCACTGACGCGCGGGGAACACGCGGCCCACTGGCCCACCGGGGAGTCGACGCCCGGGCCGCGGTGCCCGGACGTCGCCCGCGCGGGTCAGCGGGCGGGGGCCAGCCCGGCGAGCAGGCGGGGGCCGAGTTCGGTGATCGTGCCGGCGCCGAGCGTCAGCAGCAGGACGTCGTGGCCGGGCAGGTCGGCGGCCAGACGCCCGGGCAGCTCGGCCCAGCCGACGTAGCTCGTGTCGGCGGGGGTGCGAACCCGCTTGGCGAGGTCCGCGGCGTGCAGGCCGAGGTCGTCGTGCTCCCTGGCGGCGTAGATGTCCGTGACGTAGAGCCGGTCGGCGTCACCGAAGGAGGCGGCGAAGTCGTCCAGCAGCGCCGCGAGCCGGCTGTAGGTGTGCGGCTCGATGACCGCCCAGACCTCCCGGCCGGCGGCCTTCTGCCGGGCGGCGGCGAGCGTGGCGCGGATCTCGGTCGGATGGTGGGCGTAGTCGTCGATCACCTCGACCGTGCCGCCGTCGCCCGGCAGGTCCGCCGCGCCCCTGGTGCCTGCCAGGTCGGCGGAGCCGACGTGCTGGAAGCGCCGGGCGGCGCCGGTGTAGCCGGCCAGCGCCGAGAGCGCCGCCTCGACGGGCACCCCGAGCTCGCCCGTGGCGGCCAGCACCGCGAGCGCGTTGAGGACCGTGTGCCGGCCCGGCAGCGCCAGGCGCAGCGTGCCGACCGGCTCCCCGTCGCGCAGCACGGTGGCCCGTGTCACGACGGCCGGCGGGTCCCCGGCGTTCCCGCTCACATCCTGGCTGCCCGCGGACCCACCGGTGGTGCCATCGACGGCCGTGATGTTTGTCGCGCGCCAGGTGAGGCCGTCGCCCAGGCCGTAGCGCACGACCCGCGGGCCGCCGCCCGGCTGCTCGGCCAGGGCGCCGAGCACGGAGGCCACCCCGGGGTCGTCGCCACAGGCCACCAGGACGCCGCCTGGGCGGACCCGGGCGGTGAAGGCGGTGAACGCCGCCCGCACGGCCGCCTCGTCGGGAAAGAGGTCCGGGTGCTCCCACTCGACGTTCGTGACCACGGCGAGCGCCGGGTCCAGAGCGTCGAACGCGCCGCCGTACTCGTCGGCCTCCAGCACGAACAGCTCGCCGGAGCCGACCAGCGCCCCGCCGCCGAGCTGCGGCACCTCGCCGCCGATCACCGCCGTGGGGTCGGCGCCCGCGGCGCGCAGCGCGAGGGTGAGCATCGCCGAGGTCGTCGTCTTGCCGTGCGAGCCGGCGACGGCGACGAGCTGGTAGCCGGAGGTCAGCTCGGGCAGCCAGTCGGAGCGGCGGCGCACCGGCAGGCCGGCGGCCCGCGCGGCCGCGACCTCCGGATGGTCGTCGCCCAGGGCGCTGGAGGCCACGACGACGTCCACGCCGGCGAGCTCGGCGGCCAGCTCCGCCGGGCCGGGCACGGCACCGGTGCGCACCCGGGCTCCCAGCGCCCGCAGCGCCTCGACCCGCGCCGAGGGCTCCTGGTCGCTGCCGGAGACGAGGTGGCCACGGGCCAGCGCGATCCGGGCCAGTGGGGCGAGGCCCGAGCCGCCGATGCCGAGGAAGTGCACGCGCGCGCTCACGGACACCATCCTCTCCCACCGGCTGGCCAGGTAGAGGCTCGGCTCGCGACTGGTCCGGACGGCCGCTCACCCGGGGCTGGGGAGGACATCTCGCCCGAGTCCGCTACCAGGGGCGGGGGGAGGAAGAAAGGGACGGGTGGGGAGGCCCGTCGGGAGGGGGCTATGCGGGCGGAGGCTGTGACGAACAGGACGGCGAATTCCATCGGTTGACGCGCCGGGAGGTTCCTTGACCCATGCGGACGCCATGCCTACTGTCCATCCACAGTCGCAAGTTGACATAACTCTAACCGTCTAGTGGACGGTGAAGGTTGGAGCTAGGCGGCTACTTCTCCCGTCTCGTCCCGGTGGAGCCGTCCCGACGGTCCTGCCGCGCGAGCCGGGCGTATGTCCGCCCCACCGACGCCGCTGGAGGACCGACCCCGTAATGGCTGCCCCGCAGAACTACCTAGCGGTCATCAAGGTTGTCGGCATTGGTGGTGGCGGCGTCAACGCCGTGAACCGCATGATCGAGGTCGGTCTCAAGGGCGTCGAGTTCATCGCCATCAACACCGACGCGCAGGCGCTGCTGATGAGCGACGCCGACGTGAAGCTGGACGTCGGCCGCGAGCTCACCCGCGGCCTCGGCGCCGGCGCCGACCCCGAGGTCGGCCGGCAGGCGGCGGAGGACCATCGCGAGGAGATCGAGGAGGTCCTCAAGGGGGCCGACATGGTCTTCGTCACGGCGGGTGAGGGCGGCGGGACCGGCACCGGCGGGGCTCCGGTCGTGGCGAACGTCGCGCGCTCGCTGGGCGCGCTCACGATCGGCGTGGTCACCCGACCGTTCACCTTCGAGGGCCGCCGCCGGGCGAACCAGGCCGATGCCGGCATCGACACGCTGCGCAACGAGGTCGACACCCTCATCGTCATCCCGAACGACCGGCTGCTGGCGATGACCGACCGCGACATCAGCGTGCTCGACGCGTTCCGCAGCGCCGACCAGGTGCTGCTCTCCGGTGTCCAGGGCATCACCGACCTGATCACCACGCCTGGACTGATCAACCTCGACTTCGCCGACGTCAAGACGGTCATGTCGCATGCCGGCAGCGCGCTCATGGGTATCGGCCGCGCCCGTGGTGACGACCGGGCCACGGTCGCCGCCGAGCAGGCGATCGCCTCGCCGCTGCTCGAGGCCAGCATGGACGGCGCGCAGGGCGTGCTGCTGAACATCTCCGGGGGGTCCGACCTCGGCCTGTTCGAGATCAACGCCGCCGCCGAGCTGGTCGCCGACGCCGCCCACCCCGAGGCGAACATCATCTTCGGTGCCGTGATCGACGACGCGCTCGGCGACGAGGTGCGGGTCACTGTCATCGCGGCCGGTTTCGACACGGTGCCCGACCGCCGCGCGAAGGGCATCGCCCCGCAGCGCGCGCGCCCCACGCCGCCGCCGGTCGCCGCCGCCCCGGCTCCCGTGGGCGCGCTGCCGGCGATCCCCGCGGTGGCCCCGACGCCGCCGCCCGCTCCGCGGCCGACCCCGAGCTACGCCCCACCGATGGGCCCGCCGCCGGCCGCGCCGCAGCCCGCGCCGCCGCAGTACATCCCCGAGCCGCTGGACCCACAGCCGGACCTGGACGAGCCGCCGGCCCGCTATGCCGCCCAGCACGCGCCCGGCGAAGGCCAGGGGCAAGGGGGTGGCTACGGGGCCGACCCGGCGGGCGTCCGCCCGGGAGCGCGGCCGAGCTATCCTCCGCCTCGGCGGCCGGTCCGGCCGATCGCCGACGAGGATGACGAGCTGGACGTCCCCGACTTCCTCAAGTAACCGAGCCTCCGCCGTTCGCCGACCGGGCCGGCGGTGTCTCGACCGGCCCGTACAGCGAATGCGGAGGGACCCGCGGGTGTGGCGGTGACGTCGGGCGCTGACCTGGCGCGGCTGCGGGCCAACCTGGGCGAGGTCCGGGAGCGGATCGCCGTGGCGGCGCGCGCCGCCGGCCGTGAGCCGGCCGAGCTCACGCTCATCGCCGTGAGCAAGACCTGGCCCGCCGCCGATGTGCTGGCGCTGCGCGCCCTGGGCGTCACCCACTTCGCCGAGAACCGCGAGCAGGAGGCGGCCCCCAAGGTCGCCGAGGTGCTGTCCCGGCTGGGCACGGCGGCCTCCTCGCAAGCCGCGAGGCCGGCCGGGGCTCCGGGCGCAGGTGGGGGACTGGGCGTACCTGGGAGACTGGGACCGGCCGGGGGCGCGGACGGTCCGGGGGCGGCGGCCCGGGTGCCCGTGGGCGCGCCGGTGTGGCACTTCGTCGGTCAGTTGCAGCGGAACAAGGCGAACGCGGTCGCCCGCTGGGCCGACTGGGTACAGTCCGTCGACCGGCCGGAACTGGTCGCGAGCCTGTCCAGAGCGGCGGCGAGCCAGGGCCGTATGATCGCGGTCTGCGTCCAGGTGTGCCTGGACACACCCGGCGCCACCGGCCGGGGCGGCGCGGCGCCGGGCGATGTCGCCCGGATGACAGATCTCGTCGCCGAGGCCGCGGGGCTGCGGCTCGCGGGTGTGATGGCGGTGGCTCCTCGGGGGGTACCTCCACGGCCGGCATTCGCCCGGTTACGTGAAGTCGCCGAAGAGGTGCGGCGGAACCACCCCGAGGCGCGGGTCGTCAGCGCTGGAATGTCGGGCGATCTTGAGGCCGCGGTGGCCGAAGGCGCGACACACCTACGGATCGGCACCGCTTTGTTCGGTGAGCGGCGCCCTGTCCCTTAGAGTCGCGCCATGGGGCTCGGGCGCAGGGCGATGGTCTACCTCGGTCTGGCCGAGGAGGACGACGAATATCTCGACGACTACGACGATGACGACGGTCAGGACGACCGCCAGGATGACCGGCGGGACGTGCGCGAGCCCGTTCCGTTCGACCGGACGGTGAGGCGTATCGACGCACGCGAGGAGCCGCCGACAATGGCCAGACGTTCCTCCTCCGTCGAACCGCTGCGCCCCTCCGGACCCGTTCCGATGCGGAGGGTAGCGGCCGTCGAGGAAGCATCCCCCTACCGGATCACAACGCTCCAGCCGCGGAGCTACAATGACGCCCGTCAGATCGGTGAGGAGTTCAGGGACGGCACGCCCGTCATCATGAACCTCACCGAGATGGACGACGTCGAGGCCAAGCGGCTGATCGACTTCGCCGCTGGGCTGATCTTCGGCCTGCACGGGAGGCTTGAGAGGGTGACTAACAAGGTCTTCCTCCTGACCCCCTCGAACGTCGAGGTCACCGAGAGCGACAAGCTTCGTATCGCCGAAGGTGGCTTCTACAACCAGTCCTGACGCCGCGGTGCGTGGCCGCCGGCGTCCGCAAGGCAGGGAGAGGCAGCCATAAGCATCTTCGGCACCGTGATCTATTGGGTGCTGACCGCGTACCTCCTGCTCCTGATAGCGCGGATGGTCATCGACCTGCTGCAGTCGTTGAGTCGCTCCTTCCGACCCACCGGCCCGTGGGTGGTGCTCTGCGAGGTCGTGTATACGGCCACGGACCCGCCGCTACGATTGCTGCGGCGCTTCATCCCGCCGCTGCGCGTGGGGGCTGTGGCCTTCGACCTCGGTTTCCTGCTGTTGTTCATCGTGATCGTGGTGTTGCAGAACTATGCGACGAGGTTGTGACGGGGTCGTGTGCACGCCGCTGACACGAGCGCGGGAGACTGCCCGTAGACCGCCCTCTCTTCGGGGAGCGGCGATGCCGCAAGAGGAGGCGACGTGGCGCTGACACCACAGGATGTGCAGAACAAGGTCTTCAGCCCGACGAGGTTCCGGACCGGGTACAACGAGGACGAAGTCGACACCTTCCTCGACGAGGTCGAGGCCGAGCTGACGCGAATGCTGGACGAGAACTCCGACCTGCGCCGCCAGCTCGACGAGGCGCGCCGCACCGGTGGCGGCGGCCCCGGTGTGCCCCCCCAGATCCTGGAAGAGAACCAGCAGCTGCGCCGGCAGCTCGATGACGCCCGCAGGGCGGCGGCCCAGGCCCAGGCCGCCGCCCAGCAGGCGCAGGCACAGGCGCAGGCGGCTGCCGCCCGAGGCCCGTCCACCTCGCCGGTGCCGATCCCCGGCGGAGCCACCCAGGTCATGCCCGCCGTCGGCCAGCGCGGCGGCGGCGTGCCCGCCACGGCCGGCTCCCAGCTCGACGCCGAGATCGAGCAGCGGGTTGCCCGTACCCTGGTGCTCGCCCAGCGGACCGCGGACGAGGCGCTGCGCGAGGCGCGCACCGAGTCCGAACGGGCCCGCCGCGAGGCACGCTCGGACGCCGACCGCATCCTCGCGGAGGCGCGGGCGCACGTGGCCGAGCAGCTCGGCGGCCTCGAGGAGGACAAGCGCCGCCTCGAGGGCCAGGTCGAGCAGCTGCGCGCGTTCGAGCGTGAGTACCGCACCCGGCTGCGGGCCTACCTGGAGATGCAGCTGCGTGACCTCGACGGCATGCCGACCCAGCCGGCCGTCGGCCCTGGTGGCCCAGCCCGTCCGGGCCTGAACCCGGGCACTCAGGGCGGCGGCCAGCCCCAGCCCGCGGGCGTCGGGGTGCCGGCAGCCGCCTACCAGCCCGGCCCGCCCGCCATGGGCGGCCAGAACGGCGTCAACCACGCGGAGCGCGACCCGCGCGCCGGTGGCATGCAGGAATTCTGACCCACTGGCTCACTGACCCAGCCAGGGTTCGCCGGGCTGGCCGACGATGACCGTGTCTTCCGGCCGGCGGTGCCCCGGCGCGCGCGGAGCCTCGTCGTTGCCGGCGCTCTTCAACACGTGGTGCCGCTGGCGGCGCTCCGGTCGCCACGCGGCGCTGTGCTCGGCACGTGGTCGACGGTGCGGGGTCCCCGCACCGGGCCGGCTTCGCGGGCGGCCACGGGCTTAGAGGGGTCGCCGAGGCGAGTTCCTGGCGTCTCGTCCCCGGCGATCTCGGGGTGCGCGCAGGGGCGGGCGCTCTCGCGTCCGGCCGCCTCCGTCAGCGCCTCACCCACCGGGACGTCGCCGGCGGGGATAGTGGTGAAACGACGGAGGTGGTCGAGGTGATCGTTCTGAGCGGCGCGGCGCTGGTGGTCGCCGCGGTACTGTTGGTCGTCGGCGCGGTGGGCCCGACGGCCTGTGTCTATGCCTCTTTGGCCTTGACCCTCCTCGCCGCTGGCGTGCTCCCGCTGGGCGCCGCCCGGCGGGTCCGCCGCGCCGCCGCCCGAGGTTCCGTCAGCTCCTGAGCCGACGTCGGCGGCCTGCCCGCGAGCCCGCCAGGTCGGTCGCGGGGCGCTTGTTACGGGTGGTCGGGGGTCACCGGGATTCGGGGGTCACCGGGATGAAGCGGACGGCGTTCTCCAGTGTGGCCGGTGGGGCGGCGTCGATGACGCGGACCGAAGAGTCCTGGCGCAGCGCGAGGAGCCGGGCGGCGGACGCCCGCACGACGGCGGCGAACAGGCAGGAACAGCTCCGGCCGCCGCGCATCGTCTGCGCCTGCGCCGACGCGCGCTCCCGGGCCGCGGGGTCGGTGGCCGTCGCCGCTCGCCTCGACGACTCGGCCGCCTGCGCGGCGAGCGCGGCCAGCACGTCGTCCACCGGGGTGCGCACCTCCGCCTGGTGTACCGTGCCCGACCCCGGCACGGTGAAGAAGACCTGCGTCACCCGGTAGGTGGCGAGGAGCGCCTGCAGGCCGTCGGGGGTCCGGTAGTCGTTCAAGCTCACCACCGCCAGCAGGTCCGCCTCCGGCGCGGCCTCGGCGAGCGCTACGAGCGACTGATCCGCGCCGCCCACGTAGTCCGCCGTCGACTCTCCCGCGGTCGGTCCGATCGTCACGCTGGGCACGACGGCCGCGTCCGCCTGCCCAGCCGGTGCGCCGCCCGGCGGCGGGCTCGCCGGCTCGGTGCGGGGCTGGCCGTCCATCCCGGGCAGCAGGGCCGCGGCGGCGCTTAACACGATCATCGCGACGAGGCCGAGGACGGCGATCCGCGCGCCGCGCTCCAGTAATGCCCGGCCGACCGAGGGCCCCTCCGCCACGGCCGACGCGGAGGCGTCCCTCGCGGCGGCGGGGGACGGGCTGGACCCGGCGTCTGGGCCGGACCCGCCGTCCGCGGTCCGGGGCCTGGGCGCGGGCGCGGGCGGTTCGGGCGGTCCGGGCAGCAGCCGGGTGCGCAGCGCGAGGCGCAGCAGCCCCGCCGTGACCGTCCTGCTGGTGGCCGCGGCGGCGCCGACCACCGCCTCCAGCGCCCGGCCGGTCCTGGGGACGAGCGCGTCGTCGAGCCGGTCGAGCACCGGCCCGGCCCGGTCCGCCGCTTTCGCTATCCCGGCGCCGCTGGCCGTCGCGGCCTCCACCACCGCCGCGGTAGCCCGGTGCGTGACCGCGTCCGCCGTGTAGCGTGCCGAACCGGCCCTGGAGGACCAAAGGGTGCGCGAAAATGCTCTTCTTTCGCGCACCCGGCCGGGGTTCCTGCCGGATCGCGAAGCCGGGGTCCCTGCCGGATCGCCGGACGGGGTCCCTGCCGGATCGGCGAAGCCGATCTGGGAGGTCGTGATCTGGGAGGTCTGCTGGGAGGTCCGATCGTCCCCCGGGTCGCTGGCGCGCACCGGCGACGGAAGCCGGCTCACGACATCGCCCGGAGCCGCTCCAACGCCTCGGCGAGGTCGGGTGGGTCGGGGCTCGTGAACGTCACCGGCCGCCCGTCCGCCGGATGTTCGAACGAAAGCTCGAAGGCGTGCAGCCACTGCCGGCGCAAGCCGAGCTTCTCCGCGAGCGTCGGGTCGGCGCCGTAGGCCAGGTCACCGACG
The DNA here is from genome assembly GCF_032027725.1 of Pseudofrankia coriaricola. Classification (NCBI taxonomy): domain Bacteria; kingdom Bacillati; phylum Actinomycetota; class Actinomycetes; order Frankiales; family Frankiaceae; genus Pseudofrankia; species Pseudofrankia coriaricola. The sequence continues at coordinate 177,219 of NZ_JASNFO010000027.1, read as the reverse complement.
CAGGGGTGGCGCAGCGCGGCGAGATGGACCCGGATCTGGTGGGTCCGCCCGGTCTCCAGCCGAATGATCAGCAGCGACGCCGCCCGGAACGCCTCATCGGTGTCGTAGTGGGTGATGCTGGGCTTGCCGTCCGCGACGACGGCGAACAGCCCGGGCTTGCGGGGGTGCCGGTCGATCGGGGCGTCGATCGTGCCGCGCAGCGGGTCGGGATGGCCCTGAGCCACCGCGCGGTAGCGCTTGTCGACCGTCCGCTCCCGGAAGGCCCGCTTGAGCGCCGTATAGGCCGACTCGCTCTTCGCGACGACCATGACTCCGGTCGTGCCGACGTCGAGGCGGTGCACGACCCCCTGGCGCTCGGCCGGGCCGGACGTGGAGACCCGGTAGCCGGCGGCGGCCAACGCGCCGATCACGGTCGGGCCGGTGTACCCGGGCGCCGGGTGCGCGGCGACACCGACCGGCTTGTCGACCACGATGATGTCGTCGTCGTCGTGCAGGATGGTCAGGCCCTCGACCGGTGTCGGCGCCGCCTCGACGACCGGGCCCGGCGGGGGCGGCAGCTCGACGTCCAGCCAGGCGCCGCCGCGGACCCGGTCGGACCGGCTGGGCACCTGGCCGTCGACGCTGACCTGCCCGTCGTCGACCATCGCCGCGGCCACCGTCCGGGACAGGCCGAACATCCGCGCGAGCGCGGCGTCCAGGCGCAGGCCGTCGAGCCCGTCCGGAACCGGCAAGGACCGCTGCTCGCCGGCCCGCACCGCCGTCACTCCCGTCCCGCCGGCTCGGACGGCCTGTCCGTCTCGGGCGTGCCCGACGCGTCACCCGTCTCGGCCGGCTTGGCCGCCTCGGCCGGACCGGCCGGGTCCTGCCGGGCCAGGCGCGTGCCGTCGAGGCCGATGCCGAGCGCGGAGAGCACGACGGCGAGGACGGCGCCAACGACGATCGAGGAGTCGGCGATGTTGAAGATCGGCCAGTGGTGCAGGTAGATCCAGTCGACGACGTGGCCGCGCAGCGGGCCGGGGGAGCGCACCAGCCGGTCGATGAGGTTGCCGACCGCGCCGCCGACGATCGCGCCGAGCACCACGGCCCAGCCTCGGGAGCCGAGCTTGCGCGCGGTGAACGCGACCACGACGATCACGGCCACCGCGATGAGGCTGAACAGGGCCGTCGCGCCGCCGGCGATGCTGAACGCGGCGCCCGAGTTACGGGTCAGTCGCAGCTCGAGCACACCCGGGACCAGCGTGACGGAGTCGTGCCCGGTCAGCTTCGCCACCACGATGATCTTCGTGATGGCGTCCAGCAGGACAACGCCGAGGCTGGTGGCGAGCAGCACCATGATCGGCCGCCGCACGCCCACCACCCGTCCGTCGGACCGGCGGGGCGGGGTGGTGTGTGGGGCGGACCCTCCGCCCCCTCCATCCTGCCCGTCATCGCCGGGCCGGGTGACCCCGCCGGGCGCACCGTCGGCCCGCGGCTGCGCGGACTGACCGGCGTGCGCGCCGGTGGCCTTCCCGGCCGCCAGATCGGGGCCCTTGCCCCAGTCCAGGTATGCGCGCGCGATGGAGGTCTCCTCATCATCGCCCCGCGCCCCCGGCCCAGGTACGTCGCCCTCGCTGGTCGGCGCCTCTCCCACGTCGTCAACTGTACGGCGGTCCCGGTGCCGGACGCTCCGCGCCCGCACCCGGGCGCCGCCGTCGGGCGCTGAGCGCCCTCCCCGCGTGGATCCGGCTCCTGGCATATGGCGGTGGTAGGGCCGGTCCCGGGCTGGCGAGGTGGCTGAGTTGGCGCTGCGCTGATGCGCCGTCACCATTTGTGGCCAGGCCGCGCGCATTACTTGCCGGAGTGGGATCGTCCATCGCCCCGACACCGATGGGGCTGTGTGACCGGCTCACCCGAACGACGCCACACCTTGCCGCGCGGTTCGACACCTGGCCAAGGGATGTTCGGGGGCGCCGCGACGGCGGTGGTCAGCTCGGAGAAGGCTCAGGCGGGCAGGGCGGTGGGCGACGTGTCGCGGCTGGCGGGCCAGATTGTCCAGTCGGGAATCCCGCCCTGACGGGGCGGCTCAGGGGGTCAGCGGGGCGGGGTCGGGGGTGCCCAGGCGCTCCAGGACGATGCGGTAGGCCTCGAGCTGGCCGGTGACGAAACCGGCCGTCGAGCCCCAGAGGAACGCGCGGAACTTCAGGTACATCTCCTGGCCCCAGCGATCGACGACCTGCTCGCGCGCGGCGTCGAGCCTCAGCGCCCATGCCCGGCAGGTCAGCATGTAGTTGTGGGTGTCCTCTATCACGGTCCGTACCCGGAACTGGCCTGACCTCGCCACGCAGGCCAGATAGTCGTGCAGCACCATCGGGGTCGACCGGCCGGGGTAGATGTGGCGGCTCATGAAGCTGGACAGATGGTGCTTGCGGCGCATCGCGACCGCGTCCAGGTAGACCCGCCCGCCCGGGCGGACCAGCGCGGCGTACTTGCGCAGCGTCGTCTCGTAGTCGGGCAGGTGCTCGGTGACGCCCATGTTCACCAGCGCGTCGTACGTTTCGCCTCCGCCCTCGTAGGCGAACAGGTGCTGGCGCACGACGGTGGCCCCGTCGTAGCCGCGCTCCTTGGCGAGGTCGTTCATGAAGGCCTCGGACGCCCGCGACAGCGTGAGGGAGGTCACCCGCGCGCCCTGCTCGGAGCCGAACTGCAGGAACGCCCCCCAGCCGCCGCCGACCTCGATCACCCGCGCCCCCGGCCCGAGCTCCAATGCGTCGTAGGCGTAGCGCATCTTGTTTGCCATCGCGGCCTCCAGCGGCTCCGTGTCCGCGGTGAAGACCCCGTGGGTGTAGCAGCGGAACTCGCTGTCGAGGAACGTGCGGAAGAAGTCGGCGTCCTCGTCGTAGTGCGCGGCGATCGCCTCGTCGTCCTTCTTGCGCTGGCCGCGCGCGCCGAGCGCCAGCGGCGCGAACCGCTTGGTCCAGACGATCGGATGGAAGTCGGAGAAGACCCTGCGGGCGGCAAAGGCCGCCACCACGTCGCCGTTAATGTCGAACGCGCCGGCAATGAACGCGTCACCCACCTGGAACAGGTCCATCGACGACAGTGCCCGGTCCCCGGCGCTGCCCCGGCTTTCGAGCCAGAACCGTGGCTCGCCGTCACCAACCAGGAACGACGCGCCGTCGGACATCCGGACTCCGAACGGTGTTCGCACCGATTTCTTCCGGCTCGCCTGCCGCAGCTTCTCCGCGAACCGGTCCCAGGTCGACGCGCTCATCCTTCACCCGTCCTCAGCGTCCGTCCGGGCTGCCCCGGAAAGGGCCGACTTTCTGCGTCATGTCGAGTATGACCGCGTGGGCGCCACTGGGGGAAACGTCGACATGACCACCGCAGAAACCCCAGGAGACGGACCTACGCCACGTGCGTGCCCGATTCCATCGGGACCGGTTGGTTCGGTGTGACGCAAGGGCGTCCGGCCCGCCAACTGTGCCGCTACGCAAGGCCAGTGTCCGGCCATCGTGAGCCCGCGGGTGCCCGGTGCGGACGTTCGCCCGCTCCGCTGCCTTCGCCCCGCCCTCCGTCCGCTCGTCGCCTCGGTCGCTTCATGTCGTCGGCGTAGGCGTTGTCCGACGTGATCTTGCGCGGAAACCCGGTGCCAGCCCGTCGAGCGGTCAGCTACGCTGGGCGCAGCAAGCCAGCGGCAAGGCGTCGATGGGGACGAGTAGCGGCGGGCGCAGCCTGAGCGAGCCGGGGACGGTGGAAGCCCGGTGGTTAGCGCGTCGTGAAGATCACCCCTGAGTCGTCGGGAGAACGCGGCCCCAGGAAGTTCGAGAGAGCTGGGGCGTCAGTAGATCCGGCAGCCGTGGCGCGAATGAGTGGCCGTCGCGGGGTCGGTGACCTGGCGGCGCGCAAGGAGGGTGGTACCGCGGTGCCCCGCCCGTCCCGAGGCCGATAGCGGCCCTGGGGAAGTGGCGTGGCGTCGTCCCTCCGCCGGAACTGCCACGTCCGACGGAGACCGGGACCCCACAGCGATGAGCACCCCCACACCCACCAGCACCCCAGCCGCGCCAGCCGCCGCGCCCGCCGCGCCCAGCGCCGCCCGCTCGGCGGCGTTCGCGCCGCTGCCGGCGAAGGTCGACCTGCCGGCGTTCGAGCAGGAGACCCTCGACCGCTGGCGCGACAGCAAGATCTTCGAACGCTCCCTGCGGGCGAGCGCCGACGCGCCGCTGTGGATGTTCTACGAGGGCCCGCCGACCGCCAACGGCAAGCCGGGCGCCCACCACGTCGAGGCACGGGTCTTCAAGGACGTCTTCCCGCGCTACCGGACGATGAAGGGCTACCACGTTCCTCGCAAGGCCGGCTGGGACTGCCACGGCCTTCCCGTCGAGCTCGCGGTGGAGAAGGAGCTCGGCTTCACCAGCAAGAGCGACATCGAGACGTTCGGGATCGCCGAGTTCAACGCCCGCTGCCGGGAGTCGGTGCTGCGCCACGTCGCCGACTTCTCCGCGATGACCGAGCGGATGGGTTACTGGGTCGACCTCGACGGCGCGTACCGCACGATGGACACCCCCTACATCGAGTCGGTGTGGTGGTCGCTGCGGCAGATCTTCGACAAGGGCCTGCTGGTCGAGGACTTCCGCGTCACGCCGTACTGCCCCCGCGACGAGACGCCGCTCTCCGACCACGAGGTCTCCCAGGGCTACAAGGACGTCGCCGACCCGTCCGTCTACGTCCGCTTCCCGGTCGTGGCCGGCACCGGTCCCGAGGGCTACTTCACCCCGGAACGCGACGCCAAGCTGCTCGTCTGGACGACCACGCCCTGGACGCTGGTCTCCAACACCGCCGTCGCCGCCCACCCTGACGTCACCTACGTCCTCGCCCGCACCGCCGCCGGTGAGCACCTCGTCGTCGCCGAGCCGCTGCTGGCGGCCGCCCTGGGCGACGCCGCCGAGGACGCCGAGGTCGTCGACCGGCTGACCGGCGCCCAGCTCGCCGGCACCCGCTACCGCCGCCCGTTCGAGCTGCTCGACGCCGCCCGCTTCGAGCCGGGCGCTGACGGCGTCGCCGGCCGGCACGCCACCGGCGCGGCGCCCGCCGCCCCGCACTCGGTCGTGCTCGCCGACTACGTCACCACCACCGACGGCACCGGCCTGGTCCACCAGTCACCGGCGTTCGGCGCCGAGGACCTCGCGGTCTGCCGGGCGAACGGCCTGCCGGTCGTCAACCCGATCGGCTCGAACGGCCGTTTCCTGCCCGAGGTCCCGCTCGTCGGCGGGATGTTCTTCAAGGACGCCGACGCGCCGCTGTCCGCGGACCTTCAGGCCCGCGGGCTGCTCTGGCGCGGCACCAGCTATGTGCACAGTTATCCACACTGCTGGCGCTGCCACACGCCGCTGATCTATTACCCGCTGCCCAGCTGGTACATCCGCACCACCGTGGTCCGCGACCGGCTCGTCGAGGAGAACGAGAAGACCGACTGGCACCCGGACCGGATCAAACATGGCCGCTACGGCGAGTGGCTGCGTAACAACGTCGACTGGGCGCTGTCCCGCAACCGCTACTGGGGTACCCCGCTACCCATCTGGCGCTGCGAGAACGACTCGGCCCACCTGACCTGCGTCAGCTCGCTCGCCGAGCTGTCGACGCTCACCGGCCGGGACCTGTCCGGCCTGGACCCGCACCGCCCGTTCGTCGACGAGGTGACGCTGACCTGCCAGCGGGCCGGCTGCGGCGGCACCGCCCGGCGCGTGCCCGAGGTGATCGACGTCTGGTACGACAGTGGCGCGATGCCGTTCGCCCAGTGGGGCGCCCCGCACCGCAACCAGGCCGAGTTCGAGAAGCACTACCCGGCTCGGTACATCTGCGAGGCCATCGACCAGACCCGCGGCTGGTTCTACACGCTGATGGCCATCGGGACGCTCGTCTTCGACCAGTCGAGCTACGAGACCGTCCTGTGCCTCGGCCTGCTGCTCGACGCCGAGGGCCGCAAGATGTCGAAGCACCTGGGCAACGTCCTCGACCCGTTCGCCCTGTTCGAGCGGCACGGCGCGGACGCGGTCCGCTGGCTCATGCTCGCCGGTGGCTCGCCGTGGTCGGACCGCCGCGTCGGTCACGAGGCGATCGATGACATCGTCCGCAAGGTCCTGCTGACCTACTGGAACACGGCCTCGTTCTTTGCCCTCTACGCCTCCGCCGCGCACTGGGACCCCACGGCCGCGCCCGGCAGGGCACCGGCCGACCGGTCGGTGCTCGACCGCTGGGCGCTCTCGGAGCTGGCGGCGACGGTCCGCGAGGTCGACGAGGCGTTGGAGGGCTTCGACTCGCTGCGCGCCGGCCGGCGGCTGACCCGGTTCATCGACGACCTGTCCAACTGGTACGTCCGCCGCTCGCGGCGCCGGTTCTGGGACGGCGACCCGGACGCGCTGGACACGCTCTACCGCTGCCTGGACGGCGTGACGAGGGCGATGGCCCCGCTTGCCCCCTTCCTCACCGACTGGCTGTGGGCACGGCTGTTCGCCGCGGCCCCGGGCGCGCCGGACTCGGTGCACCTGGCGAGCTGGCCGGAGCTGCCCGCCGAGTGGGTGGACGAGACGCTGTCCGAGCAGATGGACCTTGTTCGCCGGATCGTCGAGCTCGGCCGCGCGGCCCGGGCGGCGAGCGCGGTGCGCACCCGCCAGCCGCTGCCGCGCGCCGTGGTCGGCGGTGCCGCGTTCGAGGCGCTGCCCGCCGACCTGCGCGCGCAGATCGCCGACGAGCTGAACGTGACCATCGTCGAGGGCGCGACCGCCGACCTTGTCGACATCACCGTCAAGCCGAACTTCCGGGCGCTGGGCCGCCGCTTCGGCAAGCGCACGCCCGCCGTCGCCGCCGCCGTCGCCACGTCGGGCCTCCCCGTCGACGGGGTGCTCGCCGTCGAGGTCGACGGCGAGCGGATCGAGCTCTCCGGCGACGAGCTGATCGTCACCGAGACGCCGCGGCAGGGCTGGGCGGTCACCTCCGAGTCGGGCCTGTCGGTCGCCCTCGACCTGGAGATCACCCCCGAGCTCGCCCGCGCGGGCCTCGCCCGTGACGTCGTTCGTGCCCTTCAGGACGCCCGCAAGAGCTCCGGCCTGGAGATCACCGACCGCATCGACGTCTGGTGGGCTGCCTCGAAGGAGGACACCGCCAGAGCCCTGCGCGAGCACGCCGCCACCGTCGCCGACGAGATCCTGGCCGTCCGCTTCGTCGAGGGCGGCCTCCCCGCCGGCACCCACCACACCGCCGACGACCTGGGCCTCACCTTCGCCCTCGGCGTCGCCGAACCGGCGGCCAGCTAGCCCCGGCGGCCTCGCGGACGTCGCCGGGCCCGTTCCGTGGAAGGGGTCCGGCGACGCCGGCGAGACTCCAGACCGTGATCAGCTCGAGGCCGGGATCGAGCTTGCGGAGGTCGTCATCTTCACCGTCAATGCCCAGCAACTACCGCGCCCACATGGTGGACGGTATGGGTGCGGCCGCGGCTGGCTATGAGGGCTGGGGGAGGACGCGGGCGGTGCCGCCGACCTGGGTGGTGATGCCGCGGGGGGTGCGGGTGGCGGTGGCGTGGACGGTGGACGGGTGCCCGAGGGCGTCGCCCTGGTCGACGGCGACCGTCGGGTCGCTGTCGCCGAGGTGGCCGCTGAGCAGGAGGTGCGCGGCGAGGCAGCCGGTGCTGTTGGCGTTGGCGACGTCTTCGGGCACGCCGATGGCGGGGGCGAACATGCGGGCCGCCGCGGGCTCGGTGAGCGACGGCGGGACGTAGACGAAGCAGCCGAGCTGCCCGTGCCGGCGGCTCGCGACGGCCAGCCGCTCCTGGTCGGGACGGATCCCGGCCAGGACGGCGCGGTCGGTGACGGGGATCAGCAGGCGCTCGCTGCCGGGCGAGGCGATGGACACGTCGTCCTTGGGGTGCAGCGCGTCCGGCGCCAGGCCGAGAGCGGCCAGGAACGCACAGCGCTCCGCGTCCGTGGCGGCGCGATGCTCCACCAGCCCCTGGCTGAACCAGGCCTCGATGACGTCGCCCTCGCCGGATCCGGCCGCGAGCCCGCCGGTGGCTTCGACGTCCTTCCCGGCCACCCGCAGTGGGCCCTGGAAGGCCGCCCCCGCCGCCTGGAGCGTGAGAACGGCGATCGCGGCGACCGTTCCGTGGCCGCATCCGGGTAGCTCGCCCGTCGCCGTGAAGAACCGGACCTCCCGCTCGCCCCGCGCGCCGACGCCCGGGGCGATGGCGGCCACGTGCGAGGTGCCCATCCTCGCGGGAATGCGCGCCAGCTCCGCGTCGCCGAACCCTCCGCTGTCCGTGACGACCGCGGTGGGGCTGCCCCCGTCGCCGCCCCGGAGGCACGCGGCGACCGTGATGACGTCGGCTGGGAACTCGTCCATATCGCTACGTCACCACATCGTGACCGCGACGTCACCGCATCGTGGCGGGTGTCTCCGGGTTGCCGCCGGCTCGGGTGACACCGTCCTGTTCCACCGGGCGGGCTGGTCCAAAAAGGACAGCCGGGGACAGGCTGGCAGCGCGCCTGCTGGGCGGTAACCAGTGCTTCCCGGGGATGGCGGGTCGGGAGATGATGAGATGCCCGTACCGACCGAAGTGGCGCGCGGGGATCGCCGCTGGGTGCTCGGGGCGATCAGTGACGATTCCGACGGATGGTCACGGAGCGCCACGCTCGGCCGTACTGTTTGGGGCACTGGCCCCGCGTGACCTGGTACCGGGGGAAACACCCTCACGGGCGGACGGCCGACGGCGCTCGCATGGCCAGAGACGGCACCAGACGTGAAGGATGAGGAGCTTTCGGTGAAGCTGGCGATGGGCACCCGGGAGGTCTTCGACGCGGAGAGCCTGCTCGAGGAGTATCTGGGACCACGCAGGCGCGGGCTGCGCTACGCCTACCCGTACTACGACGGCCTGGTCACGAACGGTGACTCGGACCTGCTCTGCACCGGGGACCTGCTCGCTCCCTGCCTGCTGGGCGTCGGCGTGGACATCGACCGGCTGCACACCCTGACCGCGCTGATGCCACTGCTCCAGCGCGCGCTGGACAAGCTGCCGCCCGGGATCGAGCTGATCGAGGCCGACGACGTCACCCTCGACCTGGTCGCCGCGCTCTACGACCCGCTCGACGACCCGGACGTCTCCGACCGCGACGTCAAGGGCTCACTGATCGCCAAGGTGCTGCACCGCAAGCGCCCCACCCTCATCCCGCTGTTCGACTCCAAGGTTCGGATCTTCTACCAGCACGAGAACTGCGTCCCGGCGGCGCCGAAGGACGGCCGTTCCTGGCGCCAGTACATGCAGCTGCTGGTCCGCGCCATGCAGTACGACCTGCGCGAGAACGCCGAGGAGTTCCAGCGCCTGGCCACCCTCGTCCCCGCCGGCGGCCCGCCCGTCTCCTCGCTGCGGATGCTCGACATCGTCGTCTGGATGAGCAGCGCCGTCTGAAACGGCGGTGCCCGCCCGCGCGCCTCACGGCCGCGGGCGGTGGCGGTGGCCGGGCACGGATGAGCGTCTCGTGACGTTTGAACAGTGTGACGTTCGCCCCGCCCGCGGTCGCGCGGCCTCGAGCGCACACCGCGCGCGGCCGGGCGAGTGACGTTCCGGACAGTGCGGCCGTACGTACAACGCCTGGCGTACGGGAGAATGGTTGGGTGCGTAGCTTCGCCGTCCGGGGCCTGACCCGTCGGCACCGGGCAGGGGACACCGTTGTGGTCGCCAACGACCGCATTGACCTCGACGTCCCCGCTGGCGAGGTGTTCGGGATTCTCGGGCCGAACGGGGCGGGGAAGACGACGCTGGTGCGGCTGATGATGGGGCTGCTACGGCCGGACGAGGGCAGCATTGAGCTGTTCGGGCACGATGTCGTCGCCCGGCCGGACCTGCCGGCGCGGCTCGCCGCCTATCTCGGCCAGAGCGATCTGGCGCTGGCCGACCTGCCGGTCGCCACCGCGGTCGAGACCACCGGCCGGATGCGCGGTCTGACGAAGGCCGCGGCCAGGGCCGAGCGGGACGCCGTGCTCGACGAGCTCGGGCTCACCGGCGTCGCCGAGCGGCCGCTCGGGAAGATCTCTGGCGGCCAGCGCCGGCTGGCCTGCGTCGCGACGGCACTGGTCGGCTCCCGGCCGATGCTGGTGTTGGATGAGCCGACAACCGGGCTCGACCCGCGCAGCCGACGGGCTGTCTGGGCCGCGCTGCGGCGGCGGCGCGACGAGGCCGGTGTGACGGTGGTCCTCATCACCCACAACGTGCTGGAGGCGGAGACGGTGCTCGACCGGGTGGCGGTGCTCGACGCCGGCCGGGTGATCGCCTGCGACACGCCCGGCCGCCTCAAGGCCCTCGTCGACTCGGACGTGCGTCTCGAGCTGGCCTGGCGCGAGGATCCGCCGGACGACGACCCGACCGTGCGCTGGCTCGGCGCCGAGGCGACCCGCGCGGGCCGGCGCTGGACGGTCCGGATGTCTCCGGAGCAAGCCCGCGAGGCGCTCGCGCTACTCACCACCGGCCCGGCGTTCGCCGCCCTCGACGACTTCAGCCTGGCGACGCCGTCCCTGGAAGACGTCTACCTGTCGCTCGGCGGCACCTCCCGCGACCTGGAGCGCACATGACTCCCACCCGCGCGCGCGACCCCCGGCCAGGGCTGGTGCCCCGGTGACCGTCGCCCCCGTCGTCCCCGGCGGCATCCCCGCGGCTGGCGGCCCCCAGGCCTCCCCGCTCGGCCCCGCCGACCGGGTGGGAACCCCGGGAGCAGCCACCGCCGCGGGCGCCGTAGGCGGCGGCACCGTGCCGGTCGTCCCCGTGATGCCGGGGCGCACGCCGTTCCTGGCGGCCTTCGCCGCCGTCTACCGGGGGCAGCTCTCGCGCGGCAAGGTCGCCCGCATGCCGCTGATGTTCGTCGCCACCCTGCAGTCGGTGGGGATCCTGCTGCTGCTGCGCGGCGTCGTGAGCGTCTCCGACGTGACCACCTGTGCCCAGGTCGTCGCCGGGTGCACCGTGCTCGTCGTCGCGTTCGTCGCGCTGAACTTGCTCGCGCAGCGGTTCGGCGCGCTGCGCGCCGCCGGGGCGCTCGACTACTACCTGACGCTGCCGGTGCCCGGTACCGCCGTGGTGCTCGGCACGGCCGCCTCCTACGCGACGTTCGCCGTCCCCGGCGTCGTCGTCACCGCCGTCACGGGCGCCCTGCTGTTCGATCTTCCGCTGTCCGGCCTGTGGGTCCTCGCCCCGGTGGCGCTGCTCGCCGGCGGGAGCCTAGCGGGCATCGGCGCCGCGGCGGGGCTGCTCGCGCCCCGTCCCGAGCTCGCCACCATCGCCGGCCAGCTCGGCATGAGCATCGTGCTCTTCCTCGGGATCATCCCGTCCGACCGCCTGCCCGGCGTCGGCTGGCTGGTGCGCGACGTGCTGCCGAGCAGCTACGCCGTCGACGCCCTCACCGAGACGTTCCTGCCGTCGGTCCGCTGGGGCATCGTCGCCCTCGACCTGGGAGTGTGCGCCCTAGTCGCCGTCGTCACCCTGGCGGCCGCCGCCGGGGCGCTGCGCCGGGCGGGGACCGCGTGAAGCAGCGGGTCTGGTCCTTCCTCGTCGGCCTCGCCGGATGGTTCGCCCGGCTGTACTGGCTTCCCGGGGTGGGCGCGGGGATCGTCTGCCTGCTCGCGCTCACCGCCGCCGGGCCGCTGCTGGGCCTGCTGTGGGCGGCCACCGCGCCGCACCTGGACGTCGCGGCCAGCATCAGCGGCAGCGAGAACGCGTTCACCACGCAGGCCGACATCGACGCGACATTCGGGTTCATCTGCCTGGGTGCCGGCATCGCCGCCGGCGTGCTCGCCCGTCTCCGGGCCGCCGACGCTGGCTGGCCGGTCCCCGCGGGACTCACGGCCGGTGGGTTCGCGGGCTCCCTGCTCGCCGGCTGGATAGGCCACCTGGTCCGCTCGCCGGGCGTGCTGGACCAGCTGCCGCCGAACGCGGGCAGCTACGTCATAAGCCTGGTCGACATGCGGGTGCGCGCGACCGGGCTGTACCTGGTGCTGCCGATGGCGGCGCTGCTGGTGCTGGCGCTGTCACTGTGGCTGCCGGCGCCATGGCCGCGCAGGCGGCGCCGGGGTGTCGAGCCGGTGGCCGAGCCAGCTGAGCCGGACGCGGTGTTCGCCGCCGCGTCCGCCTTCCAGCTCGGTCCGCTGCCGTTCGCGGACGACGAGCCACCCGCGCCCGTGGCCGGAGCCGGGACCCCGGATGGCGCGAGCTCGAACGGCGTGGCTGATCGTGGCGGCGCCGGCGGCTCGGAAGATGCCAGCCAAAAGGGGCGCGACGATGGCGAAGCCTCGCGCTCCTGGGGGCCTTTGGGTGATGCCAGCCAAAAGGGGCGCGACGATGGCGAAGCCTCGCGCTCCTGGAGGCCTTTGGGTGATGCCAGCCAAAAGGGGCGCGACGATGGCGAAGCCTCGCGCTCCTGGAGGCCTTTGGGTGATGCTAGCCAAAAGGGGCGCGACGATGGCGAAGCCTCGCGCCCCTGGATGCCGTTAGGCGACCTGGAACGACCGTCGTGACAGGTCCCACATCTGCCCGACAATGGTCGTCGCGCGACCAGCCGGGCATCCGGCCGGTGTGCATGGCTGCCAGCACAGTGCTGCCGGAGTCGTCGCTGTGCGCGTGCCGTCCTGCGCGGCGCGCGTCCTGTCCCGCGCTGTCCGCCGGTTGACACCTCGGTGGCGCCAGGTGATGAGATGACCTTGGCCGTGGACTGTTAGGTTCCGGTCAGTCCGGTCCACATCGGGTGCCCGCCGGTGGTGCGACCATGGGATTGGTCACATCGGTGGTGTCGGCGCCCGGTGGCCGCGGCGCGGGATCAGCGCCGGGGCCGGGCCGGCCGGGATCGCGGTCGGGGATCGTAGGGCGGGGCGGGAGGAACAGCGTGGTCACGCAGTTCGGTCGAGGACAGAAGAGCCAGCTGTCCGCGATCACGCAGGGCACTGACCTGTACATCGGCATCCAGGTCAACGCTCCGGGCACCAGCTGGGACATCTCCTGCTTCGGCCTGGACGCGAACGACCGGCTCTCCGACGACCGGTACTTCATCTTCTTCAACCAGCCGAAGTCGCCAGAGGGCTCGATCCAGCAGCTTGGCGCCCAGTCGGGCGACACCGAGTCGTTCCGGATCACCCTCGACGCCGTGCCGCCCTCGATCCACAAGCTGTCGTTCTGCGCGGCGCTCGATGGTGCCGGCAGCGGGAGCCAGATCACCTCCGGCTACTTCCGGATCGTCGTCGGCGGCCAGGAGGTGATGCGGTACCCGTTCACCGGGGCCGATTTCACCTCCGAGCGCGCCGTCATGATCGGCGACGTGTACCGCAAGGGCGTCTGGCGGGTCACCGCGAACGGGCAGGGCTTCGCCGGCGGGCTCGCGGAGCTCATCCGCTCCTTCGGCGGCGAGGTCGAGGATCCGGCGCCCGCGCCGCCGCCCGCGCCCGCGGCGGGCGGCTTCGCCCCGCCACCCCCTCCGGCTGGTGGCTTCGCGCCGCCACCCCCTCCGGCTGGTGGCTTCGCGCCGCCCCCCGGTGGACCGGCTGCGCGTCCGCCGGCGCCCGCCGCGTCCCAGGCGCCGGGCTATGGCCAGCCGCCCGCGCCGCGGCCGGGCTACGGCCAGCCGCCGGCCGCGGCGGCCGGCGCCGCGTCGCCGCTGGTGAACCTGTACAAGGAGCCGCCGCCGTCGCAGGCGCAGCCGGTGCCGCCGGGCGCGATGGCGAGCCTCACCCCGTATGCCGAGAACCAGGCACAGGGCCGCTGGGTGCAGCAGAACAGCAAGCTGGTCAAGGTCCGCCTCGGCGAGGACGCGCTGGCGCTGCGCGGCTCGATGGTCGCCTACCAGGGCAACATCGACTTCGACTACAAGAGCCGCGGCCTGCGCGGGATGCTCGAGGAGAAGCTCACCGGGCAGGGCCTGAAGCTCATGACCTGCAAGGGCCAGGGCGAGGTGTTCCTCGCCCAGGACGCGGCCGACCTGCACATCGTCGAGCTCGGCCCCGGCCAGAAGCTGTGCGTCAACACCAAGAACGTGCTGGCGTTCGACGCGACCATCACCAACGAGGTCAAGCGGATCGAGAGCGCCGGCATCCCGGGCGGCGGCATCTTCCACTTCGAGATGACCGGGCCGGGGACGATCGTCGTGATGACGAAGGGCACGCCGATGACGCTGCCCGTGCAGGGGCCGACGTTCGGGGACATCAACGCGCTGGTCGCCTGGACCGTCGGGATGCGCGTCAGCGTCTCGTCGCAGGTCCGGATCTCGCGGCAGGTCTACCACACGGCCAGCGGCGAGTCACACAACCTGCAGTTCCAGGGGATGGGCGGCGGCCACTTCATCGTCGTCCAGCCGTACGAGGTGTGAGCCCGCGGATGACCACGGCCCGTACTTGGCCAGAGGTGACTCTGGCGGCGCAGACGCAGACGAGGAGCCCGCGGTGCAGGGACAGCTGATTCAGCACTACGGCCCGACGCCGGTCATGGACCGGATGAGCAAGCACGGGTCGAAGATCGCCAAGGTGGTCATGTGGCCGGGTTTCGACCTGTTCGCCCGGTCCGGGTCGATGATCGGCTATGAGGGCCTGATCGAGTTCGACCCGCAGCCGCCGGAGGTGCGCCGGCTGGCGTCCAGCTGGGCCACCGGCGAGGGTGTCCCGCTGATGACCGCGCGCGGCCAGGGCCTGCTCTACCTCGCCGACTACGGCAAGGACGTCATCGTCATGCAGCTCACCCCGGGTGAGGCCGTGTCGGTGAACGGCAAGAACATCCTCGCCTTCGACGCCAGCCTGCAGTGGGGGATCGAGCGGGTGAAGGGTGTGACCATGCTGTCGGGGATGGGCATGTTCAACGTGGTCATCCGCAACAACACCCAGGGCGCCGGCTGGGTCGCGATGGTCTCCAAGGGCAACCCGATCATGCTTGACACCCGCGAGGCGCCGACCTTCGTCGACACCGACGCGCTGGTCGCATTCACCGAGGGCCTGAGCATCGAGAAGCGGCGCACCGCCGGTTTCGGCAGCATGTTCGGCCGCGGCTCGGGCGAGTCGTTCCAGCTTGGCTTCCATGGCCAGGGCTTCGTCGTCGTGCAGCCGAGCGAGGACGAGCGCCCGCACTTCTCGGTCCGGGGATGACCATGCAGCCCACCGTCAACAGGCCCGCCGCTGGCCCCGTCGTGGCTGGAAGGACGACGTCATGAGCTACCCACCGCCGCCGCCCGGCCACGGCTACCCGCCTCCCCCCGGAGGGGGCTATCCGCCCCAGCCCGGCGGATACCCGCCGCCTCCCGGTGGCGGCTACCCACCACCCCCGGGCGGTGGGTTCCCGCCGCCGCCCGGCGGCCCCGGCGGGTTCCCGCCGCCGCCCGGCGGGATGCCGCCGGGCATGCCGCCCCCGCCCGGCGGGATGCCCCCCGGTATGCCACCCCCGCCCGGCGGGATGGGCGGGATGGGCGGCAACCCGAGCGCCGGGATTCGCAGCTCGCTGCTGGACAACCCCGAGGTGGCCAGCGCCGAGCGGTTCACGCTGCAGAACGGCAAGATGCTCAAGGCCACGCTCGGCGCCCAGGGCATGCGGGAGTTCTTCGCCCGCGCCGGCTCGATGGTCGCCTACCAGGGCGCCGCCCAGTTCGACGGGCAGTGGGAGGGGTGGGCTGGGCACTTCAGCCACCTCTTCGGCGACGGCGAGGGCCTGCACCTGATGAAGGTGTCCGGCGCCGGCAGTGTCTTCCTCGCCTACCAGGCGCAGGACATCTTCCTGCTCGACCTGGACGGCCGCGACGGCCTGACCATCGACGGGCGCAACGTGCTCGCGTTCGACATGAGCCTGAACTGGAACATCGTCCGAATCCAGAGCGACGTCGGCATCGCGGGCGTCGGCAGCTACCAGGTCGAGCTGACCGGTTCCGGCAAGGTCGCGCTGTGCACCACCGGCGCGCCGCTGGTCATGCGGGTGACCCCGCAGAACTACTACTTCGCGGACGCGGACGCGGTCGTCGGCTGGTCGAGCGGACTGCAGGTCTCGATGGAGGCCGCCGTGACGTCCTCGTCGGCGTGGAAGCCGCGCGGCAACACGGGCGAGAGCTGGCAGATGTCGTTCGCCGGCGACGGCTACGCGATCATTCAGCCGAGTGAGCTGCTGCCGCCGTACCAGGCGCTGTCCGGCAACGGGCCGGCCGGGCTGTTCGGCATGGGCCAGGGCGGCTTCGCCGGCAACCGGCTCGGCGGGCAGGGCAACCCGCACGGCTCCGGCCAGCCCGGCCACCCGCAGGGGGGCCTCGGCGGCGCCCTCGGCGGCCTGTTCGGCCAGCCCGGAGGGCCCGGCGGTCGCCCCTGGTAGCCGTCCGGGCGACCCTCGCGACCGCGTCCCCGTGGTCGCGAGGACGTCGGCTGAACGCCGCGTGACATGGCCGGATCAGCCCCGCGGCCAGCGGATTCGCGGACTAGGGTCGGATAGTGACCGCGGCTGTGCAGCTCGCCCTGGCCATCGTGCTGGAGATCGTGGCGACGACCGCGCTGCGGCAGTCCAACGGCTTCACCAAGCTCTGGCCCACACTGCTGGTCGCGACCTGCTACCCGGTGTCGTTCTACCTGCTCTCCCGGGCGCTGCGGACGATCTCGCTCGCGGTCGCGTACGCGATCTGGTCCGGCGTCGGCACCGCGATCGTCGCCATGATCGGCGTGCTGGCCTTCAAGGAGGAGATGTCCGTCCTCAAGGCCAGCTGCCTCGGGCTCATCATTGTCGGCGTCATCGGCCTCCAGCTCGGCGGCAGCCACCGCTGAGCGGCTCGCCCGCGGCCGGCCCCGAGTGCGGCCGTGCCACGCGCGCCCGGTCGGCCGGGAACTCGTCGCCGGTTCGGCCGGAGACGGAGCAACCCGCCCGCCGTGCGCGGCGTCCAACCTGGCAGCGTGCTTCCCGCGCAGGCCGCAGACGGGAAGCACGCCGCTGTTGGCACCGCCGCGGCTCGGGAGCGGCGGTGCCAACAGCCCCCTACGACGCCCAGACGCTGGGCCGGTCGCGGCGCGGCTGGTCGTCGGGCAGGCGGCTGACCGCGGTCGACAGCAGCCAGGGCAGGCTGTCGGGGTGGAGCGGGCCTGCCCTGTTCTCGACCCGCACGCTTACCACGCGGTCCCCGCTGCGGGCGATGGCCCACCGGTCACCCAGATAGGCCTCGTCGCCGATGCCCGCGAGCGGTGTGCCGCCCCGGCGGGAGCGCAGCGCGAGCCGGGCGGCCAGCCCCGTGCTGACGAGGACGGCCGCCGCCTGGCGGCCGTCCGCCTCGAAGAGCTGGATCGACGCCGGCATCGGTGTGGCGATCGGCGACGCGAGCGGCGTCACCTGCCTGGCCACACCGCGGCTGACCTCGTCGGCGGTCAGCAGCGCGCCGGCCGACGGCACGCCCACGCCGGTCCTGGTCCGCCGCGGACCGGGCCGGGCGACCCCCATCGCCTCGGCGACGAGCTGCTCGGTGGCGTCGCCGGACGTCGGCTCGAGCAGCTGGCGGGCCCGGCCCGGCTCGACAACGGTGATCTCGAGGACCCGGCGGGTCCACGGCCGGGCGGTCAGCCGCACGACGTCACCCACGTGGTAGCGGTCCCACAGCTCCCGCGGGGCGCCCCAGGCGGTCGTGCCGGGATACCCGGAGCCGTCCGTACCGCCGTCGTCGACGGCCAGGTAGTACAGCCAGGGCACGCTGTCGCCGTCGTCTCCGCTGGAGTTCGACCGCCAGGGCGCGTCCCACAGCACCTCGCCGGTCAGGGTCACCGGCGAGGACACGTCCGCGGCGACGCGGAACAGCCGATACACCCCCCGCATCACCAGGTAGAGGCCGAGCAGCAGGCTGACGAGCCAGAGCAGGTCGTGGATCTGGCCCGCCAGGCCGTCGACGACCCGGCCGCGGTAGTTCAGCACGGCGATGCCCGCGACGAGGCAGAAGGAGGCCCAGACGGCCAGTGGGAGCGGCTTCATGCCGTACCGGCCCCACAGGCTCGGATAACGCACCCGGACCTGGTGCCAGCCGCCACCGAACGACGACCACACCAGGGTGCGGTCGCCCATCCCGAGGTCGACGGCCTCGTCGCAGACGCGGGTCACGCCGAGGGCGCTGCCGTAGGACAGGTAGCGGTCCCAGACGGCGACCGCGGCAGGCGGGAGCTCGGCGAACGCCTCGTCGCCGCGCAGGAACTCCCGCAGCCCCAGCCAGCGCGCGGCCACCGCCCGGCCCGCCGGGGTGTCCCGCTCGCCCAGGGACACGTTGGCGATCCCGGCCAGCACCAGCAAGGTCACGATCGTCACCGGGGCGGCCGGGTTGTCATGGGGATGCGCGCGGTGGTCGTAGTGCAGCGTCGCGACGAGCACCGCGAGCGTCGCCGCCGCCGCGGCCACCATCAGCACGGTCTTGATCTGGCGGGAGAACCGGCGGCGCGTCAGCCCGCGCCGGCGGGCGTCGGCGATCACCTCGGCCTTCAGCCGCCGGGACCAGGCCTTCGCCTGTCCGGGGTCGCGGAAGGTGAGCGCGGTCATCGGGACCACCCCGCCGGTGGCGAGGCCCTTTACCCGGTCGAGGACGCGTCGCTCATAGTTCGTGAGGCCGGCGTCGCTGTCGTCGCCTGCCTGCCTGGGCAGGTGGATCGTCGTCTGGCGCGGGTCGCCACCGGGCTGGCGCAGCTCGAGGCGGCGGCGGGCGGCCAGGTCGAGCAGGGTCGAGCGGGCGGCGTCGCCGGTGTGCTCCCAGCCGTGCGCGAGCAGGCTGACGACGGCCGGCGGCTCGTCGCCGCCGAAGTCCTGCGTCGGCGCGGTGGGTGAGACGCGGCGTGGCCTGGTCAGCAGCACGAAGGCTCCGAACAGTGCGAACCAGCCGACGATCGCGGCGATCGCGAGGCCCAGCTCGAAGCCCATCAGCCGAGGCCCATTAGAACTGGACGCGGATGTCCGCGCGCTCGGCCTCCGCCGCCTCGAAGAAGGGCTCCTGGTGGAAACCGCCGAAGGCCGCGACGATGTTCGTCGGGATGGACTGGACGGCCGCGTTCAGTGACTGGACGGCGCTGTTGTAGAACTGGCGCGCATAGGCAATCTTGTTCTCGGTCTCGCCGAGCTCGCCCTGCAGCGGGAGGAAGTTCCGGCTGGCTTTCAGATCGGGATATGCCTCGGCGACCGCGAAAAGCCGGCCGATCGCCTGGGTGAGCATTCCTTCGGCGGCGCCGCGCTGCCCGGGGCCTTGCGCCGCCGCCATGGCGCCTGACCGCGCGGAGACGACCGCGTCGAGGGCGGCGCGCTCGTGCGCGGCGTACGCCTTCACGGTCTCGACCAGGTTGGGAACCAGCGACTGGCGCCGCCGGAGCTGGACGTCGATCTGCGCCCATGACGACTGGACCTGCGTGCGCAGCCGGACCAGCCGGTTGTGGGCGCGCACCGCCCACCAGGCCAGCCCGACCACGACCAGGACGACGACACCGCCGACGACCGGCAGCAGGACGGAGGGGCTCATCTGCGATCTCTCTGTGTGGAATCTCTCTGTGTGGAATCGGAGCGCTGCGGTGCTCATCTGCTCGTGGTGTGCGGGCCGGTCGTGGACCGCGGGCCGGCCCTCCGGGACGCGTGAGGCACCGCGAGCACAACCAGTCGATCGGCAATCTCTTCCAGGTCGGCCTTGCCTTGTGCTGCGTCCATCACCAGGTCGAAGGTCGCGTCGTCGGTCATCTCCACGGCTAGTCCATTGAGATCGAGGAAGACGGCTACGGCGAGCCAGGCGAGCCGTTTGTTCCCGTCGACGAGTGCGTGGTTGCGGACGAGTGATTGCAGCAGCGCGGCAGCCTTGAGTGTGACCGTTGGATAGGCGTCCCGTCCGAACGCGCTCGATCGGGGGCGGGACGCGGCCGCGTCGAGCAAACCCACATCGCGTACCGGGCCGACGCCGAGAGCGCGGATGAGCGCGAGCAGATCGTCGAGATCAAGGTAGATGACCGGGTTCGCCGGCATCGTCACACTGTGCCGAGACGGTGCAGGACGTCGCCCCAGCGTTCGATCATCCGGTCTGCGCTGTCCTCAACCCGAGCGGCGTGGCCGGCACGTTCGTAGCGCTCCAGTACCGCCCGTCGGATGATCTCCTGGCGGGACGTTCCCTCGGCGGCGGCCAGCACGGTGAGCGCGCGCTCCAGTTCGTCATCCGTTCGCACGGTCAGAGCCATGGCCGATACGATACCGAGTTGATACCAAGAGCGTCATCCGGCTTGGTCGCGCCGGCCGTCGAGCGAGTCCCGGCCGTCGGCCGAATGCCGCGTTGTGGGCAAGTGCTGTGCCCGCGCCACTGGTTGTCCGCGGTCCGCGGTCCGCCGTCGCGGGTGACGCGGGTGAGGCGAGAGGCGGTGCTCGCCGGGCGGGTCAGGGCAGGACCGAGGCGACCAGGGCGAAGTCGGCGTCGCGGGCCGCCTGGCGCTGGGCGAGCTGCAGGAAACGGCCCGGCGAGCCGAGGTAGAACCGCTCGTACAGGTCGGAGCGGCCGGCGAGGCTGGTGCCGACGAAATCCCAGGCCAGCCGGAACAGCGCCGTCCGCTCGTCGGCGGGCAGGCCGTTCGCGCCCTGGTAGTAGCGCTCCACCAGCGGGCGCAGCAGTGGGTTCGCCAGCTCGGCCCGGGTCGGGGTGGCCAGCAGGCTGTGGCTGCCCAGCAGCTTGATGATCTCGGTCACCCGGGGGAACCAGCGGGGCAGGGTGGGGCGCAGGGCCGCGAATGGGGGCTCGGCGCAGAACCAGGTGCCCGACCCCCACTCGTGGGCGCCGGCCTCCGCGGCGATCAGCGTCGACCGGGTCAGCTCCAGATAGCTCCAGATCTCGCCGAGCATCTCGACGGCCGCGGGGCTGGTGTTGTTGACCGCCTCGGCCATCCTGGTCGCGAGCTCCCAGGCGAACTGGAGTTTCGAGATGGCCCGGATCGTCGTCTGCTGCATGACGTTCGCGGTCCAGCCGGACCGTTGCATCACACGGTTGTACAGATCCACGTCGCCGTCGAGGAACACGCGGTGGCGCGGCACCTCGACGTCGTCGAACACGATGACGGCGTCCTGCTCGTCGAACCGGCTCGACAGGGGCGCGTCGGCCGCCGGCGCCGGCGAGGAGTAGCTGTCCCGGCAGAGCACCCTCAGGCCCGGGGTGGCCATCGGGATCGCGAAGATCACGGCGTAGCGCTCGTCGCCCTCGGCCAGCGGATAGCCGGGGTAGACGAAGATCTCGTCGGCGAACGGCGCGAGGGTCGCCAGCGCCCGGGCGCCGCGCACCACGATCCCTTCCGAGGTGTCGGCCACCTTGTGCACGACGACCTCGCCGCCGCCGGCGGCGGTCTCCGGCAGCGACCGGTCGACGGTCGGGTTGACGATCGCGTGGGTCAGCGCCAGGTCACGGGACATGACGTGGCGTTGATAGGCGAGCAGGTTGGCCGTGCCCTCGTCGTTGCCGCCGCGCCTGAACACGTCTGGGCGCCCGGCGAAGCCGGCGAGCGTGACGTTGAGATAGTCCGGGCTGCGGCCCATGAGCCCCAGGGTGCGCCGCGCGATGCCGGCGATCGCGTCGTGCCGGCGGGCCAGGTCCGCGGCCGAACGGGGGATCAGGTGCGTGACCGCGACCGTCTCCCCGCTCTCCGGCTCCACGGCCAGGTACTGGTCGGGCCGCTCGTGCTGCAGGTCGAACAGGCCGGCGAGGGTCCTGGCGGCGCCGGCCGTCCGCGGATGCGTGGTCACGTCGGCCACTCGTTCGCCGTCCAGCCAGACCTCGCGGTCGTCCAGCAGTCCCTCCAGGAACTCCTTACCGGTTCGCGCGCCCATTTTCGGTACCTCGTCCTTCTTTCCTACAGCTCGGTGATCATGAGGAGTGGCTGCTCGACGCAGTGGGCCAGGAAGGTGATGAAGCCGGCGACCGGCGCGCCGTCGCAGGCGCGGTGGTCGAAGGCGACGGTGAGCTGAGCCACGCGCCGCGGGCGGATCTCGCCGTCGACGACCCACGGCCGCTCGGCGATGCGGCCCACCGCGAGCTGCGCGACCTCCGGATGGTTGATGATCGGGACGGCGCCGTCCGTGCCGAGGGCGCCGTGGTTGTTGAGGGTGAACGTGCCGCCGGTGAGCTCGGTGGGCACCAGCGAACGGTCGCGGGCCCGGGAGGTCAGCTCCCGGAACCGTTCGGACAGCCGCGGCGCCGTCATCGTGTCGGCGTTCCTGACGACGGGGACGACGAGGCCCCCGGCGCCGTTGACCGCGAATCCCAGGTTGACCGACGGATACCGGACGATCTCGCCCCGCGCGGTGTCCACGGTGGCGTTGAGCTCGGGATGGCGCGCGAGCCCCGCGACGCAGATCCTGGCCAGCAGGCCCAGCACGCTCACCGGCCGGTCCGGACTCCGGGCGTTGATCGCGTCGCGGGCCGCGAGCAGGTCGGTGAAGTCCACGTCGCGCCAGGCCGTCGCCTCCGGGATCTCCTGGCGGCTGCGCACCATCCGCTCGACGACCACGCGCCTGGCCGCCAGGGGGATCCGACGGACCGCCGGTGCGGCGGGCGGCTCGGGGGATGCCGGGGGATGGCCCTCGGCGCGGCCGGCCGCGGCCAGCAGCCGTTCGACGTCGGCTCGGCGGACGATGCCGTCGGCGCCGGTGGTGGGCACCGCGGCCAGATCGAGGCCCGCGGCCTGGGCGAGCCGCCGAACCACCGGCGAGATGACCCTCGGCGCGGTGGTCGCGGTGGTCGCGGTGGTCGCGGTGGTCGTCTTCGGAGGCCTCGGTCGCCTGGCCGGGACGGGTTCCATCGCGGCGGGGCCGAAGCCGACGAGCGCCGGCGCGGCCATCGCCGGAGCCTGGCGCGGAGTCTCGCCCACCGCCCCCGGCGGGCCTGTGACCGGCGGGTGCGACGAGTCCGGGACCCGCGGGCGTGCCGGCCGGGCCGGCTGGTCGGTGCCCGTGGCGGTCCGCTCCCGGACCCGCACGAGAGGAGAGCCGACGGGAAGGACGTCGCCGGCACGCCCGTGGCGGGCCTCGATGATCCCGGCGTAGGGACAGGGGACCTCGACGAGCGCCTTCGCCGACTCCACCTCCACGAGGGGCTGGTCGATCTCGACCTGGTCCCCGACCTCGACGAGCCACCGCACCACGACGGCCTCCGTCAGCCCCTCGCCGAGGTCGGGGACGGCGAACTCGGCGACTCCGCCCATGCCGCCGGCGCCGCCCGCGCGGGCGGCGGTACCTGTCGGGGCCGCGGGGGCTGCCTCACGCGAACCGGTCATGACGTCCGGCCCCCCGGCGGGTCGAGCCAGCGGGTGTCCGGCTCGTCGTCCCACTGCAGGCGCTCGAACGCGGCCAGGATGCGCGCGACGCCCGGCTGGTGGTGGTGCTCCAGCTTCGGGGCGGGGTACGGGACGTCCCACCCGGTCACCCGCAGGACCGGCGCCGCGAGCGAGTGGAAGCAGCGCTCCTGGACGCGCGCCGCGATCTCCGCGCCGACCCCGGCGAATCCCTGGGCCTCGTGCAGGACGACGCAGCGGCCGGTGCGCCGCACGCTGGCGACGACCGTGCCGTCGTCGAACGGCACGATCGACCGCAGGTCGACGACCTCGACATCCCAGCCGCGCCCGGCGGCGGCCTCGGCGGCCTCCAGCGCGACCGGGACCGTCGCCCCGTAGGTCACGACCGTCACGTCCCGCCCGGCCCGGCGCAGCGCGGCCCGGCCCAGCGGCTCGGCGCGGGCGGGCAGGTCCACCGGCGACCGGGTCCAGTACAGCCGTTTCGGCTCCAGGAACACCACCGGGTCGGGATCGTCGATCGCGTCCCGCAGCAGGGAGTAGGCGTCCGCGACGGTCGCCGGGGTCACGACCTTCAGGCCCGCCGTGTGCGCGTAGTACGCCTCCGAGCTGTCCGAGTGGTGCTCCACCGCGCCGACCCCGCCCCCGTAGGGGATGCGCAGCACCATGGCGGGCCGGAGGCGGCCCGCGGTCCGTGCGCCCAGCTTCGCCACATGGCTGACCACCTGCTCGAACGCCGGATAGGCGAACGCGTCGAACTGCAGCTCCACGACCGGCCGGAGGCCGTACATCGCCAGGCCGACCGCGAACCCGACGATCCCGGCCTCCGCCAGCGGCGTGTCGAGGCAGCGCCGCTCGCCGAAGGCGGCAAGCAGCCCGTCGGTGACGCGGAAGACCCCGCCGAGGCGGCCCACGTCCTCGCCGAGGACCAGCACCCGTTCGTCCGCCGCCATCGCGTCCCGCAGCGCCTGGTTGAGCGCCTGCGTCATGGTCATGGTCACCGTCGACGCCGGACCCGCCTCGTCCCCGTCCGCGTCCGTGTCCGTGTCCGGGGCCAAAGCCGCCAGGGCCGGCGGAACATCGGCCTCTCCGCGAACCCGCCAGATCCGCTCCGCCGAGCCGGCGGGCGCCCTGGACGGGACCGCGGTGGATCGGCCCGTGGTCATCGCGCGCCCTCGCCGTCCGCGCCGAGTTCGGACAACAACGCCGCCCGCTGCTCCGCCAGGACGGGCGGCGCGGCGGCGTAGACATGGTCGAACATCTCCGTCGGGGCGACCCGCGCGTCGTCGGCCACGCCGGCCCGCACCTGGGCGGCGAGCGTCTCCGCCCGCGCCGCGACGGCCGCCTCGGCCGCGTCGCCGAGCAGGCCGCGCCCGCGCAGGTACGCCCGCAGGCGCTCGATCGGGTCGCGCACCCGCCACATCGCCACCTCGTCGTCGTCCCGGTAGCGGCCGGGGTCGTCCGAGCTGGTGTGCGGTCCCATCCGGTAGGTGTGCGCCTCGACCAGCATCGGCCCGAGGCCGGCCCGGGCGTGGCCCACGGCCTCGGTCAGCACCGCCAGGACGGCCACGGCGTCGTTGCCGTCGACCTGCTCGGCGCGTACCCCGTAGCCGACGCCCTTGTAGGCCAGCGACGGCGCCGCGCTCTGCCGGGAGAGGGGGACGCTGATCGCGTAGCGGTTGTTCTGCACCAGGAAGACCACCGGAGCGCGGAACACCGCGGCGAAGTTCAGCGCCTCGTGGAAGTCTCCCTCGCTGGTCGCACCGTCGCCGAGCAGGACGAGCGCGACCTCGTCCGTGCCCTTCCAGCGGGCCGCGACGGCGAGGCCGGTGCCGTGCGGTGCCTGCGTCGCCAGCGGTGTGCTCATCGGCGCGCACCGATGGGCGAGGGGGTCGTAGCCGCAGTGCCGGTGGCCACGGACCGGGGCCAGCACCTCCAGCGGGTCGACGCCCCGGGACAGCAGCGCGCCGCTGTCCCGGTAGGTCGGGAACAGCCAGTCGCCCGGGCGCAGCGCCAGCGCCGCGCCGGCCTGGCACGCCTCCTGGCCCGAGGACGACGGGAACGCCGCGATCCGGCCCTGCCTGGCCAGCGCCGTGGCCTGGGTGTCGAAACGGCGGACCAGCGCCATGGCCTCGTACGCCCGGACCGTCAGCTCGTCCGACGGCGGCCGGTAGCCGCCGTGCTCGTCGACCGGCTCGCCGGCGGGGTCCAGGAAACGAATCGGCGACGGCGAGGGGAGCAGCCCGGCGACGAGTTGGCCGAGCCCGCCGGTGGCCTCGGTGGTCATGCCGACAGCCGCCCGTTGACGCCGCTGAGGTGGTCGACGCCGCTGAGGTGGTCGTCGACGGCCGCCCGGGGGGCGGGCAGGGCCTTTGCCGCCTCCAGCCGGCAGCGGCCCGTGTTCCCCAGCCGGAACAGCGACTCGACGACCGGCGCGGTCCCGTTGCCCTGGGCCGCGCCCGCGCCGAGGGCGTCCCGTACCGCGCCGAGGTCGGCGACGACGTCGGCGAGCAGGTCGGCCAGCGGGGAGGCGTTGGCCTCGACGATCTCCGTCCACAGGTCGGCGTTCGCCCCGGCGATCCGGGTGAAGTCCATCAGGCCGGGACCGGCGAGGCGGGCGAGGTCCTCCGGCATCGTCGCCAGCCGGGCCGCGAAGGCGCTGGCCACGATGTGCGGCAGGTGGCTGAGCAGGCCGAGCGCGAAGTCGTGCGTGCGCGGGTCGAGCCGCGCGACCCAGGCGCCGCAGCCGATGGCCACGAGGCTCGCGTGCCGCTGGGCGAGCCGGGACGTCACCGCCGACGGGGTGATGACCCAGGGCCGGTTGGTGAACAGGTCCGCCACGGCCCACTCAGGACCGCCGCGCTCGCGGCCGGCCACCGGGTGGGCGCCGCAGATCCGGGACATGTCCGCGCCCAGCCGCTCGGCGTCGGTCAGCGGCTCGACCTTCACCGACGCCGTGTCGCTGAAGGTCGCCCCGGGGAGCAGGCGCTGCCAGGCGACGAGCGTCTGGCCGACGTCGCGCGGGGGGACGGCGATCACGACATGGTCGACGGCCTGTCCGGCGCTCGCCGCGAGGTCGCCGGCTCTCGCCGTCAGCTCGTCCGCCGCCGGGTCGTCCGCTGCGCCTGCCTGGCGCGGCCCGACGACGCCGGCCTGGCGGGGGTCCGGGAACGGCCAGGCCCGGCCGGCGCCGCGGCGCGCCGCCACGGCCGTCTGGGCCGGGTTCCGGTCGTAGAGCAGGACGTCGGTCCCGTGCCGGCTCAGCGCCATGCCGACCGACGTGCCGATCAGGCCGGTCCCGACCACCAGGACCCGCAGGCCCGCGAGGTCGGCGAGGTCGGCGGTGTCCACGAGGTCGGCCGCGGACGCGGGAGCCGCGGAGGCGGGAGCCGTGGGGACCGGGGCGGTGGGGACGGGGGACGCGGTGTCCGGGCCTGGCGCCGTCACCACAGTGAGATCAACCAGGCGCGCATGCATGGTCATCGCTGAACCGCTCTTTCGTCGCTGTCTGGTCTGCCTGACGGTCCCGGACCGGCGGTCGACGGATCCGCCGGCCGCGGGCCGGAGTCCATGGCGGGTGGGTCGAAGGAGTGGGGGGTGGCCGGGCGGGTCGGCCCGGCGAGGCTGCTCACCGGGCCGGCCACCGCCCCGTCCGAAGGGTTGGGGCGGATGCCGCCCGCGGCCTCGAGGGCGTCGAGCTCGGCCGCGAACAGGTCGGCCAGGCGTGTGTGGCCGGGCACCGAGGCGTCCGTCGAGAAGCCGACGCGCACCTGCCTGTCCAGCCCGCTGAGCAGGACCGCGAGGCGTTGGCCGGCGGGGACCGGCGGCACGGGGACGGCGTCGACGACCGGCCGGCCGAGGATCTCGAACGGGCCGGTCAGGCCGGCCGGGTTGGACGCGGTCAGCGCGAAGCCACGGGTGGCGATCCCGGTGGACAGCGCCGCGGTCCGCAAGGGCGCCGGGACCGTCCAGAGGAAGAGGCGCTCCGCGACGCCCGGGGCCCCGTGCCGCTTGAGCCGGATGGTCTGCCGACGGATCGCGTCGACCCGCCCGCGCATCGACGCCTCGCCGTAGGGCAGCGCGATCCGCACGGTGGTCAGATAGTTGCTCACCACGTCCCGCTGGGGCGCCAGGCGGGTGCTGACCGGCATCGCGGCGTGTATCGCGCCGCGGCCGCCCGCCGCCCGGCGCGGCCGGCCGGTTTCCGGGGGACACCAGGCCCGCAGGGCGCCGGCGAGTGCGGCGAGGAAGATGTCGTTCACGGTCGCTCCGTACGCCCGGCCGATCGCCCGCAGCCTGGCGAGGTCGATCTCCAGCCACGCGTGGCGGGTCCGCCCGGTCGGAGCCGCGGCGAGCGGGCCGATCGCGGTCGTGCTGGCGAGCCAGCCGAGCGAGTGCGCGGCCGCCCTGCCGACCGCCAGGAGGCTGTGACGGCGCCTGTCCGGCAACGGGCGGGGAGGTTCCCGCCGCGCCTCCTGGCCGGGCGGGCCGAACAGTTTCCCCAGCACCAGGTCCAGCGCGGCGCCGTCCATCCGGGCATGGCTGCCGCGGAAGAGCACGGCGAAGCCGTCGGGGCGGTCGCCGTGGAGCAGCCAGAGCTGCCACGGCGGGGCGTCCATCGAGATCTCGATGGTGGACAGCCGCTCGATCGCCTCGCGCAGCCCGGCGAGTCCCGAGCCGGCCGGCACCCTGCATTCCTGGACGTGCCGCGCCGGGTCGAAGGCGGTGTCGGCTGTCCAGACCAGGCGGCCCCACCCCGCCGGGGCGACCCGGTGCGTCAGTGGCGGAAAGGCGCGGGCCCGGTCCGCGACGAGGTCTCGTAGCTCCTGGATGTCCGGCGCCGGGCCGTGACCGACCAGCAGGTTCCCGACCGCGAGCCGCGTCCGTGGATACGCCCGCTGGTATCCAAGTGTGATCTTGTCGACGGCGGTGAGTGCTCGCCCGTCCGCGTGGCCGTCGGCGCTTGCCGCGGCCCGCCCGCGCGTTTCCGTCTCGCCGCTCGCCCTTGTCATCGCGGACCGCTCCGGATAACGCCGACGGTTCGCCGCGCGATTTTCACGACTGGCTCCCTTGGCTGGGCTGGAAACGGTTTGCATCCGGCATGCTGGGGCGGGGTGCAGACCCGTGCGGCGATGCCGGCCGTAAACCGAACGACGAGGATGAATATAGGTGCGTCGCGGCCCGAGCACCCGGGAAAGCCCTGGTACGCGGGCCCCGGGGTTTCCCGGGCTCGCCTAGGGGCGGGCTCCCAGGCTGCCTGGGAGAGGTTCGGCGCGACTGGCGGCCTGACCTGCGGAAATGTCATTGCCGGCGGCCCGCGACGGAGCTGGGAAGGCTGGCGCCCAGGTGTTGGCAACCCTGGGTTGAAGACAGATACTGGACAGCGCGTGCAGGCGGGCGGGGAGGGTGATGTCGGCGACGCGACAGCACGGGTACTGTTTTACGACTACCTATGGCGGGAGGCCGAGGTGTAATAGCGCCGTGAGCGCGGACTCCGCCGGAGATTGGCGAGGGTAAGGGTTCCGGACCGGCCACCGGTCCGCGGTCACGGGCCGAGCCTTGTCGGCCGAGTGCCGATGATCGTGAATGGTGCATGGAAACGGGCGCCCGGCGGGCCGGCCGAGAGCTATTCCCGGGAGGCCGCGGGAATGCTTCCAGACGCGCCGTCAATCCGCTGGAAGGCTTGCCCAGTCCGGGGCCGCCCGCCACCGCGGCCCGCACCGGTCAGGCGTCGAGGCAGGCGAGTACCGCGAGGGCGCGCCGGTGGTCGTCCCGTTCCGGGGGCAGGCCCACTGTCGGCACAGCCCGAAGGGATCTTCTGGGCCCCGCGGGTTTACCGGATCCGCACCACCTCGCGGCTGCCTGTTGGTGCGTCAGTAGGCTGCTGGCGCAGTACAGCCCATACAGGGCGTTACGGTCACGCGTGGTTACCGGCCTCGGCCGGCCGAGGTGGAGAACCCTCCCACGCGGGGCAGGCCTGGCGCCGGCGTAGGGCCTGCGTCGCGAGACGGGGGTCGGGATGCGCTCTGAATCCACGGCTGGCTCTGAGTCCATGGGTGGCTCTGAATCCGATGGTGGCGCGGAATCTCTTGAAGGCGCGCACGGGGGTGGCCGGCCGCTGAGCCGGATGGACCGGTACATGCTCGACTTCCAACGGGCCTATCCCACCCGTCCGGTCAGCGTCAGCAGTTACCTGCTGCGGCTGGCCGGGTCGCCGGATCTCGACCAGGTGCGGGCCGCGGTTCTCGACCGCGTCCGGGCGTTCCCCGCGCTCACGGAGCGGCTGGTGGAGCGCCGTGGCCGCGCGCCGCGCTGGGAGCCCGGCGGGGTGATCGACGTCACCCGTCACGTGCGGGAGTACCCGCTGCCGGCGGGTGCGACCGAGAACGACGCGCGGGCGGAGGCCGTGCGGCTGTCGGGGGTGGTGACGCCGCTGGACGGGCCGGCCTGGGAGGTCGGCCTGCTCACCAGCCCCGGCACGGGCGACGTCCACATCATCTTCCGAGCCAGCCACGTCTGGGTGGACGGGCTCTCGCAGAACCGGGTGTTGACGTACCTGTTCGGCGACGAGGCCACCGCGATGGCCGGCCCGGCCTGGATACGGCCCGGGAAGCTCACGCCCGGCATGCTTGTGTCGGCCGCGCGACGCCAGGCCGCCAGCTGGGCCGGGCCGTCCGGTGGGCTCGCGGCGCTCACCGGCCCGGGCGGCGGTCGCCCCAGTGTGGGCTGGGCGTCCATCGGGGTCGACCGGCTGCGCGCGGTCGGCCAGGCCTACGGGGCTTCGGTCAACGACGTCTACCTGGTCACGGTGGGTGGGGCGCTCGCGGCCTGGTCGTCGCCGGTTGGCCAGTCGCCGGTGCGGGCGGTGCTCTCGGTCAGTGCCCGGCGCACAGCCGAGCGCTCGATACTCGGCAATGCCTTCGTGGCGACCCGGGTGGCGCTGCCCCTGGAGCTCGCTTCTCCGGCCGAGCGCTTCGAGCAGGTGCGCCGCCAGACTGCTCCCTACAAGGGGGGCTCGAGCGCGAGCCTCGGCGAGCGCTTCTGGTCCGACCGGGTACCCAGCCGGCTCGGGCGCCGGACCATCGGGGGCGGCCAGGAGCTCCGCACGGCCGCGGTGAACACGACGAACCTGGGGCCGATCCCCGGGCCGCTGGCGGTGGCGGGAGCTCCGGTCATCACGGCGTTGCCGGTGCCGGCCGTACGGGAAGGGCGCCGGCAGGTGGTCATCACGCTCGGTGGCCTCGGGCGGACGGTCACGGCCGGCTTCACCGTGCCGGCGCCGGGCGGCGAGGAGCTGGCCGAGCTGTGGCTGGCCGAGATCGAGGGCCTGGAACGCGCGGCCGGGATCGTCCCGGTGATGGACGAGGCCGTGGTCACGCTGGCCGCGGGTCCCGCGCCGCGCTGATCCCAGGGGGTGGGCCGGGCGTGTCCTCTCGGCCCAAATGCCTGTCCTCGCGCGTCCCGACCTGAGGCAGGCAAACGACGCATGTCACGATGGCGCCTGGCCGGACAGCAGGGCTGAGCACACGATGCCGCAGGCCAGGGAGGAGACACGGACGTGGTGATCGAGGCCATGCCGCACACGGCCGCCGAGACAACCCAGGTAGTCAGGTTCCGCGCGGGCGCGCAGTACGCGCTGCTCGCCGGCCCGCTGTTGACGATGCTCGACTCCAGCATCGTCAACGTCGCGGTCGAACCGATCGCCCGGCAGACGGACACGTCGCTGCCGACGGTGCAGTGGATCGTCAGCGGCTACCTGCTGGCCCTCGGCACAGGGCTCGTGCTCACCTCCTACCTGTCGCGGCGCTTCGGCACCATCCCCACCTACACCGCGTTCCTCGCCGCCTTCACCGGCGCGTCGGCGCTGTGCGGGGCGGCGCCGGGCGTGGGCGTGCTCATCGCCGCGCGGGTGCTGCAGGGCCTCGCGGGCGCGCCGCTCGTGCCGCTGGCGATGTCGATGCTGCTCGGCGGGTCCGGCGGGTCGAGGCGCATGTCGCCGGCCGCCGGCGTTCTGCTCTTCCTCGGCCCGGCGCTCGGCCCGAGCGTCGGCGGCATGCTGCTCGGCGCGATCGGCGGCGGCGAGGGCTGGCGGGCCATCTTCCTGATCAACGTGCCTATCGGGCTGCTGGCCGTCGCCGCGGCCCGGCGGCTGCCCGCGAACCTCGGGCCGCCGGCCCAGCCAACGGCCCGGCCCGACCTCGCCGGCCTCGGCCTGCTCGCGGTCGGGCTCGTCGCTGTGTTCTACGGCGTCGACCGGATCACCCGAGGCGCGTTGACGCCGCCCGCGACCTGGGGGCCGATCGTCGTCGGCGTGGCCGTGCTCGCCGTATACGCGGTCCGGTCCGGCCGGGTCCCGTACCCGGCGCTAGACCTGTCGATCCTGCGCCAGGGGTCGGTGGCGCTGGCCTTCACGCTGTGCGGGGCGGCGTCGGTCGCGGCCTGGTCGATCGTGTTCGTGGTCCCGATCTTCCTGGAGTCGGGCCAGGGCCATTCGGCGTTCATAACCGGTGTGGCCCTGCTGCCGCAGGGGATCGTGACCGGCGTCGGCACGCTCGCCGGTGCGGGCGCCGCCGCCCGGATCGGGGTACGCCCCACGGTCCTCGGCGGGTTCGCCCTGCTGGTCGCCTCCAGCGCGGGCCTGTTCGCGATCGGCGCGGAAACCCCGCTGTGGCTCACCGGGCTGATCCTCACCCTCCGCGCGGCGGCGGTCGGGCTGGTCATCACACCGCTGGTCCTGGTGGCGACCGAACCGCTGCGGCCCGAGCAGCAGGCGGATGCGAACACCGCCTTCAACGTCGTCCAGCGGGTTCTCGGCTCGTTCGGGATCGGGGTCGTCGCGACCCTGTTCACCCATCGCAGCGCCCACGCCGGGCAGGTGCCCGCCCTGCACACCGTCGCCATCGCGATCACCGTCCTGGCCGCCGCGGCGGCGATCGCGGCCCTGTTCCTCCCGGAGGCCCACACGGAGGACCTGCTGGCAGTGGGCAGGCAGGGCGACGGCGGGTAGCCCGGAACCTGGCTCGGCGGACCCCTCGGTGCCGATACCCAGGGCCGCTGGGAAGGAGCGAGCGGTGGAATTCTCCTGGCCTGAATTCGCGAGGAACGAAACCATCAATGGGGAGCGCTCGTGGACGGCGGCATTCGACAGCTACGACCAGTACCGCGAACTCTGCTATTACCTGGTCAAGATATTCGACGGTGACCGGCCGGTGGGCGAAGTCAGAGCCGAGGTGGGGACCGAGTTCGCCGGCGACGACTGGACCACGCCGGCCTTCGAAAGCGAGTTGCGAGAGCGGATAGCGCAGGTCGCCGCTGCCCGCCTCGAGTTGTAGGGTGTGTGGACATGTCTGACGCCCAGCTCTCTGTGCGCGAGTTCGTCGCCGCTACCTCGAAGGCCTATCCGTGCTTGACCGTTGAAGCCGATCAGTGGCACGAGGTCGGCTACTTCTTCGACCCGATCGAGAACGTCTACGCCTACTACTCGATCGACCGCAAGGATCCACAGGAGCTTGTCGAACGCTTCTCCAGCGCCGAGGCGTTGCTCGCCGCGCGAGGTGCGGACGAAAGGGTTGCCTCCTGGGTCGGCTCGTTCCGGCTCTGCGCGGAATTCGGCGAGCGCTTCGTCTACTATCCCGCATCCCGGATGCTACAGCGATTTCCGGTCGCCGCCTCGACCGCGATGACAGCCGAGGAGGGCCTGTCGAAACTCGAAGGACGCCCTCTTTCGTGGCTGCGCGAGCAAGTTGCCTGATCTTCAAGGGATCGTTGGCCGCCGTGCGGCGGGCTCGGCCCACGGAACGCCGGCTCGTAAAGCACCGGCAGTTCCACAGCAGCGCGCCGGAACGTAGCTAGTCGCTGGTTGGTCAGGTTGGGGCGGCTAGTGGGTGGGAGTGGCTCACGTGGTCAAGTAGCGCTGCCAGTTCTGGTGGGGGTGGGGTGGTCGACCAGCGGTGCCAGTACAGCCGCAGACGTGCCCAGGGCAGAGCCAGCCGCGGACCTGCCGCGGGTTTTCTTCGGACGGTTGCCTTTCGCCGTTGGCCCTGTCGGCGGTCGCGGGTGTGGCCGCACGGGCGGCGGCCTTGTTCTTCCTGTCTTCGGCGGGAAGTACGCCCTCTTCCTCGTTCGTATTGGTGTCGACCTGATATGTTCGGCCGGCGGGACTCGTCCAGATGAAGACGCCCGGTTCGGGCTGATTCAGCGTCCAACCACCGCGGTGTTTGGCGGCATGGTGGTGGTGACAGAGCAGGCCGCGGTTGTCGAGCGCGATGCGGCCGACGTCGGCGGGGACCGGGCCGTACCCGACGAGTTCGCCGGGATGTCGTGGAGGCCGGCGAGCGTTCCGGCGGCGGCGATGACCTGGATCTCGACCTTCACCCAGTTCGCGTCGGTTGCCCAGCAGCAGCTGCCTTGCCTTCGCGGAAATGTCGAGCGAGCAGGAGAATGCGATCTCACGTCGTCGGCCGGCCGCCGATGCACTCCGAAAGGAGTGTCGGCTTCCCGGTTCCTGAGCCCCTGCCGCGCCGCGTCCGATGAATCGGCGCCTGTTCCGTTCCTACTCGGCCGGTTGCGCCGTGTCGTACTGGAGCCGGGACGTCGCGATGTAGTCCCGGTGCTGGTGGGCCCAGTAGATGAGGGCGTGTACCGGGGCGCGGAGGGTCTCGCCGACCGGGGTGAGCATGTAGTCGACCCGGGGCGGCGAGCTCGGAGTGACGGCGCGGTGCACCAGGCCGTCGCGTTCCAGGCTCCGCAGGGTCACCGTGAGCATCCGCTGCGAGATGCCGTCGATGGCGTGGTGCAGTGCGGAGTACCGCTTCGGCCCGCTGCCGAGCAGGTTCATGACCAGGACGCTCCACTTGTCGCCGACCCGGTCGAGGACGTCGCGTAGCTGGCACGTGGGGTGCCCTTCGTCGACCGGCTCGCGCACCTGAATGTGCGGTACGTAGCTGAAAGTGCCGTCTTCCGCCATACCCGGATCCTCGAACAGACTGTGCCCGCGAACAAGAAGTAACCAACGCACAGAAGGTAGGGGATCCGTGGATGTCGATCTGACCGCGCCGCCCGTGCGCGCCGGCGACCGGCCGGTGACCACGGGGCTGGAGATCCCGCACGACCAGCTCGACCAGTTCTCGCCGCCGGAGATCCGGGCCCGCCTGATCGAGGTGGCGCGGGCGCTGCCCGGCGTGTTCACCGGGCCGAGTCAGGTGTCCGTCGCCGCTCTGCGGGCGTCATGGCGCCATGCGGCCACCCCGTTGGCCACCTCGGCAACCTACCAGCCTCGGTAGGGAGATCTCCATGCGTGCTGTGGCCTTTGCGCACTTCGGCGCGGCGCCGGCCGTCGTCGACCTGCCGATACCCGAGCCGGCGCCCGGCGAGGTGCTCGTCCGGGTGCGGGCATCGTCGATCAACGGCTTCGACCTCGGCGTGCTCGGTGGCTTTCCCAAGGGTGTGTACGACTACGACTTCCCGGTGGTGCTCGGTAAGGATTTCGCCGGCGTGGTGGCCGCCGTCGGCACCGAGGTGACCACCGTGCAGGCGGGCGACGAGGTGTTCGGCGTGGTGATGCGGCCGACCCTCGGGCAGGGCGGCCTCGCCGAATACCTGACGGTAGGTGAGCAGTACGGCCTGGCGCCGATTCCCGAGGGTCTCGACGGTGTCCGGGCGGCCGCGCTCGCCCTGGCCGGCACCGCCGCGCTGAACGCGGTCGACGCGGTCGCCCCGGGGCCTGGGGACACCGTTCTCGTCTCGGGCGCGACCGGCGGCGTGGGCGCATTCGCGGTGCAGCTCGCCGCGGCGCGCGGGGCCACGGTCATCGCCACGGGCAGGCCGGGACCCGAAGCCGCGTTCGTCACCGGACTGGGCGCCGCCTGGGCTGTCGACCATGCCGATCTCGTCGCCCAGACCCGCGCGCTCGCGTCGCGGGGCGTGCAGGCCGCCCTGCACCTGGCTGGCGACGGCGCCCTGGTGGCGGGCTTGACCGCCGTGGGCGGGCGGTTCGCCTCCACGACGCACTTCACACCGGAGGACCACGCCGCACGGGATCTCAAAGTAACCACCGTGATGGCTGACCCCTCCGCGGCCACCCTTACCAGCCTTGCCACGCAGGTTGTCTCCGGGCGGCTGCGGGTACCGGTGGCCAGGATCTACCCGCTCGCCGAAGCCACCAGAGCCATCACCGACTTCACGGCCGGCACAGTCGGCAAGCTCGTCGTCACGGTCGAGGAGTCTCCGGCTCGGAGCTGATCGGGGACTACATCGCCCCGACCCTCACCGAGGCGGCCGCGCGAACCGGGCGGCCGGTGGCGCGGGCCCTTGTCGTACCTGAACGTCGATCGTCAAGAAGCGGATCGCGGGGAGGACGTACCTCTACGCCACGACGTCCGCCCGGGTCGACGGGCAGCCCCGGATCGTAGACCAGGTCTACCTGGGCGCCGAGGACGAGGTGATCGCCCGGCTGACGGGGCAGGGCGGCGGCGAGCCGGGGCTGCCGGACGCCACGGTGCACCGCCGGTTCGGCGACGTCGCCGCGGTCTGGGGCATGCTCGCCCAGCTCGAGGCCATCGCCGTGATCGACGGCGTGGTCGGGGACGCGAAGGTCAGCGGCGGCGCGACGGTCGGGACGTACCTGGCGCTGGCAGCGCTCAACCGGGTCTGCGACCCGCGGTCGAAGGCGGGCTTCGCTGACTGGTCCGCGTCGACCTCGCTGGGGCGGATCACGAAGCTGTCGGCCGGGATGCTGGACCACCGCCGGTTCTGGGACGCGATGGACCGGGTCGAGATCGCGGCGATCGACGAGGTAGAGGCGGCCCTGACCCGGCGGATGATCGGGGTGTTCGGCCTCGACACCCACGCGCTGATCCTCGACATGACCAACTTCGCGACGTTCATCGACTCCACGAACACCCGGGCATCGGTCGCCGCGCGCGGCAAGGCGAAGCGGAAGCGCTACGACCTGCGCCTCGTCGGCCTGGGCCTGGTCGCCACGAGGGACGGCGGAATCCCGCTGCTGTCCCGGGTCTACCCGGGCGGCCAGCCCGACATCACCCAGTTCACCCCGATGATCGAGGAGCTGGCGCGGCGCTACACGGCCGCAGTCGAGCGGCCGGTCGGGATGACGCTCACGTTCGACGCCGGGCAGAACTCGACACCGAACTTCGCCCGGCTCGCCGAGCTCGGCCTGCACTTCGTCGGCTCGGTCCCCCCGAGCAGCCACCCCGAACTGCTCACTCGCCCCGCCACCGACCGCGCGATCGTCGACCGCTACGCCGACGAGGGCCTGACCGCCCTCGACGCCCGCGCCCAGGTCCTCGGCACCGACCGGCGGGTGGTCCTCACTCACTCGCCGAGTCTGCACGCAGCCCAACAGGTCGGCTTCGCCAGACGCTGGCCAAGGCCACGGGCAAGCTTGACGAGCTGGCCGCCCGGCTCGCCCGCGGCCGGACCCGCCGGCAGAGGCCCGCGGTGCAGGCCGACATCGACACGATCCTCGCGCCGCGGTGGGTCGCCCGCGTGCTGCGCACCGAGCTGACCGGCGACACCCCCGACAGCCTGCGGCTGACCTGGGTCCACCACGAGGTCGCGCACGACACCCTCGAAGAGGAGATCTTCGGCAAGCGGATCCTGGTCACCGACCACGACGACTGGCCAGTCGACACGGTGATCGACGCCTACCGCTCTTAGGAGGACCTCGAAAGCCGGGTTCCGGCAGGCCAAGGACCCGCGCGTCGTCTCCTTCGCCCCGATCCGCCACTTCACCGACCACAAGATCCGGGTTCACCTGTTCACCTGCGTGCTCGCCCTCGCGGTCGCGCACCTGATGCGCCGCGAGACCGAGCAGGCCGGCCTGGCCCTGTCGGTGCCGGCGCTGCTCGGCGAACTGGAGGGCATCGGCGAGACCGTGCTGCTCTACCAGGGCGACCGCGGCCGGCCCCGCGCCCGCCACATGATCACCCGGATGAGTCCACGTCAGCAGCGGCTCTACGACCTGTTCGATCTCGGGCGGTACGCGCCGCGGCGGTGAGTTAGGTACTACGCCGAAAACAAGATCAAAAATCACTCTGACCTGCGAGGACGCTTACGAGGGACCAAGATCTTTGGAAACTCGGGCTAGTAGGTGTGCCAGGAGCGGCCTCGGTTGGAGGTCTTGGCCGGGCCTCGCCAGCGCAGGTCGGGGAGGTTGACGACGATCGCCTCCTGGGTGGTGCGGGCGATGACGACGACCGCCTCGGCGTCGGGGTCGGGGTTCTCCTCCCGGTGGGGCACCCACGGCGGCACGTAGATGTAGTCGCCGGGCGAGGTCTCCAGCCGGATCTCCTCGTCGTCCCGCAGGAACACGAACGCGGGATGGCCGGTGACGACGTAGATCCCGGTCTCGGACAGGCCGTGGTGATGGTTGGCCGAGCGGGTGGCGGGAGCGACGTGGGTCTGGCCCATCCACAGCCGCGCGGTGCCGACGGTAGTGCCGGACAGCGCCTCGACGCGGCGCATCCCCGCCGTCTGAGCGGTGTGGGCGGACAGGCCGGTCGGGCGGATCTGGTGGAGCCGGCGGTGGAAGGCGTCGAACTCGTGCCCGGTCGGCTTCTCCGGCTCGGGCAGCGCCTCGTCGGCCGCGCTGGCCTCGTCGGCCGCGCCGGCCCCGGCTGCCGTGTTGGGCGAGGCCGCTGTTCGGTCAGGCATGGTGCGCCTCCTGATGCGGTGGTTCGGGAGCCAGGTTCGGCGACGCGGATCCGGTGATCAGATCGGCGGAGCCGAGGGGCGCCGTCGCGGCGGCGGCCGCGCGGCGGCGGCGGTAGCGCGCCGAGGCGACCCGTTCGCCGCACCGGCGCATCGAGCACCACTTGCGACGGCCCGATGGTGAACGATCGAAGAAGAGCGAGCCGCAGCCGGCGCACTCCCTCAGCCGGTCGAGCTCGGGCCCGGCGAGCAGGTTGATCAGATCGCGGGCGATGACGGCCAGCGACGAGCTGGGCTCGTACTCCTCGACCGCGGTCTTCTCCCGGCCACTCGGGCGCAGCAGGAAGACCGGGGTCGGGTGGCGGGCGGCTGCGTTGATACATCGGATGTCGTCCGGCGACGGAGCCTCGCCACGAAGGGCCACGCGGGCGAGCGCGTCGGCGGCGGCGCGCAGTTCGCGGGCGGCGCTCAGGTCGGCCGAGGTGAACCCGCCGGCCGGCTGGGGCAGGTCAGCGAGGGTGAACCAGGTCGCCAGGCCGCCCGGCTCCGTGATCAGATCGACCGGCCCGCCGTCCGCGTCGAGCATCGTGGCGACGAAGTCGAGGCAGAGGCTGCCGGCGCCGAGCGTCTCGTCCAGCGGTCCCGACGACTCGGGCGCCGGATGGTCCGTGACCGCGGACAGCGCCGCCGACTCCGGCTGCTCCACCCGCTCCGCCGGTCGTCCCGACCGGCGCTCGATCGCGCGCACGTTAGCTGCTCCTCACTTGACGTAGGCGTTCCGTCAGTATTACGTCCCCTGACGCCGTGGGCTGGGTGGCCGGGCCTCAATGGAGTCGCGGCGGCTCAGGAACCCAATGGCGGCAGGAAAAATGGCCAGATCGGATCACGCCGTACGCCTTGAGGAGTGCCCTGTCGGGCTGGAAGTCGGGCCACATCATCACATGATGAACTGTTGACATGGCGCCCCCCGAGCCCGGCAATGTACGTAGCCATGCCGCCCCAGCCGCTTGCCAGCAAGCGACTCCACGTCGACTTTCGGTGTACAGCCAGCGCTCTCTGTCGATAGCTCGGTCGGCCGGGCGGCCGATCCGTCCGTCCGGCATCATGGGTTCATACCTTGACTAGCCCGCGCACGACCTGGACCGCCACTGGCGCAACGCCCGCACGCACACGCTCCACGACCCGGCGCGCTGGAAGTACGTCCACAACGGCAACCACATTGTCAACGGCGTGCTGCCCCCGAACCACGGCCCGATCTAGCTGGTTGTCGCGCCCGCCGGCGTCGGCGGGCCGAAGGCGTGCAGGAAGGTGTCGACGGCGGCCCGCGCCACGGCACGCTTCTCGTCGTCGGGGATGACGCGGGTACCGAACCGGCCCCGCGCCTCCAGCGAGCCGGTCAGCAGGGCGGCGAGCTGCTCGGCCGCCGCGGCCGGGTCCGCCGTCCGCAGCCGGCCGGCGAGAGCCAGGCGGGCCAGCCGGTCGGCCAGCGCCTCGGTGACCGGGTTCGCCGCCCGTCCCTGGATGATGTCGAGCAGGTCGGGGAACTGGCTGATCTCGGCGTAGAGCAGCCGGCGCAGCGCCCAGCTCCGCTCGTCGCAGAAGCAGCTGACGAGGCGGTAGCCGACGTCCTCCAGCGCGCCGCGGATGTCGCCGTCGAGGTCGCGCAGCCCGTCGACCGCGGCGAGGTTCTTCGCCAGCGCCTTGTCGGCCTCGGCGGCGAGCACGGCGCGCAGCAGGGCCTGCTTGTCGCCGAAGTGGTTGTAGATCGTGTGCTTGGCGACCTGTGCCTCGGCCGCGATGACGTCCAGGGTCGCCTGGGCGTACCCCTCACGGGCGAACACCATGAACGCGGTCGGGAGGATGCTCTCCCGTTTGTCGGCGCG
Source organism: Pseudofrankia coriaricola (assembly GCF_032027725.1). Classification (NCBI taxonomy): domain Bacteria; kingdom Bacillati; phylum Actinomycetota; class Actinomycetes; order Frankiales; family Frankiaceae; genus Pseudofrankia; species Pseudofrankia coriaricola. The sequence goes on along the minus strand of NZ_JASNFO010000027.1, from coordinate 137,398 downwards.
TCGGCGGGTTCCGGCGCGGCCGAGCGCGGTTGCCGCGGCCGGGGTGGTCGGGCTGGCGGGCCGGTCGGGGTCGGGCGCCGTCTGGGCGGCGGCCGTCCGCGCTCCGCCAGTCGCCGCCGACCGGCCGGCGGCCAGTCGTTCGCTCGCCGTCCCGCTCATGGCCTCACGGTACTGCCAACCTCTCGTCGCACCCCTGCGGACAGCGATCAGGCGAGCCTCTTATGGGAACGACTCCGGGCGTTATAGTGCACTGGTCAGTGCAAAATTATGCCCCGATGGGAGCCATGTGATGGCTGGGTCTTCGGACGCGGATCGGCTTGATCCTTCGCTGCGGCGGCTGATCGCCGTGGTCCTGCTCGGTGGGATCATGGGAATCCTCGACGGGTCGGTGGTCGCGGTCGGCGTCGACACCCTCGCCACCCGGCTGCACACCTCGCTGAGCATGATCGGGTGGGTCTCGACCGGCTACCTGCTGGCGCTCACCGTCGCCATTCCGGTGACCACCTGGGCCGTGGACCGGTTCGGCGCGCGTCGGCTGTGGCTGGCCGCTCTCGTCGCCTTCCTCGCCGCGTCCGTCGCCTCCGGGCTCGCCTGGAACGTCGGCAGCCTGATCGTCTTCCGAGTGTGCCAGGGGCTCGCCGCCGGGGTTCTCGACCCCCTGGTGCTGACCCTGCTGGCCCGCGCCGCCGGGCCTCGCCGGGCGGGGCGGGCCATGGGCCTGATGGGCATGGTGCTCTCGGCCGGCCCGGTGCTCGGTCTGATCGTCGGCGGGATCGTCCTGGAGCACCTCTCCTGGCGGTGGATGTTCCTGATCAACCTGCCCATCGGGCTGGTTGCGTTGCTCGGAGCCGCGCGGGTGCTGCCGGCCGACCCTCCGCGCGCCGGGGAGAGCGGCGGTACTCGCCTCGACATCGTCGGTGTCGCCCTGCTCGGCCCGGGATTCGCGGCCGTCGTGCTGGCCCTGACACAGGCGGCCGACCGGACCGCCGTCGCGGCCTGGCAGGTGCTCGTCTCCGTCGCGGCGGCCGTCGTGCTGCTGGCCGGCTACGGGCTGCACGCCCGGCGCGGGACCACGACCCGGCGGGGCACGCCACCGCTGATCGACCTGCGGCTGTTCCGCAACGCCGGGTTCGCGGCGAGCGTCACCATCATGACCTTGGTAGGTCTGACGATGTTCGCGACCCTGTTCGTGCTGCCCCTGTACTACCAGCAGCAGCATGGGCGGGGCACGCTCGCGGCGGGGCTGCTGGTGGCTCCGTTCGCCGTGGCCGCGGTCATCGCCATGCCGTTGTCCGGACGGCTCTCGGACCGGTTCGGTGCCCGTTCCCTCGTCCGGTGCGGCGCGCTCGTCGCCGTGCTCGCCGAGCTCGGGTTCACCCGGATCGGCGGGCAGACCAGTGAGGTATGGCCAGCGCTCGCCGCGTTCGGCGTCGGTGCCGGGCTCAGCTTCGTCGGGGCACCGACCATGGGATCGCTGTACCGGACGCTGCCGCCGGCGGCGGTGCCCCAGGGCAGCTCGGTCCTCTACATTCTCAACCAGCTCGGCGCGGCGATCGGCATCGCCGTCGTCACCCTGATCCTTACGACCGTCGGGAACGGCGGCGAGGACCCGATGGCGGGCTACCACGGGGTGTACTGGTTCGCCATCGTCGCGCTCGCGATCATCCTGGCCGCCAGCGTGTTCCTTCCCCGGCGTGAGGCGAGTCCGGCCGTCGCGACCCCGCCCGCCGCCGAGCCTCAACCCGCCGGTGCGGCCGTGCCGGCCCAGCCGGTCGCCAGGCCCACGACGGTCGAGCGGGGGTCGCCGCCGCTCCCGAGCACGACCGCCCACGGGGGGAGCGGCGACCAGGCGTCCACCGCGGTGGGAAGCGCCGGGCGCCCGGCGCCGACCGACCATGCCGAGAGCCTGGGAAAGACGGGAGAAGGCAGATGAGAACCATCGTGATCACGGGTGGCACCGACGGGATCGGCCGTGCCCTCGCCGCCACCCTGCTTCGCCGTGGCGACCGGGTCGTGGTCGTGGGCCGCAACGCGGACAAGGGCCGGGCATACCTCGACGCCGCCCGGCGGGACGGGGCCGGCGGACGGGCCTCGTTCATCCAGGCGGAGCTGAGCCTCGTCAGTGAGAACGAGATGGTCCTGGCGCGCCTGCGGGAGCGGTTCGACGCGCTGGACGTGCTCGTGCTCGGCGCGCGGCACTACCGCTCGGTTCGCCGGGAGACCACGGAGGGGTTCGAGGGGAACTTCGCGCTGTTCTACCTGAGCAGATTCCTCCTCAGCCATGGGCTGGTCGACCTGCTGGAGAAGGGCGCGAACCCCGCCATCGTGAACATTGCGGGCCCGGGCGCGGACCTCTCGGTCGTTCGCTGGGATGACCTGGAGCTGAGACGCGGCTACCACGGCGGCGCCGCGCTGGGGCAGGGAGGCAAACTGAACGACCTGCTCGGCGTCGCCTTCGCGGGCGCCTACCCTGACGGCAGGACCAGGTATGTCCTCGTCCATCCGGGCGTCGTGTCGACCAGCTTCTCGGGCGCGTACGACGAGGCGACCGCGTCCCAGGTCGAGGCCCTGAAGAAGGTCGGGAAGCCGGTCGACGAGAGCGTGCGGCAGATCCTCCCGCCTCTCGATGCCCCGCCGCCCGAGCCACTGAGCGCCTTCGTCGAGGGACGCCGGATCAGCCTGGACGACGGATCGTTCGACCGGGCCGCCGCGTCCCGCCTCGACGCGCTCACCCACCGGCTTCTCGCGCGGCCACGACCATCGTCCATCCCATGACGGGTGGCATCCGGTGCGGGGCGGTCAGAGCTGGAGAGCGTCGCGACCGGTGCGGATATCAGCCTTTTCCAAATCCTTTCTTAAGTCCTTTTGCGGCCTACATCACCCGACGATCCGGCCTGGAAAGCGAGCGAAGCGGCCGGCCGGCCCCGGGTATACCCATAGCATTCCCCCCGTTACATGAGCGGCGCGCTCAAGCGATCAGGTTTGGGCGAGTTGTTCGCGTACCGGATATCGGCCGCCTCCGCTCATGCGCGCCGTTCAGGGCCAGGACTTGAGGACGGTGTCGTCGACACCGCGGAGCGTCAGGAGGCCGTCGTCCTGGAGTATCAACACGGCGCCGGGGTTGCCGACAGTACCGCTTTCCCAGTGCTGGTTGCCCTCGGCGTCGTAGAGGGCCAGGTTGCCGCTGCTTTCAAGGAGAAGCTTGACGACGGGTTTGCCCTGGGTGTCCGAGGCCCAGGCAGCATTCTTGTCGATGATGCCGTCGAAGTGGTAAAGCGCCAGGTTCCGGTCCCCCTGCAGGGTCAGACGGTGGCCGGCGACGAACAGCGACTCGTCAACATGAAGCTCCTCGCCAGATTCGAGACGATGCTTTGCCTGGATCGCGGTCGGCCGTGGCCACAGTTCGGCTTGGTCGTCCGTGACGGTCACGACGGCGCCCTCGAACTGCTGGATGACGTCGGCCGAGGATGTGCGCAGCCGTTGCGGGCCGGCAAGCGGGAAGCCGCACCTGTTGAAGATCTCTGCGCTCATCGCGCTCCCCAACGGGTCAAGCAGGTGCCATACGGCCCCGGTCAGCGGTATCCCGCCGTACTCCCGGCTCCAGAAGATGGCGCCGCCCTCGAACCGTTGCCAGCATCGGTCACCGGGCCACTCCTCGCGGGCCGTCGGGAAACCGAGTTCGCTGGTGGTGCCACCCAGGAGCTCATAGCAGCTGCCGATATTGCCGCGAACCCAGAACGTGCCATGTCCTGAATGGTAGATCGTCGCCCCGCACCGCGCGCCGGCGGACACGCGCCGTTGAACCGCGAGGTTGTAGCGAAAGCGGCCTTCATAGCGCTGGAGATACCCGTCCGTAGTGCCCCAGGCGCCCCGAGATTCGGCCGCTGGCAGGATCTCTGACAACGGGAACCCCAGCCGGTCCGCGACACCACCCGCCGCGTCCAGTGATTCCGCGAAGGCTCCCCGCACCGGGAAGGCGCCACCGGACTCCGTCCAGTAGACAGCGCCGCGCTCGAACTTCTGACCGTAGCCAGCCGTCTTACGGGGAGACGTGACCTCGACCCGCTCGGCGACGGGAAAGCCTAGTTTCTTCAGAACGTCCGCGTTCCCGGTCACCAGCCGCGCCGCCGCGCCGAACATCGGCACCGACCTGTGCTCCAGGTTCTCGCCGAGATAGAAGATGGCGCCGCCCTCGAACCGCTGGTAACAGCGCCAGGGACCTTTTCCGCCTGGCCTTCCGTCGATCTCGCCTGACACGGGAAAGCCAAGCGGGCCGGAGGTGCCCTGGAGATGCTCGTACAGCTGGCCGATCGCTCCCCAGATCGCGTGCGCCCCGTGTTGCTTTGAATAGTAGATGGCCGCGCCGCATGGACCGCCGTGCTCGGGTAGCTGGGGAGCTACCGGCTCTGTATAGTCTTGCCACCACTCGAACCGCTGGTAGTGACCGCCTTCGGGAGTTCCCGACGACCCGGCCGCATCGAGCTCCGGGCTGGTCGGGAGCCGCAGACCGCCCTCGAGGCCGCCGTTGTTCACCCACACCTGGCCGATCTCGCCGTCCACCGGCATGTTGCCCGCGGCCTCGCTCCAGAAGACCACGCCGTCCGGGTAGTTCCGGAAGAACACCCACCCGGGGTGCCGTCGCGGGCGAAGGGCGGTCAGCCAGGGCGTTGTGGGCGCTTGCCTGCGCAGCCGAAGCTTCTTGATCGCGGCGGTGGCCGTCAGTGCCTGCTGGAGGAAGTCGCCCAGTTCGGACGGGGCGGCCTCGACGATTTTGCCCGCCACGTTCGGGTCCATCCGCGCGATGACGGTCGCGACCCAGGACTCAGCCGCGCCGCCTGATGCGGGCTCCTCCAGCTCCTCGCTGATGACCGCGTCGAGCACGGCGGCCGCCTTAGCGGACTCGACATCCTTGTGCGCTAGCAACGCGACCGCTCGTTCCAGCCGCGCAGCACGGATATTGCTCGCGATGTCGTCCGGATGCTCCGCCGCGAATCGGTCGACGAGCTCGCGGACCGGCAGTCGGTTCCACACCGCTGCCTGTCCCTCGCCGGTGGTGCCATCAGGGGGTTCGGGCAGCGCGGCCCACGCGAACACAGGATTCGCCGGGAAGAGCGCGGCGGCCTCGGCGATGATGCGCCGGCGGCCGTCCTTTACCGCGCCGTCTTCCGCCAGCGCGCTGACCGACCGCCAGAAGACCATGGAGCTGCCGCCCCAGACAGGCTGAATCCTGCGACCGAATCCGGCGCGGCCGAGCAACTGCTTCGCGGGCTCCTCTTGGTGGCGGAGGTCCGCGAGCTCGTCGATCTCTTCGTGCGTCAGCGGCTCGTTCACTCTGCCCCCGTCTTGAACCGCGCCTCTGGGCGCAGTAGCCCTGGCAGCGAAGTTAGCGCCACCGAGCCACAGCGTGAAGGGGTGAATGCGCCGGCCTGAGTCGCTGCCTGTTTGAGGCTTGGCGCCGCGCGAGGGCTGGGCACGCGGCGGCCAGAGCCCGACTCCGCCAGCCCACGTCGGTCGGCTTGGTTCAGGCGGGGATCTGGTCGTCGAGGCACCAGCCGTAGGGGCTGGGCTGGCTAGCGCTGGCGCGGCGGGGCTCGTACTGCTGGACGTAGAGCGTGGCGACCAGTTCGGCACGGGTGCGCACGCCGGTCTTGGCGAACACCGCCTTGAGGCGATCCTGCGCGGTGAAGGGGGAGATGCCCAGCGCGGTGGCCATCTGCCGGGTGGACCTGCCCTGGGCGGCGAGCCCGATGACCTCGCGTTCGCGCGGCGTGAGGCCGTAGGCGCCGGCGATCACCTCGCTGACGACGATCGGGCGGGCGCCCTCGATGATGACGGCGATCGTCGACGGGTCGCCGCCGGGCATCGGCGAGCCGTGCAGCACGACCCAGCGGCGATCGTGGGCCGGGCCTCGGCTCCGGGTCGGACCGAGGTCATAGCATGGCCTGCGATGCCGACCCTGCTGATCGTCTACCACACCCCGTCGCCCTCGATGCAGGCGATGCTGGCGGCGGTGCTCGCCGGCGCCCGGGACGAGGCGATCGAGGGCGTGGAGCTGGTCGTCCGTCCGGCCCTGGCGGCCACCGCGGTGGATGTGCTGGCCGCCGACGGCTACCTGCTCGGGACGCCGGCCAACATCGGCTACATGTCAGGCGCGTTGAAGCACTTCTTCGACCGGATCTACTACTCGGTGCTGGCGGCGAGCGTCGGTCGACCTCACGCGCTCTACGTCCACAGCAACAGTGACACGACCGGCGCTGTCCGTGGCGTCGAGACGATCACTAGCGACCTGAGGTGGAAGCGGCTGCGCGACCCGCTCACGGTCGTGGGTGAGGTGGATGCCGCCGCTCTTGAGGCGTGTTGGGAGCTCGGCGGGACCACCGCCGCGAGCCTTATGCCCGGCTGATCATTACCGGGCGGGAGGATCGGATGCCGCGACGTGACGTCGCCTGCCTCATCCGGCCCGCCGCCCTGGTACCGGATTCCGATGATCACTGGGCCGTGTGCCGCGTAGCCGTTTGAACGCCGCACTCAGCGCGAAGGCGTTGGCGTAGCCAACCTTCCTCGCGATCGTGCCAACCATATGGTCGGTTTCCTGCAGCAGGTCCGCGGCCAGGGTGATCCGCCAGCTCGCCAGGTAGGCCATCGGCGGTTCGCCGACCAGTGCGGTGAACCGACGGGCGAGCGCCGCCCGCGATACCCCGACCTTGGCCGCCAGGTCGGCCACCGTCCACGGGTAGGCGGGTGCATCGTGCAGCAGCCGCAACGCGGCACCGACGACCGGGTCGTCCAGCGCGCGGCACCAGGCCGGGGCATCGGCGTCCGGGTCGGCGAACCAGCTGCGCAGCGCGGAGACCAGCATCAGGTCCAGCAGCCGGTCCAGCACCATCTGCTGTCCCGGCCGGTCTCTGGCGATCTCCTCGGCCACCATCTCCATCGACAGAGCGGGGCTGTCCCCGGCCGGCACCACCAGCACGGCGGGCAGTGCCCGCAGCAGCCGTTCGCTGAGCTCTCCCCGGCGCTCGAAGGCCCCGCTCAGCAGCACGGCGGCTTCGCCGACGGGTGTTCCGCAGGTCCGGGCGGGCCTGGAGGCGCGCTCGACGCCCTCGGTCGCCGAGCAGTAGTCGGCGCTTGTCACCACCAGTGAGGGTGTGGTCGCGGGGTCATCGGCCACCGTGTAGGGCACGTCGCCACGGATGACGGCGATGTCGCCGGCCTCGATGAGCACCGGTGCTTGCTGGTCGGAAACGATCCAGGCATGGCCGCGCAGCATTGTGGCCAGCGTTAGCGGGGCACCGCTGGCCATCCGCAGGGCCCAAGGGGGTCGCATGATTGTCTGGCGGAAGATGGCGGTGCGCGCCCGTACCTCGGCCAACGACTCCGACACGGCGTCCACGTCCCCATCGTAGACGCCTAGGCATCAAGTGGAGCTTCGTGGCCATGGATCGTCTCAGCGCCGGCCGGTTGACTGGCGTCATGTCTGAACATCCAATCCTGGTCACCGGGGCGACCGGTAAGTCCGGCCGGCGCGTCGTCAGCCAACTACGGGCACAGGGGCTGCGGGTTCGCGCGGCGGCCCGCAACGGCGAGCACGTCTTCGACTGGACCGACGGCGGCACCTGGGACGCTGCTCTGGAGGGCGCGCGGTCCCTCTACATCGTCCCGCTGGACGGCGCGAAGCACGTTCGCCCGTTCATCGAGCGGGCGGTGCGGCATGGGGTGCGACGGGTTGTGCTGGCATCGGGGCGCGGAATCGACGATCCGGACTACGCGAAGGACAGCAGCGGGACATTGGAGGGTGCCATCGACAGCGAGGCCGCTGTGCGGGAGAGCGGTCTGGAGTGGACGATCAGCAGGCCGGGCTGGTTCGCGCAGAACTTCAGCGAGGGCTTTTTCGCCGATGCCGTCCGCGCCGGTGAGTTGCGGCTGCCCGCTGGCGATGGGGCTGCCAGTTTCGTCGATGCCGAGGACATCGCCGCGGTGGTGGTCGCCGCGCTCACGGAGGACGGGCACGCGGGCCAGATCTACGAGTTGTCCGGACCCCGGGCGGTGACCCTGACCGAGGCAGTCGCCACGATCTCCGAGGCCGCCGGCCGGGAAATCCGCTACGTGCCGCTCTCGGTCGAGGACTACGTCGCGGAACTCGTTCGGCGGGGATTTCCGCCCGCGGACGCCGAAACCTTCGCGGATGTCATCGAACCACTCAGGGACGGTAAGGACGAGTATGTATCCGACGGCGTGCGGCGTGCCCTTGGCCGCCCGCCTCGGACCTTCGTCGAATTCGCCAATGCGACTGCTGCCGCGGGTGGTTGGTCGGCCTGACCGCCTTGGGTTCCTACGCTGCGAGGGTCCGTCCGCCCGGACGTCGGTAAGTCGGCTGTCCGTGGAGGCAACCCGGGAAAGAGTCTGCGTCCTGGGAAGTCAAGCGCACTGGAGTGCGCGGATGCTGTGAACACGGCAGGCGACGTGCGACTCGGCGCTCTTCGTGCCGAAGGCCGTGGTCGCGGTTCCCGTCCCGGCGGGCCGAGAGCGCCTCGGCACCAGACCGAGGGTAATAACGTTGCCCGATGCCGATGTTGCTGATCGTCCACCACACCCCGTCGCCGTCCATGCAGGCGATGTTGGAGGCGGTGCTCGCAGGTGCCAGGGATGAGGCGATCGAGGGGGTGGAGGTCGTCGTCCGCCCGGCTCTGGCGGCGACTGCGGTTGATGTGCTTGCCGCCGATGGCTACTTGCTCGGGACGCCGGCCAACATCGGCTACATGTCAGGGGCTTTGAAACATTTTTTTGATCAAGCCTATTACCCCTGTTTGGGAGCAACCATCGGTCGGCCGTACGCCCTGTACGTCCACGGCAACTCCGACACCACTGGCGCGATCCGCGGCGTTGAGACGATCACCACTGGTCTGAAGTGGAAGCGCCTGCGTGACCCGCTCACCGTGCTCGGCGAACTGGACTCCGCCGCGCGTGAGGCCTGCTGGGATCTTGGCGCGACCGTGGCCGCGAGCCTCATGCCGTAGACCGGCCGCGGACCGTGCCCCCCACGCTCATCCGGGAGTCCGCACCCGTACCAGGCGGCCGTGCGCTCTGGCGAATGACGAGATCGCCGCGGTCAAGTGGGTGCGCTACGCGCCGGGTCGTGAGTCCTCCTGCCCGCCGTTTCGGTCGCGACGGCTTCGCAGTTGTCGCCCTGTTCGCCCGTTCGGCGCGCGGCGGAGATCATGGCATCGAGTGCGTGCCGAGCGGCCAGCAGGTCATCGATGGCGGCGCTGATGCGGTCGCGGTCTTCGACGAGGACTGGTGCCAGTTCCCCGCAGACGGGCATCAGCATCTCCCCGTCCTCGATCATGCAGGGGAGCACTTCGGCGATCGTGACGGTGTTGAGACCGGTGGCGAGCAGTGTCCGGATCCCGCGGACCGTACGAACGTCGGTCTCCTGGTACTCGCGATATCCGCTCGGCCGTCGCGCCGGTCGAAGAAGATCCTGCTCCTCGTAGTAGCGAAGCATCCGCTCGCTGGCACCGGTTCGCCGGGCGAGTTCTCCAATCCGCATGTGTCCCGCACCACCCTTCCTTGACTCTCACATCGATGTCAGAGTTTACATTGATCATTATGACAACTCGGAACTCGGCCCACGACGATCAGCCCCGCGTGACCATTCTCGGTCTGGGCCGGATGGGCACCGCGCTGAGCAGGGCGCTTCTCACCGCTCGCTACCGGACTACGGTGTGGAGCCGGACTCCGTCGAAGGCCGGCGGCCTGGTGGGGCTGGGCGCGGAACGTGCGGAAACCCCCGGCGCCGCGATCGCGGCGAGCCCGATGACCATCATCTGTGTCGCGGACTACGACGGGGTTCAGGAGGTGCTGGACGCGGGACGTGCCGCGCTTCGGGAACGTACCCTGGTCAACCTCACTACCGGCACACCGCAGGACGCCCGGGCCATGGCCACCCGGGTTGCCGGACGCGGCGCGGCCTACCTTGACGGGGCGATGATGGCCGTCCCTCAGTCCGTTGCCACCCCCAGCGCATTCTTTCTCTACAGCGGCTCCCCGGATGCGTTCGACCGTCACCGGCACACACTGGACGCCCTGGCGACCAGCCACTATCTCGGCAACGATCCCGCGGCGGCGGAACTGTGGGACTTCGCCCTGCTCGGTAGCGGGTACGCCGCCCTCACCGGCTTCCTCCACAGCCTCGCTCTGCTCGACACCGAGGGCGTTCCGCCGTCTCGTTTCGTGCCCCTGGTCGCCCAGTGGCTGCACGGGATGACCGAGTACATGTCCGAGCTGGCACGCGAAATCGAGTCCGGAGACTACTCGGCCGGCGTGTCGCCGGTCGGCATGAACCAGGTCGCGGTCGAGAGCCTGACCCGCGTCAGCGAGCATCTCGGCATCGACGCCGAGGTACTCGGTCCGCTCCGAGCCCTGCTTGAGCGTGGTGTCGCGCGGGGCCACGGCGACGAGAGCTTCGCAAGCCTGTTGGAGCTCTTGCGGCAGCGTCCGTCCCAGCTCCCGGGCCACGATGTCGGCCCGACCATCGCCAGGACGCGGTGACCGTGGCCGCCCAGGTAGGGCCGTATGAGCCCGTGACAGTAATCGGCACGCCGGACGCGAAGGACCGTGAAGGACCGTGAAGCCTGCTGGGAACTGGGTGCCGCTACCGCCGCGAGCCTGATGTTGTAGAGGCGGGTCGCGTGGTGGCCGTGCGCCGTTTCCCGAATCGTCGCGGAACGTGATACGGCGGTGGCCAGGGTTCGGCACATTTCTGCGATTGCGTCCATTATCCCTGCTTGGAAGCGACGATCGGGCGGTCGTATGCCCTGTACGTCCACGGCGGCTCCGACAACACTGGCGCGGTCCGCAGCGTCGAGACGATCGCTACCGGCATGAAGTGGAAGCGCCTCCAAAACCCCGTCACGGTGACGGGTACGCCCGATGCGAAGGACCGAGAGGCCTGCTGGGAGTTGGGCGCGACGATGGCGGCGAGCCTGATGCCGTAGCTGGACCGTTGGTCACGGTGGGTGAAATAGCCGCGACCAGGGTTTGGTGCATTTCTTCGATGGTGTGGATTACCCCGGCGGCCTCGCCCGGGTGCTCGACGGCCTGGCGGTGATCATAGACGCGGCCGGACCGCAGCCACCCACCCGCTCCTGACCTCCGGACCTGCCGGCTCAGAGGCGCAGGTCCAACCGGGCGTGGCCGGATCTCGTCCCGGCGACGACGCCGTTGTCGACCGCGACCAGGCAGGTCACCGCCTCCGTCAGCACAGCCGCGGCCACCTGGCGCGGGGGGAGGAGATCCCAGGCGCGCACGACGCCGTCGTCGTCGGCTGTGACCACCCGTGGCCGCGCGCCGACGGTCGTCGTGACGACGGCGCGGACGGCCGCGCCCCGCGGCGGGAAATCAGCGACCGGCTGTGCCTGGTCGAGGTTCCAGAAGATGACGCGACCGTCGTCGTCAGCCGTCACGGCGAGTGCCTGGCCGGGAACGATCGCGGTCGCCCGCACGCTGACCGCGTGCCTGCGCAGCCGCAGCGCACGCTGGGCCGGTGGGGCCGCCGGCAGGAACAGCCCGACGGTGCCGTCCTCGTAGCCGGCGAGGACGGTCACCCCGTCACCCGTGGACGTCGCCGCGAGCGACGTAAGGACTGTGGCCTTGCCTTGGTGGTCGAGCAGCCTCCTCCCGGCTCCGCATCCGCCGGCCGCGCCGACAGCGTCCAGGTCCCACAGCCACACCGCGCCGTCGGCGTCGGCCAGGACGACGCGGTGGTCAGGAACGTCGGCCACGGGGAACACTCGGGTCGCCTGCGCGCCGCCGGCGGTGAACGTGCCCACGGACGTGGTGGTGGCGATGTCCCATACCCGAGTGATCCCAGAGCTGCCCGTCACGACCGCTACCAGGGCCGCGCCTTGCTGGCACACGAGCAGGCTCGTCGGCCATCCGTCCTCGGTTGGGGTGTCGAGCGTGCCCACCTGGGCGCCGGAGTCCGCATCCCAGACAGGCATGGAGTACGCGGCGGCCGCCGACAGGACCCACCGCCGGTCGTGGTGTCGAGCGATGGTGACGCCGTGCACGGGACCGGTGTGCGAACCAAGATCGTGCAGCACGGACCCGTCGTCCAGGTTCCACGCGCGCACGTGCCCATCCCGGCCACCGGTCACCACGACCGAGGGTGTGAGCGACTCGTCCGCGCTTACGGCCACGGCCAGCGCCCGCGTCTCGCCGGGGCCGGCCCGCTCGGCCATCGTGGGCACGGTCGCAAGATGCCAGAGGCGCACTTGGCTGTCCTCACCCGCGGTCACGGCGACTCGGCGCCCGTCGACGTCTGCGACCCTGGCCACGAACACGTCCCCGCCGTGCTGGGTCAGCGCCGGGCGGGGCGTGGCGTCCAGCGGCCCGAGCGACCACATCCGTACCGCAGGGTCCTGACCCGCGACGAGGAGCAAGGGCTGGTCCGGGATGACGTCCGTCTGCGGGCTGCCCGCGTCCGCGCGTGGCTCTACGAGGGAAAGTGCCCAGACGCCGTGGGAGCCGAAGGCAACGGGGACGGGGACCGGCTCGCCGGAGGCGAGGTCCCAGCCGAGGATCCGGCCGCCGTAACCGCCGGCGACCGCCCATGTCGCGCCGTCGACGGCACCGACCGTGAGCGCGACGCCGTACTCTGCCCATCCCCCGGTGTCGGCGCCGCCGGACAGCATCCGGATCTGCGCTCCGTCGGCGCTACCGTCCGGCACCGTCCAAACCCGAACCGTGCCGTCCAGCCCGGCCGACACGGCCACCGGTTGTCCCGCGCGGGCACCGGCGCCGCCGGGCCACGTCGTGATCTCGACCGCGCCCACCGGTCCGTCGTGGCCGGTAAGCGCCTGCAGATGCGTGCCGGCCACCAGGTCCCAGACGTGCAGGGCGCCGTCGTCGTCACCTGTGCTGATGGCGAGGGGCACACCGCCGATCAGCGCGGTCGTGACCCGGGACGCCGATCGGGCGTCATTGTCGAGACTGGTTCGAGGCTTGCCCGTGGCGAGATCCCACACGCGGATAAGGGCGTCATAGCGCGCGACGGACACCGCGAGGGGGCCGGTTTCGCTGGCCGTGACGGCAATCTGATCCACCGCGACGGGGGTCTTGCCGACGGAGTCCAAGTGGCCGGCGAACGTGGCCATCAGCCGGCCGGCTTCCGGATCCCAGATCTGGATCGTTCCGTCGGCGGATCCCGTGATGAGCCGCGGTCCGCCGTGCGCCCCGGAGGGGGCCGTGGCAAGGGCGGTCATACCGGTGTCCGGACCGGCCATGGTGGCGTGCAGGTCACCGGTGGCCAGGTCCCAGATCCTGGCCGTGGCGTCCTGCGACGCGGTCGCGACGGCGGGCCGGTCGGCGATCGAGAGAGTCGCAGCCGTGGTGATGCTGGCGCTGTGCTCGGCCAGCACGAGGTGCGGTGACTGCAGCTGCAGGCCGGCCCAACGCGTCACGAAGGCCGGCGTGGCCTGGAGGGCGTCGAACGCGGCCGCCTCGGCGCGTCTGTCGTAGGCGAGCGCGTGCAGGGCCAGATAGCCGGCCCGGTCGCTCCCGGATGCGCCGCGCAGCCACCGGTGGATGCGGCCCGGGCGCCGGGACGCCGACGCCTTGTCCGGGTCGGGCAGGTCGCGCGACCGGTGGACGGCCGACAGGTAGATCTGCTCGAGCGGTTCGAGTCGCTCCCGCCGGAACACCCGGGTGACCAAGCCCTCCGGGTCCGCGGCGGCGAGGAACCGCGGGTCGGTCAGGTAGTTGCCCAGCAGGCCCGCGTCCTCGGCGTGGCCCGCGAGATGACGCCGGGTGTAGTCGTCGGCACGCAGCCAGTCCGGGCCGGCGTCGGTCGCCGGCACCCGGTCCGCCATGGTCTTGACGATGACTCGCTCGGTCTCGCTGCCGCTGGCGTCGCGCAGGTAGCCGACGACGAGGCGGTGAAACAGCCGGTAGTGGATCTGGCCAGCGTCGCCGGACCGGCGGCCGACGAGATACGCCGCCGCCGCCCGTGCCGCCTCCTTGACCGTGGGAAGGTCATAGCTTCGGCTGCCGAGGGTGCTCGCGACCGCGGCACACAGCTCGTCCGCGGCGAAGCCGTCCCCTCGGCCGTAGGCGAACGTCGTGAGCACGTCGCGCAGGGCGGCACCCTTGGCCTCGCCCCACCGCTGCGCATAGGAGTACAGGTAGTCCTCGACCGCCCCTTGCAGGGTGCCGGGAAGCCTGGCGCGCCACCCGGGCGCGCTGACGTCGACCGGGTCGTCGATCCGCAGCCGGTCGCAGGTCAGCTGCGCGAGCAGGAACAGCCCGTCCGCCTTATCCGCGATCGCGGCCGCCACCACGGCCGTGTACCCGTCGTCGCCGAGATACGCCTCGCCCGCCTGGTCGAGCGCCGTCCGCAGCCGGGCGGCGGCATAGTTCTCCAGGTCGGCCCGGTCAAGGTACCTATCGTCCAGCCGGTAGGAGATCACCTCGCCCAGCAGGCCGGGCTTCGGCGCGGCGTCGGCCGCGTCCGCGGGCGCACCCGGGGCCTGCGGATCGCGGGCGGGTCCCGCGAGCGGCAGCGCTCCCGCGACATCCTGCGCGTCCGTCCGGATGGCGGTGATGACCCGGACCCCGCCGCCCTGCGGGAGCTGGGCCAACTCGCGCAGCAGGCGCGCGATCCCGTTGACGTCCTGCGCGTGCTCGAGGTCATCCACGACGACCGTGAACGGCTGGGTCCGCTGCTCCAGCGCCCGGATGAGCCGCGTCTTCGACGTCGTGGTGAGCTCGAGCGCGGCGGCCATCGCCTCGATGAGGTCGCCGGTGCTCTTCCCGTCCGCGCGGACCGCCACGTCGATGAGCCCGCGCAGCCTGCCGGCCAGTGCGAGCTCGTCCGGCGCCGGCACGGGGTCGTGGACGCGGCCTGACGACGGGCCGACGACCGGGTCGGCCAGCCACACCAGGCGCGCGAGCACGGCGGACTTCCCAGCGCCGGGCCGCCCGGTGACGATGCGCACCAACTGCCGGTCCGGACCGGGCGGCGCTGTGAGCCAGTCGGCGAGCGCCCCCAGGACGCGGGCGCGGCCGGTGAAGGGCGCGCTCTGTGCCAGGCCGGCCGCCGAGCCGACGCCCGGGCCGCGGGCCAGCCGCAGCCAGTCCTCGAAGTCCTCGGCCATGTCCAGCCGCCAGCGGAAGCGGGACTCGAGTTCCGGCCAGACCTGGGCCCATTCCTTCATGGGTGTCATCGACGCGACCTTCTTGGCCGCGTCGTACTCGGTGACCGCGGTGCCGACGACGGCGGAGGCCGTCTCGTCCCAGACCGGGCAGCCCGAGAAGCCCTGGGTCACGGCCTCGCCCGTGCTGTCGCCGCTCTGCAGCTGGACGAGCCGACCCCGGCTACCGCCTATCCGCTGACCGAATGACCAGACCCCCTGGGTGTCGGCCGGATAGCCGAAGATGCGGAACGTGTGCCCGTCGAACGACTCGGGCCGCCGCAGCGGCGCGGGCACAGCCGCCGGGGGAACGTCGGTCACGTGCAGCACCGCGCAGTCGGCCGACTCCGTCGCTACCCGGCCCGGCCAGCTGACATATCGCAGCTCGGCCGGCTTCGCCTCGTTGTCCTGTGCGTGCTCGAAACGCACCTGTATCGTCGGCCAATCGCCTGGTGGGCTGCCTCCTTGGCCCGAATACAAGGCCACCTTTAGTTGGTGCACCTCGTCGCCGGCGTCGCGGTAAACGTGCGCGGCCGTGAGCACGAAACCGTCGCCGACGTAGACCCCACCGCCGACGGCACCGTCCGGACCGAGGATCCTGACCAGCCATGGTGGCGCTTGGAGCCAGTCCGCCTGCATCTGCGCTGCCACCCCCGTGCGCGACTCGTCATCCGGCCCGGCCGGCATTTCCAGGACCCGCTCGCGCCGCGTTTCCGCGTCTGGACAACACTGACGCGGTGGACGTCGCCGACCTGGTACTCGACTATGTCAGAACGCTGACGTGGCCCCTCATTCTGGTCTTCGCGCTCCTCTGGTTCCGCGGGCCGATCGCTGGCCTCCTCGGTGCTCTCGGGAAACTGCTCAGCCGGTCGACGAAGGTCTCCGTCACGGCGGGACCAGTCGAGGCGGCGATCGAGGCCCGGGCGGAACAGGCGGAGGCGCAGCTGGCCGCCGAGGTCCCGGTGGCAAGCGACGCGGTCGACGTGATAGCTCAGGTACTACGGAGCGAAGAGGGTGATACGCCGATCTCGGCGGCCGGCCGCAAGGTAGCCGCCGTCGACTCCATCCGGCTGCACGAGCTTCTCGCTGCGGCTGCCGAGCTCGGCTGGGCGCGCGGGCGGCTTGGGGACGACGGGCCGCCGTCGATCCCGGCATCGGGTCCCTAGCGGGCGCTGCGGACGGCGGCGCAACGCGGTTCGGTGCAGGCCGCGGCAACTAGGATCGGTGCGGAGCCGGGAGGGGGATCATGATGGCGGGCGGCGGCGGACTATCGGTCGACGAGATCGACATGCTGGCCCGCCTGTACCACACCCCGCTCTCCGCTGGGCAGGCCCTGTCTCGTGCCGGCCTTTCGCCGTCGCGGCAGCCGAGCTGGTCGGCCTCGACCTCCAGCCAGTTCTGGTACGACGTGAGCGCCCTGCTGGCCAGCGGCGTCATCGCGAACGGGCGCGCGGCCCTGATGAGCGTCGCGGCCAGCGACTATCCGGCCAATCCCGTGTTCCGCCGCGCCGCCGCCGAGAACGAGGCCGAGGAGGAATCCTCGCCGTGGCTACGGCGCCTCGAGGCGCCGCAGGCCTCGTCTTTCACCGGCCCGGCCGGCGAGGCATCGGGGACGAAATCCCTGGGCTTCTCTACTGGCGAGCCCTCGCCGGTGCGGCCGCCGGCACCTACCAAGCGCGAAACCCTGCCGGAACCGACCCTGGTGACGCTGGTGGCCGGCGACACTGTCGGGTTCGGCCGGCTCGGAACAATGGTCCAGCTAGAAGTGCGGGACGCGTTTCGCGCCATCCTGGATGAGGCGCTCGGCTCGGCGCCCATCAGCCCGGCGGATGTTCTTAGCCTGCAAGACCGCGGCGACGGGTTCGTGCTGGCCATCGCCGGGGCTTTTCCCGCGACGCTCGTCGTCGACGACTTGGTCGGAGCCTTCGAGCGCGCGATCCGCAAACGCAACCGCTACCGGGCCGAGTCGGCACAGATCCGGGTGCGGATGGCGGTGCACCGCGGCGAGGTGCTCCTCGACGGCGGCGGCGTGACCGGCAGCCCGGTCACCGCGGCCACCCGGCTGATCGACGCGCCTCCCCTGCGGGCTGCCCTCGAACGCGACCTGCGCGCAAACCTGGGCTTGATCATCGCGGACGAGCTGTTCCGGGCGACCATCCAGGAGGGGCTGACCGGGCTTGACCCGCGGCTGTTCGCGCAGGTGACGATGCCGCTGGCGGTCGGCGCCGCCGCCCCGGGCACACTCGTCGGCTGGCTCGCGCTGCCGGGTATCGGGCGTCCGCCCCAGATCGGCGGCTCCGCCGTGGATGAGCCTGCGTCGTTCCTGCCGTCCGACCGCGAAGGCGCCACCGCGGTCACCGGCGGCGGCCAGGAGACCGGCCAGGCGCTGGACCGGCCTGTCGTGCACGGCGCGGACGAGCCGGCCCGCGCGCATGAGGGCGGCGACGACACCGCGGCGACCGGTGCGCGCGGCTGGGACTTTCACGTCTCCTACTCGGCGGCCGACGAGGACTGGGCCATCTGGATCGCCTGGACGCTGGAGGCGGCGGGCTACCGGGTCCACGTCGAGGCGTGGGACGCTATGGCGGGATCGCACTCGGTGGAGCTGCTCAGCGAGGCGATCAAGCGCTCGGTGCGCACCGTGGTCGTGCTGTCGGCCAGCTACCTGGGCGCAGCCCGGGTGCAGGCCCAGTGGCAGGCGACCTGGGAGGCGGATCCGCAGGGCCTGCGCCGGTCGCTCATCCCGGTGCGGGTCGAGGAGATCGAGCCCGAGGGCCTGCTGCGTGGGATCAAGTACATCGACCTCGTCGGCCTCACCGACGACGCGGCCAGAGGCCGGCTGGTCAGCGAGGTCGAGGCATCGCTGCTGGGCCGCCGCGGCCGCCCGACCAGCGCGCCGCCCTTCCCCGGCATCCGTTGACGGCGTCGCAACGCCGGGCCCGATCCCCGGCTCATCTCCAGAGCTGGATCTTCCCGTCGAAGCCGGCGCTGGCGAGGATCCTCTCCACCGGCGAGAAGGCGACGGACCAGACCGCGCCCAGGTGCCACTCCAGCCTGCGGCCGACCACGCGGGGCGCGGCGGGGTCGGTCACGTCCCAGCCGCATCGAGTCGTCGGCGCTGGCGCTGGCCAGCAGGCTGCCGTCCGGCGAGAACGCCACGCAGTACACCGTGTTGCGTGGCCGGTCATCGGCTCGCCCAGCCGGCGTGGCTCCCAGGCCGGCCCGGGCGGGGCGGGCGCGGGACGTCGCGGCGGCTGGCGCTCCCGGACCCGGCTTGGGCTTTCGGGGTGCGCTCGGTCGAGACGATCACGACCGACCTCCGTTGGGAGCGCCTGCGAGAGCCGCTGACGGTCGTCGGTGGCCTGGCCACGGTGGCGGCAAGCCTGATGGACACGTAACGTGACCGGTCTGCGCACGTGAGTTTCGCATTGTTCTGCGACCAGGCCTATTACCCCTGCCTGGAAGCAACCATCGGTCGGCCGTACGCCCTGTACGTACACGGCGGCTCTGACACCACGGGTGCGGTCCGCAGCGTCGAGACGATCGCCACCGGTCTGAAGTGGAAGCGCCTGCAGGACCCCGTGACGGTAACTGGCACGCTCGACGCGAAGGACCGAGAGGCGTGCTGGGAGCTGGGGGCGACTGCCGCGGCAGGCCTGATGCCGTAGCTGACTGGCACGCGTCGGGCCTCCGGGTTTCCGGGAGGGATGAGCGCGCGGAACTCAGTCATGACGCGGCACGCTGATCGGGCCTCTTGCCCAGTACCGCGACCAGTCTTTGTCACCTTTGCCCCGTGCGTTGAAGAGATTTCGTCGGGGCGAAAGATTCTCAAGCGCCGCCTCGACGCCATCCTCACCCGCCTCGGAGAGCGACCGCACCTCAGTCGCGGTCAAGGGGATCAGCAGCGTGTACTGTGGATCATCGCTGTCCTGCCAGTCGATGGTCTCGCAGAATATCGATGCGTAGTCCTGACCGCATGAACGACATCGACGCAGCGTAACGAAGAAGTGGGACTCATCGGCGATTCGCGCGACGAACCCGAGACTGCCAGACCGTTCCCGTGCGACGGCCGGATCGGCGTCGGAACACTGCCCACAACCGGCTCCTGAAGACATTTTGCCAGAATAGCGAAGGTAGGCTCCAGACGCCCGACAGACATGTTTCCGCGGGTAGCTGAGTAAAGGTCACTAGTCTCGGATGGGCTTCGCTGGGCGACAGAGGGTAACGGTGACAGGCACGCTCGACACAAAAGACCTAGCGGCGTGCTGGGAGCTGGGTGCGACGACGGCCGCGAATCTGATGCCGTAGCTCGTCGGACGATCGGTTACGGCGAGTGAGGATTCCGTGACCAGGGTTCGCGGCATTTCTTCGACCAGAAGTAGCGCGAGCAGGGTGGCCGAGATCTTCGGTATACGAAGATTGCGAGCATCGATTGGTCTCTGTCTGCTGTGGAATCGGTGAGTAGACAGGAGGCTGATCGTGTGTCACATCTGCCGGGCCAGCGTGGCTGGTCCGGCAGGGCCGGGGTACTTCGGCCGAGAGCGGTCAGTCCTCGGTGGCGGGGGTGCGGGTGAGCTGATGTGCGTCGGTGAGGCGGCCGTCGGGGGCGAGGCGGCCGAGCATGACGATCTCAGTGACGATCGGGGCGCCCTTGCGCATGGTCGCGGACAGCGTGTAGCGGGCGGCAACCCGGTCGCCCGCTACCAGCGCGTCGGCCACCTCCACGGCGACGGCGACGGCCCGTCGGCGCGCGGGGGTCACGTGGTCTATGAGGCGCTGGCGGTCCAGCGCGACGCCGTCGCTGACCATGACGAAGTCCGGGGTGTGGTAGCGGTCGAACACCTCTCCGGGAGGCTCGTCGCCGAAGGTCAGCTCCTCGGGATAACGCGTCAGGTAGGCCCGCAGGTCTTCGCCGGGCAAGGTGGTGCCGCTCATCGTTCGATCGCCTCCTTTTCCTTGACAGTCATGTCAAGGAAAAGGATAACGCCTTTCGGCTACCCTTGACAACCGTGTCCAGGAACGGGCAGCCGGCTCCGCGTCGCCGCCGCGGCGACGCGGAGGTCAACGCCTCGCGCATCCTGGAAGCCGCCGTGGACCTGCTCGGGCGAGCCGGTGACCCGTCCATGGCGGAGATCGCCGACGTCGCGGATGTCAGCCGCCAGACTCTCTACGCACACTTCGCCAGCCGCGAGATGCTCTACCAGGCGGTCCGAACGTCCCTGACCGGGCGTGTGGCCGAGGCGCTGACCTCGGCCAGCGCCGAGGGCGACGTTCGAGACGCGCTCGCGAACTGGGTGGACACGGCCTGGGTGCTGCTGGACCGTTACCCGGCGCTGCTCAACCCCGCCCTGTTCACCCAGACCTCGGGCGCGGACGTCGAGGCACATGGCCCTGTCGTCGTGGCGCTGCGCGGGCTGCTGGACCGTGGCCGCCGCGAGAACCGGCTGCATCCCGACGTCTCGACACCCTGGCTGCTCGCGGCCATCCTGAGTCTCGGCCACGCCGCCGCGGGGGAGGTCGTCGCGGGCAGAATGACCTCTGCGCGGGCCGGCGCCGCCTTCCGCGAAGGCGTCCTACGCCTTTGTCTGCGTCCTTGACCGTTAGCGAGCGACGGCAGCCCCGACGCCGACCCGCCAGGGGCGCGACCAATGCGCCGTCTGGCCGGGTCATAGCATGGTCGCGGTGCCGACCCTCCTGATCGTCCATCACACGCCGTCGCCGACGATGCAGGCGATGCTGGAGGCAGTGCTGTCGGGCGCGGGTGACGATGCAATTGAGGGCGTGGACGTCGTCGTCAAGCCGGCGTTGTCCGCGACCGTCGTCGATGTGCTCGCGGCCGACGGCTACCTGCTCGGTACTCCCGCCAACATCGGCTACATGAGCGGCGCGCTCAAGCACTTCTTCGACACTGTGTACTACCCGATCTTGGAAGCGACGGTCGGGCGGCCGTACGCGCTGTACGTCCATGGTGGCAGCGACACGACGGGCGCGGTGCGTTCGGTCGAGTCGATCGCGACCGGTCTTCGTTGGAAGCGCCTGCGCGACCCGGTCACCGTGATCGGCACCCCGGACACCGCGGCCCGCGAGGCCTGTTGGGAACTCGGGGCCATCGCCGCCGCCAGTCTGATGGCCGCCCAGTGAAGGTCGACCGCGCGGGTATGACTCCGATTTTCCGGATCATTTTGATCGTCTTTGCGTAAAGGTGCCGAGGTGGTCGAGTGCCCAGGCCTCGAAGCTGGTGGCGGGGCGTCCGAGGAGCCGGGGCACGTCCTCGGTGAGGACTGCGTTGTGTCCCGCCCGCGTCCACCCGGAACCGGTGACGATGACGTCGACGACGGAGCTGTCCAGTCCGGAGGCGATCATCTCGTTGCGTGCCGCGTCGAGCGGCACGTCGATGGTGGTGACTGGGCTGCCGAGCAGCCTTTCGAGCTGGGCGGCCTGGTCGGGCACGGCCAGCAGGTCCGGGCCTGTCAGGGTGTAGGTCTGGCCCTCATGCGCGGAGGAGATCAGGGCTTCGACGGCGACCGCGGCCACGTCGCGTGGGTCGATGACGCCCTGCCTGCCGTTTTCCGTCAGGTTACGCACCGGGCTTCCAGATCTGATCGCTGGGGCCCAGTACAGGGTGTTCGACGCGAAAGCGGACGGCCGCAGCACTGTCCAGGCGGCGCCACTGGTGTGCACAGCCCGCTCCGCCTGCTGGTGCCAGGCGCCCACTGTCCTGTTGTGGTCGTCAATCTCGCCGGTCCCGATGGCTGAGAGTTTCACCACTCTGCTTACGCCGGCCGCGACGGCGGCTTCGAGCAGGGCCACGTCGTGGTGGGGCGAGGGTGATGCTGGCACGGTCAGCAGGAACACGCTTTCGACGCCGGCGACCGCCGCGCGAAGCGACGCGGTGTTGTCGAAGTCGGCCTGTGCGATGTCCACACCCAGCGAGGCGGGAACGCTCGCGGGGTTGCGCGTCATCACGCGGACCGCCGCGCCACGGGTGACCAGAAGCCGGACGACCGCGCGACCGACGGTGCCGGTGGCACCGGTGACAAGGATCATGTGGGCAACGGTGCCAGTGGCATACCGCGGCGGATAGGACGTTTCGGCACGCCCTGTCGGCACGGGCACCGCGGTCGCTCACCACGGACAGGCTTCTATCGTGGGGCCGGTGGTGAATGACGACTCCGAACGCGTCACCCCGCTGCCTGTCGTGCTGCGGCCATGGATCTCGCAGCTGAGTGCCGCCGCGTCCAGCGGCGCACCTGCGCACCCCGTCCGCGCCGAGGCTCCGGACGCCGCGACGGCGCTGGTCGTACGTACGACCAGCGATCGCACTGAACTCGTGGTCATGGGGCCTCGTACTCACGCCGAATATTTCGAGGTGAGCCGGGTGCCGTTCTGCGTCAAGATGCGAATGCAGCCGGCCGGGCTCAGTCGTTGCTAGGCGTTCCCCTGCGCGGACTCGTCGACCGGGTCGTCCCGCTGAGCGACCTGTGGGGTGTGGCGGGTGATCGGCTCGCCGATGACCTGTCCAAGGTCGGGTCAGATCCCACCGAAGTCGTCGGACTACTCGCGGCCACGCTGATAGACCAGGTGCGGACTCGGTCGCCCCACGACCTGGCTCGTGCTGAACTCGTGCGCAGCGCGACCATCGCCCTGACCTCCCTGACCAGCCCTGGATCGCGGGTTCGGACGACAGCCCGGAGCCTAAACGTCAGCGAGCGACACCTGCGCAATCTCTTCACGGAAGCCGTTGGCATTCCACCTAAACATGTGGCCCGCATCGCGCGGACGCGACATGTGCTCGCGGGCGCGAGCCAGCAGTCCCTCACCCAACTCGCCGCCGAAGCAGGCTACTACGATCAGTCCCACATGACCGCCGAGTTCCGCCGCATGATGGGAGTCTCTCCCGGAGCCTTCTTCACCGGGCAGCTGCCCGCCGCCCTGCCCTGCCATTAAGCACCCTTGTTGATGTTACTTCTGCGATCAGATCTACTGAGCAATCACGCTGGCGGCCGTGAACGCACCACACCTCGTCGCGCTCGCTGGCGCCGGCCTCCGCTTCGAGAACGGGAAACTCGTCAAACGGCCGACGACCACGCACCACCGTCAACCGCCTAAAAGATCTTCATTCGCAGGTCATGACTTTCTCCGATTGAGCTCGTCGTAGGTGAGCGGCGCTATCCCTCGGTGCCGTCATCGGCCGGTGTGCCCCCGCTGACCGGTTCGATTACGAAGACCGGGATCTGGCGGTCGATCTTGCGCTGGTAGTCGGCGTAGTCCGGGAACGCGTCCACGGCCCGGCGCCACCAGAGAGCCTTCTCGTCCCCGAACACCTCGCGCGCCCGGTACTGGCGCGTCACCGTGCGGTCCTGGAGCTCGATGATCGGTTCGGCGAGCAGGCTCGGGTACCACTGCGGGTTGGTCGGTTGGGCGCCGTTGGACGCGACAGCCGCGTAGCGGCTCTCGTGCTCGACACGCATCACCGGCGTCTTGCGAACCTTGCCGGTTTTGGCGCCCCGGTAGGTCATCAGCACCATGGGCCGGTCTTTCATCGTGACGCCGTCGGTCGTGCCGGTGCGTATGATCTGCTCGACATACTCGCGCACAAACCCCAACCCGCTCGGTTCGTAGTCGCCAGTCATCGGCTTGCCCTGATCCATGCGCCCGGCCCGTCGCGATTGCGCGACCGGACCGTGCCGGCGGCCGTGTGGGTGATCGGGGTGCCTGGTGTCCACGTTTCCGGTCAAGGTGTTGAGGATGCCGGGTAGTTCCGTCACCGTTTCGGCGGGCAGGCCGGTCACGGTCTCCTGCGCGAGAGTGCACCACAGGTCCTTGACCTGGTCGGCTACCGCCTTGCCGCTGCCGGTGAGTTCGACGATGCTGGCGCGCTTGTCGGACGGGGCGGGTTTGCGGCGGATGTGGCCGGAGGCTTCGAGCTTGCGGGTCATGAGTGTGACGCTGGGTGGCTCGCAACCGAGGGCCTCGCTGAGTTGTGCCTGGATCATCGGGCCGGTCCTGGCGAGTTCAAGCAGGAGCGCCTCCTGTCCGGGGTGCAGGCCGAGCGGGGCCAGCAGGGCCGCGGCCCTGGCCCGGTGGCGCAAGCTCAGGAGGCGGATGGCCTGGTTGATGGCGTCGGCGTGCTCGAAGTCCACGGTCTCTCCTTGCGAGAACTAGTTATGCGCATAACGTTATGCGCATAACTAGTTGTGCGTCAAATGGGGGAGCCGGACTCGGCTGACAGCGGCAACACCAGGGACAGGGTCGGCTGGGCCTTGCGGCGGTCATCGACGAGGCGAGTGGCGGGGGAGGTCATGCCAGGGGCGGGCGAAGGGATCAAGGGCGATGACACGCTACGTAGCCACTCGACGCATCTGACTTTCCGCAAGTTCTGCGACCAGATCTACTATCCGGTCCTGGACGCAACGGTCGGCCGGCCGTACGCCCTGTATGTCCACGGCAACAGCGACACGACTGGCGCGGTCCGCGGCGTCGAGACCATCGTCACCGGCCTGAAGTGGAAGCGCCCGCGCGAACCGCTGTCGATCGTCGGCGATCTTGAGGCGGCGGCCCGCGAGGCCTGCTGGGAACTCGGCGCCACGGTCGCCGCGTCCCTGATGACCGACTAAGACTCGGAAAACCGACAGCCGTTCCAGCGCACGCCTCGCCGCGATCGCTAGATGGTGCGCCTGAGCACGCGGGGGGACTTGGTGTTCGCGGCTGCGCGGCGGGTGCCCGCCGTGCGGCTGGCCAGCTGACGCCACGCCAGTTCCATAAGTATGGTTATGATAACTGTACTTCTGACTCTTGGGATGGGGTGGCTGGTTGGCTACGCTGGAGCGGCCGGCGGACATGTTCGACCGGGAGTTTGAGTGGGACGCGTTGACGCGGTTCGCGGCGGACACCACGGCTGGCGCGACGCTGGGAGTCGTGTCCGGCCGGCGTCGGCAGGGCAAGACGTTCCTGCTCCGCGCGCTGTGCGAGGCCACTGGCGGGTTCTTCTTCGGGGCGGACGAGGCTACGGACGGCGAGTCGTTGCGTCGGATCGGCATGGCGCTGGCCGACCGGCTGGGCGCGCCAGCGCCCTTGGTGTTCGACGACTGGTACCCGGTGTTCGACGCGCTGCTCGCGCTGGGCCGCGAGCGTGCCATGCCAGTGGTGATCGACGAGTTTCCCTACCTTGTCCGGGCGAACCCACGACTGCCGTCGATCATCCAGAACGTGCTGGCGCCACGGCGCGCGCAGCGGGACGACAGCCGGACGCGTCTGTTGCTGTGCGGGTCGGCGATGTCGTTCATGGGTGGCCTGCTCGCGGGCAGCGCGCCGTTGCGCGGTCGAGCCGGTCTGGAGCTCGTCGTCCCGACCCTGGACCATCGGCTCGCGGCCCAGTTCTGGGGCATCGACGACCCCGTCACCGCGCTGAAGGTGAACGCGATCGTCGGCGGCACCCCAGCCTACCGCCGTGAGTTCGCCCGCGACGACACTCCGTCCGGCCCCGACGACTTCGATGCCTGGGTTACCCGTACTGTGCTCTCGCCGACCAGCGCGCTCTTCCGCGAAGGCCGCTACCTGCTCGCCGACGAACCCGACCTGCGCGACACGGCGCTCTACCACTCGGTTCTCGCGGCGATCGCCGAGGGTAACGCATCACGTGGCGGGATCGCGTCCTACCTCGGCCGGAGGTCGGGCGACCTCGCCCACCCGCTCACCGTCCTTGCTGACTGCGGACTCATCACCCGGGAGCCTGACGCCTTTCGCGACAACCGCACCCAGTTCCGCATCGCCGAACCGCTCGTGACCTTCTACCACGCCGTGATGCGACCAATGTGGTCCGACCTGGAACATGCGCGAGGCGGCCGCCGGCTCGCCCAACTCTGGAAGATCGGCCAGCGCCGGTTCGTCGGCAACGTCCTCGGGCCGCACTTCGAGCAGGTATGCCGCCACTGGACCGCCCACCACGCCGCGCCAGAACGCTTCGGCTCCACCCTCATCAGTCGGGTTTTGTCGGGCGTCGTCAACGATCCGACCGCACGCGCCAGCCATCAACTCGACGTCGTCGCCTTCGGCTACGACGACGACCAGGAGCAGGAGCGTCTGTTCATGATCGGTGAGGCGAAGTGGGGTGACGCAATGGGCCTCGCGCACCTCGACCGGCTCAGGCGGATCCGCGACCTCCTCGACACTCAGGGTCGGCCGGGCGCGGCCACAGCCAGACTTGCCTGCTTCAGCGCGGCGGGTTTCAGCGAACAACTAACCAGAGCCACGGAAGAGTCGCCGGACATCCTGCTCATCGGCCCTGCCGCTCTCTACGAAGGGATCTGACGAACATCGGACGGCGTGACGCTATCCCGACCGGCTTGTTACTTAAAGTGCCCGCCTCGTGACCAGCCTTCGCGACATTTCTGCGACACCGTGTACTACCCGATCCTGGAAGCGACGGTCGGGCGGCCGTACGCGTTGTACGTCCACGGCAGCAGCGACACGACGGGCGCGGTGCGTTCGGTTGAGTCGATCGCGACCGGTCTGCGCTGGAAGCGCCTGCGCGATCCGGTCACCGTGACTGGCACTCCGGACAGCGCGGCCCGCGAGGCCTGCTGGGAACTCGGCGCCATCACCGCCGCCAGCCTGGTGCCCTAGGTCGCGGCTGTGCCAGCCCGTGAGGCGGCCTTTGGCCTGTTGCGCAGGCGGGGACCGCGTCGGGGAGTGGGCGAGGGCCGTCGATCAGAGCCCGCACGGGGACGACGGGCGAACTGGTCAAGGGGTGGTGTGGGGTGGCCGTGTGTCCTCGGCGGTGAGGACGGTGGTCTCGGTGCCGTCGTCCCAGCGCCACGGCACGCGCCTGCCTTGTAGGTGCACCCCACCGATCCAGCGGTCGATGCCGTTGAGCGTCACGTGGTCGGCCGCGCCGGCGAGCACTCGTGCGCCGGTATCGGTCAGGCGCAGACCGGTGCCGCGGCCGACCGGGCGGTCCGTCGGCTGGAGGTCGAGCAGCGGGGCGGAGGCGCGTGCCATCCGGTTGATCATCGCGAAGCACCAGGTGTCGCCGAGATATGGGCGCGTCTCGCGCGCCGCGGCCCGCACGAACGCGGTCTCGGCGTTGGACGCGCCGTCGGCGACAGCCGCCAGGATCCGCCGCTCGGTCAGCGACAGCCCGTCTCGGGCGGCCGGATACTCCCGGCTGAGACGGTCGAACGCCTCGCCCAGGAAACGCAGCTCACCGGAGCGGCTGTCGGCGATCGTGCGCAGGCCGTCTGGGACCGTCGCCCGGAACGCGGCCCAGGCGCGGGTGGCGAGCCGCAGCGCCTCGTTGGTCAGCCGGATGCACGCGTTGGTGGTGGGCAGCTCGCGCAGCTGCGCCGCCGTCAGCTCGCCGAGACCGCCAAACCGCGCGATACCGGCATGCTCGCCGATACAGATCAACGTGACGCGCCGCGCCGGCACGCCGAGGCCGGCGAGACGGTCGAGAATCTGGATGATTTGAAGCTGGTCGTACAGATCCGCCTCGAACCACAGCACATACTCACCGTCGCGGTTGTCCGCGAGGACCCGGTCCCGCTCGGCGAACATGTCGGGGCCCTCGTCCCGGTCGTCGCAGCCCGCCTCGAGGAGGAAAGCGGATCTGACCTGACGCAGCTCCCGCGGCCCCACCGCGGGCACCGGCCCCTCATGGAGCACATCGCGCCAGAACAGCACGCGCTCGGCCAGCCCGGTCCCGGGCAGATCCGTGCAATCCCCGTTGCTCACGTGCAACGCCGCACGCATCCAGCCGTCATCGCGAGCGACAGCCGCGGTGTCAGGCCGTTCGGCGAGGACTTGGCCCCGAGCAGTCGCATACGACTCGCCGGTCTTGGCCATGCGGGCGCGCACCCGCTGCTTGAAGTCACTCTGCCTGGTCATCGCCGTCTCCCGCGGCCCGTCCGCGGATCCCCCAGCGACCGGCACGACGGGCACACGATCGACAACGCGTCAGCCCGGCCGAGGAGCAGACCCCCCTTTGCCTCCTGAGGTGACCCGGCTGGGGCGGATCGCTGGAGGTTGGGCGCGGACGGACGCCAGTCATCAAACTACCTGGCCCAGGCCGAGACCGCGAACTGTTCGCGATTGCGGGCTCGTCTGCGATCAAGCCTAAGCCGCGAGCCTGATGTGGTGGCGGGCGGCCTGTGTGGTGGCCCTCCGCGCCGATCCCCCGACCATCGCGGAAAGTGACATGCCCGTGACCGGGGTTCGATTTTCGGGGCTTTCCGTCTGCTGTCGGCAGGCGGATTGACCAGGGTTCGGCACATTGCTGCGACATCGTTTACTAGCCGTCGTGCTATCCGGAAACGACAGGCACCTCGGTCGCCGTGCTGGGGACGGGACGGCCGACGGGGCGGTCTCGCATCATCGCGATTCCGACAGCGAGCAGCCAGATCGTGATTGCGGCGCTGGACAGCGACACCAGGATGCCCGCGTCGACGCCGGCGAGCTCGATCGCTGGTGCGGTGAGCGGGACGAGCACCAGCGCGCCGGTGACGCGTGCCCACCGGGGAAGTCCCGGCCGGGCGACCGTCGCGCCCAGCCAGACGGCGGCGAAGACGCTGACCCCGAGGGTCTCGCCGATGGCGCCGCCGAAGTTGTTGAGGGTGTCGAACTGGATGGCGAGGGCCTCGCGCGAGGTCGCGGACGTGGTCTCCTGCCACTGCTCGGCGAGCGGGAACGCGGCGGATAGCCACCGCGTGATGCCGATGGCTCGAGCGAGGGCGGATACCGCCGCGGCACCGACCGCGATCCCGAGGGCAAGCGTGGCGGGTCCTTCTCGGCGCCACATCGAGATGCTCACCGCAACCGGGAAGAAGGCAACGCTGTACGCCAGGTAGGCGAGGTAGCCCGACCTGGTGGCGACCTCGTGTTCGAGGAGCCGGGGCAGCGCGACGTCCGCCGGGTCACCGAGCGAGCCGGGCCAGCCAATGGCCGTGCCGAGGACGAGCAGTGGAACGAAGATGAGCAGGCTTTCGATGATCGTGGTCAGGCCTTGCATGCGTCGTGTCGACGGAACTTCGAGGGCTGGGCCTGCGGTGAGCATCGGGGGTATCTCCTGGAGGGATTCGTCTTGACGGGGCCGTACGTGGCGGCCGACATGCATGACGGAACTGCCGGACAGACGGGTCTTGGTGTCAGGCCTCCGCCCGCCGGTACCAGGCGACTGTTTCGGCGAGCGCGCGGTCCAGCGGCGTCGGCGGCTGGCCGAAGCGGATCTCCAAGGCCGACGAGTCCACGACGAAGTCCCTCTCGAACTCGTAGAGCATCTCCACCGTCTCCCGGGCGCCGGCGTTGAAGGCGCCCACGAGGCGAAGCTGCCACGGCTTCACCGCGACGAAGGCGGGCGGTACGCCGGCGGCGCGGGCGGCGGCCTCGACGAGGGCGAGCTGAGTGATCCCTGGAGCGGTCGGCGCGTGCCAGGCTCGCCCCCAGGCTGAGGGATCCTCGGCCACGCGCACTGCCGCCTCGGCGAGGTCGGGCACGTAGGTGATCGCGTGCCGAGCCTGGGGCGACCCCAGGATCTGGGCCTTCCCGCCGGATACGAGTGGGGCGAAGAATCGTTCGCCGAACGCCGAGGCTCGAACCCCGGCACCGAAGAAGTCGCTGGCCCGAACGGCCGCGACGCGGACCCGACCGGACTGGTGGGCGTCTTGCAGCTCAGCCCACATGGCGGCGCGCACCGCACCCTTCCGGGTGGTCGGCTTCATCGGAAGGTCCTCGGTCATGGGCACGGA
Source organism: Pseudofrankia coriaricola (assembly GCF_032027725.1). Lineage (NCBI taxonomy): Bacteria > Bacillati > Actinomycetota > Actinomycetes > Frankiales > Frankiaceae > Pseudofrankia > Pseudofrankia coriaricola. The sequence continues at coordinate 107,466 of NZ_JASNFO010000027.1, read as the reverse complement.
CACGGGCCCGTACCCGTAGAGGTTCTCGATCGCGACGAGCGCCGCGCCACGCGCCTCGCAGGCGCGGACGACGGATCGCTGGATGTCCGGGAACTCCTTCCGCCACCGGTGGTAGGGCGGTTGGGCGCACTGGAACACCACGGTGGCGTGGCCGACCGCGGCACGGGTGCCGTCGGGGTCGGCCACATCGGCCCGACAGGGTTGGGTCCCGTCGATCGTGGTTCCTGACCTGGTGACGACGCGCGGGCGGATCCCGCGGGCCACCAGCGCAGCCGCGACCGACCGGCCGACGGGACCCGCGCCCAGGACGACGGGCGCGTCGAGGAGGTCTGCCATTTCACGTTCTCCAATCACTATTCGAACTTCGAACACTGTTTGGAGATCGTATCCAAACGCTGTTTGGCAAGTCAAGGCTGTTCGGAAGATCAAGGTTGTTCGGCTAGTCTCGACGGCGTGCGCATGCCTACGGAGTCCCGACGGGACCGGCATCGTCGGGAGCTGGTCGAGGAGATCACCGCCGTCGCCCGCCGTCAGCTCGACGAAGGCGGCCCGGGCAATGTGTCGTGGCGAGGTGTCGCCCGCGAGGTCGGCATGAACCCGGCCTCGCTCTACACCTACTTCGGCAGCCTCGACGACCTGTTCACCGCGCTGATCACGGAAAGCTTCCACAGCCTCGCGGGCGCCGTTGACCAGGCGTTCGACGACAGCGAGGGCGCCGAGCCCGTCGACCGGCTTCTCGCATGCGTCCGGGCGTACCGGGCCTGGGCCGTCGCCAACCCCCGGCAGTTCAACCTGATCTGGACCGACCAACTGCCCGGCTACGCGGCACCGCCGGACGGACCCACCGTCACCGCCGAACAGACGGTCTATCGGCCGTTCCTGCTAGCGGTCGGGGAGGCGGAGGGATGCGGCGACCGGCTGGTGGAGTTCGCCACGCTGCCCACCGACGACCAGCACCGCCTGTTGGGCCTGTTCGGCACCTTGCATGGCCTGGTGTCACTCGAGATCAACAGCCACCTCGCGCCGTCGATGGTTGACGGGGAGGCGCTCCTCGTCGACCGGATGGCACACGCCCTGCGACACGTTCACCCGCCCCGCGACAGGTCCCACATCGACACGTCGGAAAAATGATGTCCACCTATGGTCGGTCGCGGGCGGCAGCGCCGCCTAGGAGCTGGTCAGCGATGTCGGTTACCGGCGTCCCACGCCTGGCGGCCGTCTTCGGCGGCACGCCGGGGTGGGCGGGGTGGGGTCAGAGCCGGGCCGGTTCGGGCGTCATGTCGGAGCCGGCGGGGTGCTCGGCTTCGCCGTGCGCGTTGGGGCTGTGCAGCGCGATGAGGCCGGCGGCCAGGAGGAAGGCGCTACCGGTCAGCAGTGCGCGGTGGAAGAAACCCGCGGTGAGCGCGTTCGGCACGGCCGCATGCTGCCCGAGCAGGTGGTTCGTGCGTGAGGTAGCGACCGCGGAGAAGATCGCGAGCCCCAGCGCGGCGCCGACCTGCTGCGACGAGTTCAGCAGTGCGGCGGCCAGCCCCGCCTGGTCGGCGGGTACGCCGGCGTTCGCGGCCGTGGTGACGCCGACGAACACCGCCCCGAGACCGAACGAAACAATCATCAGACCGGGGAACAGGTCCGTCAGGTAGGAGCCGTCGACGGGGATCCGGGACAGGTAGTACAGGCCGCCGGTAGCGAGCAGGGCACCGACGACGATGACGGCCCGGGTGCCGATCCGGATGAGCAGTTGCGCGGAGATGCCGGCCGCGACGCCGACGCCGAAGCAGAGCGGGACATAGGCGAGGCCGGTTCTGATCGGCGAGTATCCGAGGACGTTCTGCATGTAGAGGGTAAGGAAGAAGAACATCGCGATGAGGCCAGCGAACGCGATCAGGCCGGTGAAGTCGGCGGCCCCGAGACCCCTGATCCGGAAGATCGACAGTGGTAGCAGCGGGCTGCTCTGACGCCGCTCGTTGGCCAGGAACGCGATCAGCAGGACGGCCGCGCCGGCAAGCTCGCCGATCGTGCGGGCCGAACCCCAGCCCTGGTCAGGCGCCTTCACCAGCCCGAAGACGAGCAGCAGCATCCCGCCGGTGACCAGGACTCCGCCGCCGATGTCGAAGCTCGCCGGCCTGCCATCGCGCCGGTCACGCTGAATCAGCCAGAAGACGGCCGGGAGCACCAGCGCGGCGGCCAGCGGGTTGACGAAGAACACCCAGCGCCAACCCGGTCCCTCGGTCAGCACCCCACCGAGCAGCACTCCGACCGCGGACGCGAGTCCGCCGACCCCGCCCCACACGCCGAGTGCCTTGTGCCGGTCCGCGCCGTCCCGGAACGTCGTCGTGAGGATCGACAACGCCGCCGGCAGCATCATCGCGGCACCAAGACCCTGCGCCAGCCGCGCGCCGATCAGGAGCCCGGGATCCCCGGCCAGCCCGCCGACGAGCGACGAGATCCCGATCAGGACCGTCCCCGTCACCAGGACCCGGCGACGGCCGAGCAGGTCAGCGAGCCGGCCACCCAGCAGCATGAAACCGCCGTAGGTCAGCAGGTAGCCGCTCGGTATCCACTGCAGGCTCTGCCTCGAGAATCCAAGATCGGTCCGGATGTCGGGAAGCGCCACATTGGTGATCGACGCGTCGACGAAGTCAAGGAAAGCGACCGCGCACAGCAACGCCAGCGTGAGCTTGCCGCGTCGGGTCGCGAGAAACGATCCGTCGGCGTCGGTCTTCGCGCCGGAACCGCTGGCATTCGCCGTGGCGACGGTGGCTCGGGCACGCTCGGACGCTCGGCGCGTCGCGACCGGGTGTTCGGCCCTTGGGCCGGTGGTGATCGAGTCCATGTGGAGATGCCTCCTGTCCGCGGCCGTCGTCCCGCAACCTGGCGCCAGCGGGCGTCCGGCCGTCACCTGTCTGTCGGATCCCGCCCGGCAGATGTGACCGGCGGTTCCGCCGGGCGACATTCGTCACCTGTGCGGGCGTGGTCGACGGGGATAGCCCCGTCACATCGGCCGCGCCGCGTTCGTCATTGCCTGGGAGGGGTTCGATCGGACGGAGGCAACTCGTGGACCATGCGACCTGGCAGGCCGAGCAGTTCGAGCGACAGCGCCCGCGGTTGCATGCGGTCGCCTACCGCATGCTCGGCTCACTCAGCGAGGCCTGCCGGCTACGGGACAGCCACGAGGTCCGCGCGGTCCGCGGCCTGCGGAAGCCGGCTACATCGGCGGGGCGGTCCGGCCACAGCGCCGGACGGCGCGCGAGGCGTTACCGCGATGGCGGGCTGGCGGCACACGCGCGGAACCGGCCGCTGACGACTTTCTGGGCAAGGACGAGGACGGCGGCGAGCGCGAGCAGGCCGAGGGCGCGTAGGTAGACGGTGCCCTCGCGGTGGACCAGCGGGGTGGCCAACGCCGCGCAGGACAGCGCGCCGAGTGCCGGGGCCCAGGTGGGGGCACGGTAGGCGCCGGGCGGGGCGGGCTCGCGGCGCAGCACCAGCGCGCTGATGTTGACGACGAAGAAGACCAGCAGCAGGAGCAGGACGGTGGTATCGGCAAGGCCGGCCAGCTGGCCGGTGATGGCCAGCGCCACCGCCAGGGCCGTCACGAAGCCGATCGCTACCGGCGGGGTGCGTCGGCCGGGCAGCACCCGCGCGAAGACGGTCGGGATCGTGCCCTGGGCGGCCATGCCGTAGACGAGACGGGAGGCCATCACCATGTTCATCAGGGCGGTGTTGGAGACCGCGACCAGCGCGACCGCGGCGAACAGCTTCGACGGCACCGGCACGTCGGAGGCCTTCACCACCTCCAGCAGCGGGGCACTGGAGCCGGCGAGGATGTCGGGATCCACCAGCATCGCGCAGGTGAACGCGACGAATAGGTAGACCGTGCCGGCGATGAACATGCCGCCGAACAGCGCCCGCGGTAGGTCCCGGCGCGGCCGGCGGGCCTCCTCGACGAGGTTCACCGAGTTCTCGAAGCCGAGCATCGCGTAGAACGCGAGCGTCGTGCCGGCGAGCAGGGCGAGCGGCGCAGGCCCCTCGGCACGCAGCTCGAAGGCCCGTCCCGGTTCACCCGCTCCGGTAGCCAGCGCGTGCACGCCGATCCCGACGATCAGCAACAGCCCGGCCAGCTCGATCACGGTGAGCACGAGGTTCACCCGGGCCGACTCCTCGATCCCACGGGCGTTGAGGACCGCGGTCAGCAGGATGAACACAACCGCGACGACGACCATCGGGGCCGCCACGAACTCCGCCAGGTATTTGCCCCCAATGGCCCGGGCGGCCGTGGCGGTGGAGGTGATCCCGGCGGCCAGCACGGTGAAGCCGACCATGAAGGTGAGAAACGGGCGACGGAACGCCTCGTTGGCGTAGAGCGCTGCTCCGGCCGCCCGGGGGTACTTGCCGACGAGCTCGGCGTAGGCCGTCCCGGTGAGGAACGCCAGCGCGAAGGCGATCAGGAACGGTGCCCAGATCATCCCGCCGACGTCGGCGGCGATCTGCCCGGTGAGCGCGTAGATCCCCGATCCGAGGACGTCACCGAGCACGAGGAACAACAGCATCCGCCCACTCAGGACGCGCGCCAGGGTGGGCTGCGCGGCGGGCGCCGTTCGCCCGGTCACCGCCGTCTCGTCATCGGTGGTCCTGTCCCCGCGGGCTTGGCCGGCCGTCGTCCGGCCGATAGCGGTCGGACGCCTGTTCATCGTGTGGCTGCCCCCGATCCGAGGGCCGGTCGCTGCCCGCCACGCCGCCGGGAGAGCCGGGCCGACGTCCCCCGGGCCGAATACTGACACCGTGCCTGCCAGCCCGCCTGTTGGAGCTTGCCCGGCTCAGGTGGTCACGATCGGAAACCGCCGGACCCGGCGTGGACGATGACGGCGCTTCGCCAAGGGCCGGGTGAGATCATCGATCCCGCGTTCTGCCGCATTCACGACAACATGGCCGAGCCGGCCCGGATAGTTAGGTGTCGGGCCCGCGGCCAGTCGAGAACCCGACACGGCATGGCTGGGCCGCGGGAAGATCCTGCGCGCGCCGGCCACCATCAATGCGAACCCGTCGGCCCGGATCGGCGGCTGACGGGAGCGTCCTCGACGTGGCAGCCGAGCCGCTGTTTCGCCAACCTGATGCCCGGCTGAACCGACTCCGGAGGCGGCGGCAGGGATGGCCGCCGTCACGTCGATGGTCGATCAGCGTGGCCGTCAGGCGCGCCCGAGGTCGGTCGTCGGCCTCGGCGATGTGATGAATGGGCGGGTTCCGGGACGGACGAGGAACGCATGGAGGGCGTATCGGGCCTCCTCGGCTCGTTGGCGGTCCTCGTCCACCCGTACTAATGTACGTGCCATCACTCTGGGCATATATGACGCCGCTTTCGGCTGGATGGGTTGGAGGGAGGTTCGTCGCGGCGATACATTCCGGCTTACAGGACGATCCAGGCCGGGGTGGGTGGAAATGATCCCAGGCGGAGAGGACGATGTCGCGCGCGGAGATCACTCGAGCGGCTGCGACGGAGTGCGACGCACCGAACTGCGGCGCGGCCGTTTTCCGCCGAATAGTCTATGCCTGGGCGGCAGCCACTCCCACAGTCATGCTCGCTTCCTTCATCCTTCCCTCGCGCGCCGCTGACCTGGTGGTCCGCGCCTGCGGCATGGCCGCTATAGCGTTCCAGGGTGGGTGCGAGCTGTGGTCGGCACGGCGAGCGAAGGGCGGCGAGCGACGTTGGCGACTGCTCCTTCTCGCCGGATGGATAGCGGTGGCAGTCGGCCTGGTCATCACGTCCGTCAGGGCGTTGTTCTCGGGCCAGGACCCGGTGCCACCCTTGTCGGGCACGGAGCCGGCGTATCTGGCGTTCATTCCAGCATCCGTTGTCGCGCTGCTGGCTTTTCCCACCGACCCAATCAGCCCAGAGGACGAGCCGGTGCGCAGAGCCGGTCAACGCGGCACCCACTGGCGGACTGTCACCGTCATGGACGCGGTGCTCCTCGTCGGTTCGCTGAGCCTGCTCGGCTGGGTGGTCGTACTCCAGCCTCTGGTGCGTGCGCGAGCACCCGCACCAGCCAGTCTCGTGGTCCTGTTGGCGTTCGGCCTCGGATGTCTCCTGCTACTGATCACCGTCCTGCTCGTGGCGGCGTTCCGGCGCCCCCGCCAGAAGAATTCGTTCGCATTGCTCGGTGGCGGGCTGGCCTCCATCACCATACTTCTGCACGCGTCGCTCTACTTCATCGCGAGCGGCCAACCGGAGCCCCTGCAACTCGAGGCCGCCAATGCCATTGGCACTGTGATGATCGGGCTTGCCTGCATCGCGCCGCCACGGCCATCGACTGGCTCTGTGGTTGCCGCTGCCCCCCTAAGTCTCGAATCCGCTCCTGATGACGGCAGGGCCTCCTGGCGCGTCCGGCGGGCTGGCTGGCGGGCCGGACCCGGCGTACGCTGGGTGAGGATATTCCTCCCGTACATTCCGCTGTCCGCGCTGGGCGTGCTGGCGGGCTTTCAGATGTCAACCGGGGCGCGGGTCGAACCGATCGAAATATACGGCATCTTCGCGCTCGTGTTGCTCGTACTGATCCGGCAGATGCTGACTTTGGCGGACAACCAGAAGCTGCTGGACAGGGTTCAGCAGAGCCGTCGCCAGCTGCACCACCAGGCGCTCCATGACCCGCTGACCGGGCTGGCGAACCGCGTGCTGTTCGGTGACCGGGTGGAAGACGCGGTCGCTCGGCGAGCCCGCGGCCGGCTGGCACTGCTCTTCTGCGATCTCGATGACTTCAAGATTGTCAACGACACCTTGGGCCATCCGGCCGGGGACGAATTGCTGAGGATAACTGCTCGGCGGCTGCTTGATTGCGTACCGCCCTCGGACACGGTCGCCCGTCTCGGTGGCGACGAGTTCGCGGTTCTTTTGGCGGACGATGCCGCGGATGCCGAGGCGGTCGGCAAGAGGGTGGGCGCGGTGGTCCGGGCACCGTGCTTTCTCGCCGGGCAGCCGTGCGCCATTCACGCGAGCCTTGGCCTGACAGTCACCGTGCCGGGATCCTCGATCAGTGCCGAGGACCTGGTCCAGCAGGCAGATCTCGCCATGTACGCAGCCAAGCGGCGGGGGAAAAACAGTCTGGTCGTCTACGATCCTGACATCTTCGCTCACGGCCGGTCGCCGACGGCGCAACTCGCGCTGTGCCAGTTGTTGCTGGGCGATCCCGCCGGCGGCGTCATCGATGTCCTCTATCAGCCGATCGTCGATCTGACCCACCATCACACGGTCGCGTTCCAGGCTTCAACGTGCTGGCACCATCCGACGCTCGGGTTGCTCACGGCAGAGCAGACGGTCGCGGTCGCGACCGGAGCGGGGCTAAGAGCACAGCTCGAACAGTTGATCCTCGGCCGCGCCTGCCACGATGTCGGCCACTACCGAAGGCAGACAGGGCAGAACGTCGCCGTCTGCGTCAGCGTTTCGGCGGCGAGGCCGGCTGGTGACTTACTGCCCGACGTCGAGGCGGCGCTGGTGGCCTCCCGGCTCCCCGCCCAGGCCTTGGTCCTCAAGATTTCGGACATGGAGTGCCTCGACGAGGAGGCCGCGCGCGGCCTGCGGACATGCGTCACACGTGGCCTGCGCCTCGCGCTGAACGGCATCGCCAGGAACCAGAACACCTTTCTGGTGCTCGACGAGCTGCCGATCCAGATACTCATGTTCGACAGCTCCTTCGCCGGCCGCCTAACAGGCAGCGCCAACCGGGCCGACCTGCTCCGCCGGGCACTGCTCACCCTCACCAAGGACCTCGGTCTCACGGTCGTCGCCACCGGCGTCCAGAACCGCGAGCAGGCACGCGCATTGGCGCGCAATGGCTGCCGCTTCGGACAAGGACAGTTCTTCGGACCGCCAGCCGCACTGCCTGGTCAGCCGCCGCCTCACCGCAATGGCGGCGCCGACGGCCGGGCTGGCTACGGAAACGGGAACGGGAACCAGCGGTAAGGAGTCAAACTCGGCCAGTTAGGGTCCCGCGGGTCGCACCTCAATTCGGACCGAACCGTCGCCAAAAGTGATGTTCTCGTGACCAGGGTTCGGCGCACTTCTTCGACACTGTGTACTACCCGATCTTGGAAGCGACGGTCGGGCGGCTGTACGCGCTGTACGTCCACGGCAACAGCGACACGACCGGCGCGGTCCGCGGCGTAGGGACCATCAGATGTCAGCCCGCTGGCAGGAATCGGTTGTCGGTGAGGAGCGCGCGCACGCTGGCGGTGTCGGGGTGCGCCTCTCCGAGAACGCGTGTGGCGCGGGCGTACAGCTCGGTCAGCAGCGGCGTGGCGGACTCCAGGTCGCCCTGCGCGAGCATCGCGGACCCGAGGAACGTGGCGGCGCGGATGGTGTGGGGGTGCGCGTCTCCGAGGACTCGGTGGCCGTGGTCGAGTACTTCCTGGAACCAGCGGCGGGCCTCGTCGTACTCGCCGTCGTACCAGCACACCGCGGCGACGTTGGCGGTCGCGGAGATCACATGCCGGTGGTCGTCGCCGAACTCGGCGCGCAGGCGGGCGAGGTGCTTCAGGCCGATCCGCCGGTCGCCGTCGGCGCCGTGGGTGTGGGCCGCGGCGGCGAGGCCTCGGGCCGCGGCGTGGTCGCCCTGCGCCCACAGCGTCGCGGAGACGTTGAGCGCCGCCAGGGCCGTGTCGAGGTGGGCCGGACCGAGCGCCGCGGTCCACCGGGTGAACGCCAGCTCGGCGAGCCGGCGGCTGTCCGGGTTGTCGCCAGCGGCGCGCAGCGCCCAGGCCAGCCACAGGACGAGGTCGCGGGCGCCGGTCACCTCGCTGTCCACTAGGCCGGACGCGAGCACATGCGGATAGAGGTCGGCGACGTGCGACCAGTCCGGTAGCGCGGCGGCCGGCCGGGCGTGGTGGGCCGCGACCAGGAGTTGGTGGACGGCCCGGCGCATCGCCGGCCGTAGCGCCGCGGGAGTCGCGTCCCGCAGCACGGCGCGTACGAGGCGGTGCATCGTGAGCGTGTCATCGCCGCGGCTCACCAGTGACGCCACGAAGATCTGACCCTCGAGTTCCCGCAGCACGGCGACGTCTTTCGCGAGCTCGGCGAGTGGCTCTGGCAGAAGCCTGGCCACGCCAGGATGGAACCAGGCGATGGGGATGGGCGCCGAGCCGAACCATGCCCATAGCTGGAGCAGGCGTTCCATCGCGGGGTTGTCGGCGGCGTTGATCGCCAGGGTCCAGGTCGCGGCGACGGGTACCTGGTCGGGCGGGGCCCCGCGGTGCATCATGTCGACGACGTTCCGGCTCAGTAGATCCAGGTAGTCGCCGGGAGTGATCCCGGTGTTCGCGATCCACGTCCCGGCCTGGTGCAACGCCAGCGGCAGGCAGCCCAGCGCGTCCGCGATCCGGCTGGCGGCCGCGTCGGTCAGCAGGCCCGCCTGGGCGTGCAGGAGGCGGACCGCGTCTGTCGTCGGAAGCTCAGTGACGGGCAGCGTCGTGGCCATCGGCCAGTCCCGGCGTCGGGACGTGACCAGTACGTGCCCTCCCGGAGCGCGCGCGGCGGCACCCAGCAGACCATGGATGTCGCCCGGCAGATGAGCATTGTCCAGGATGACCAGCCAGCGGGGAAACCGCCGCCCGCCGCCGAGAACGGTGACGGCGCGTTGGGCAGACCGTTCGGCGTCGCCGACGACCGCGACCTCCATCTCGTCGGCGAGGATCGCCAGAGCGGCCGTGGAGGTCACTGGGTCCTCCGCGGGCACCCACCACACCAGGTCGTAGGCGGCGCTGTACCGGTAGGCGTACTCGATCGCGAGACTGCTCTTCCCGACGCCGCCGAGTCCGCACAGCACCTGGCGGGAACCTGTCTCGCCACGTAGGCCGGCATGTAGCGCGGCCAGTTCCCGGTCCCGGCCGATGAAGCGCGGGTTCCTGGGCGACGGGACGCGCCACACCTGCTCCGTGCCCGCAGGACGCCGCGGCGCCGACGCGCCCGTGCTGGACGTGTCTCGGGCCGCCCAATAGCGCCCCGTCCAGGCGTCCTCATCCTCGCCACAGGCGCGTACGAGGGCCCGCACGACCTGCTCGGAGGGCCAGCTCTTTCCGCGTAACGCCTTGCTGATGACCGGAGCGGAGTAGCCGCTGGCGGTCGCAAGCAGCTCCCGCTTCTGGAAGCCAGCCCGCCGCGTCAGCTCGCGCAGCTCGGCGATGAAGGCCCGCAGTGGCGGCGTGGCCTCAGCGGCGATCGCCTCCGGTGGACGTCCTGCCCGTCTCTCCATGTACTGACCGTGTCCCCCGACTGTGCGCGGCCGGGTGACCGCGCGCCGCACGTGTACAGCCGCGATCTTACGGCCCACGGCGGCCGGCCGGCTGGAAACAACGAAAGAAAGCGCCGAGAAGGAAACAACGAAAGAACCAGATCCGGTGTTCACCGCCTTGTCTGGCTGGAACACTCCACTCGTGGCCGGTCACCCAAGGTCCGTCATTCCCGGGCCGCATCGGGGGATGGGTGGCCGGCCTCCACCGCAAGCACAGGCCGGTGGGAAGGGCGGCTGGAAATCCGGCCGACCGCAGTAGGACCATTCGCTTCTGGCGCCCGCGACGGGCAGCGAATTCGTCGAGACCGTCCAAATCGCGATAGGCGATGGTGCTCGATGCCGGCGGGCTGAGCCTGGTTCGTCCCGCGTCGCCTATCGGGCGCCGTGGGGCTGCGAATCTAGATCGGCGGCGCCGAGGACCCATGGCGAGGTCTGGTCGATGAACTCGGTCGGGAAGCCTGGCGAGAATCCGGTGGCACTGTCGAGCCGGGCGACGAGATCGGGTGTCAGAGTGACGTCGAGCGCGCCGAGGTTGTCACGGAGCTGATCGACTCGGCGCGCGCCCAGGATGGGAAGGATCGCCGCGGAACGGCAGGTGGTCCAGGCGATCGCGACCTGCGACGGGGTGACACCGAGCTCGTCGGCGACCTCGCGCACGGTTCGGGCGACGGCGAGGTCGAGCTCGGTCAGTGACGCGGCACTCAGACGCGTCGGGGCCGGACCGCCCGCTTGGTCCTTGCTGGTCCCGGCCGTCGAGGGACCGGCCGGTGGGATGTATTTTCCGGACAGGACGCCCCCACCCAACGGGCTCCAGGCGGTGACCCCTAGGCCGAGTGACTGTGCCATGGGCAGCAGCTCCCGCTCGATGTCGCGGTTGAGCAGACTATAGGGCACCTGCAGGCCCACGAACTGGCTCCAGCCGCGCCAGTCGGCGAGCGTGTTGGCACGGGCGACGACCCAGGCGGGGGCGTCGGAGATGCCGATGTAGAGGATCTTGCCTGCCCTTATCGCGTCGTCGAGGGCACGCATCGTCTCCTCGATCGGGGTGAAGCGGTCCCACATGTGGACCCAGTACACGTCGATGTGGTCGGTGCGCAGCCGCCGGAGGCTGGTCTCGAGAGACGCACGCAGGTTCTTGCGGGCATTGCCGGCGGCGTTCGGGTCGGCGCGGTCGCGGGAGACGGTGTACTTGGTGCCCAGGACGAAGGACTCGCGGCGGCCGGTAAGCAGCTCGCCGAGGATCTCCTCGCTGGCGCCGTCGCGGTAGTTGATCGCGGTGTCGAGCGTGTTGCCGCCGGCCTCGGCGAAGGCGTCGAGGATGCGGCGGCACTCCTCCAGTGGGGCGCCGACCCCGCCCTGCTCACCAAAGGTCATCGCGCCGAGGATCAGCTCGGAGACCCGCAGCCCGCTGGCGCCCAACGTCCGGTATCTCATGACGACCCGCTGACGATCCGGGCGAGCTCGCGAGAGATCTCGTCGTCGGGCACGTCCCGGACGTGGGTGTCGAGAGCCCAGCGATGACCGGACGGGTCGAGGAACTGTCCGGTGCGATCGCCCCAGACCGCGTCGTGCACTGGCTCGAAGACCGCCGCGCCCGCGGCCACGGCGCGCTGGAAGGCCGCGTCGACATCGGGAACGGCCAGGTGCAGTGCGGCGGGCGTGCCCCCAAGGTCCTTCGGGGCGCGGATCTTGGCCTCGGGCATCTCGGCGGCGACCGCCAGCACCGTGTCGCCGAGCCGCAGCTCGACCATGAGGGCTCGCCCGTCCGGGAGCGTCAGCCGCCTGATCTCCTGAGCGCCCAGTGCCCGCTCATACCACGCCGCGTCGCTGTCGGTATCGGCTACCACGAGGTGTATCGCGATGGCGGTCATGCGGCGACCATACACCCAGTCTGGACTACCCGTCTGGTCGGGCGGATCGTTGTGCGCTGCCAGGCACGGCCCGGACACCTGGTACCTGAGCAAGTAGCCAGGCCAAGGTGCCCTAACGTGAGAGGATGACGCCGTCCCACACTGCGGAATCGGCCCGCCGGTCGGCGGGGGACCCGCCTCCCGCGGAGCTGAGGTCGCGTCTGCTTGGCGCGCTGGAGGGGTTGCTTGCGCACCGCGCGTTCGACGCGGTCAGCGTCATCGACATCATTCGTGCCGCCGGCGTGTCGAAGGCCAGCTTCTACTTCTATTTCGCCAGCAAGCAGGCCGTGCTCGCCGAGCTCGTCCGCCAGGCGGTACGGCGCGGGCATGAGGCCGCGGACCCGTGGGTGAGCCCAGACGCGGCCGGACCGTCGGATCCGGTGGAGGGCCTGCGCCAGGGCGTCACGGATGGCGCGCGGCTGTGGCGAGAAAACGCCGGCGTGCTGAAAGCGATCGTCGAGAGCTGGGGATCCGACGACGGGTTGCGTGCGCTGTGGCTCGACCAGATGAACAGCTTCACTGACGCCGCGGTCACCCGCATCGAGGCTGACCCCGAGGCGCTCCGGCACCTCGGCGGCGTGGACGTCCAGGCCACTGCGGCGGGCCTCACCTGGCTCGGCGAACGGTTGTACTATCTCGCCGCCGCCGGGGTCCCGCCTTTCGACGACCAGACGGTCCTGATCGACACGCTGACCAACGCCTGGACCGCCACGCTGTACGGGAGGCGAGCCGCCGACGGTAGGCCGGCGGGCGGGGCGATTGTCGACGGGCACGAGGGTAGGTGACGGAGGCCTTCCGAATACCTCGGCGGGAGCAGCTGGGCAATAAGGCCGGATACGCGGATGCGGCCGCCTGGGGTCACGGCTGTCGAGGCTGCGACGGGCCTGGCTGGCGTGTCGCGGATGGTAGCTCCGTCATGACCAGGGTTCGGCGCATTTCTGCGACCAGAAGTAGTGCGAACCCTGTGGCCGAGATGCGCGGAACGTAACTATCCGCGCCCGCGGGCAAGACCGCCCCTGACCGGATCTTCACGGCGACCGCCAGCCCGGCGATCCGGGGTGGCGGTCGCCGTGAAGATCTGTGCCGGGAGGCTGGACCAAGCTGGCCGATTTCCGCCAGCGCCTGGTCGGGCATGGAGATGAGCATGGGCCGGTGGCTGACGAGGACCGGATCCCCATGGGGTCCCCGCTGGATAATGCCGCTTTCCGCCGGGTGTGGATCGGCGCCACCGTGTCCGCGGCGGGAGACGCGGCGAGCTGGGTCGCTCTGGTGGCGTTCGTGTTCGGGCGGCCGCACGGGAGCGTGGCCTTGCTCGCCGCGCTCTACACCGCGCCGGTGGCCGTCGGTGGCCTGGTCGCCGGCTGGGCGCTGGACCGGTACGACCGGCGATGGTTGTTGGCGGGAGACAGTCTGCTTCGGGCCGCGGTGTTCGGGTCGGTGCCGTTGGCCGCGGTCGCCGGTGGGTTGGGGACCACCCAGCTGTACCTGGTCGCCGCCATGTACGGGCTGCTGAAGATGATCAGCCTGGCCGGATTCCCCGCGCTGATCCCCAGCCTGGTGGCACCCGGGCAGTTGATGGCCGCCAACGCTCTGGAGTCGGTGAGTTTCGGGATCGCCGGTCTGGTCGGCGCGGTGGCGGCAGGTTTCTCGGTGGCCCTGGTCGGGCCCGGGTACGTGGTGGCCTTCGACGCGCTGAGCTACCTGGCGTTCGCGTGTTGCCTGCTCGGTACCCGCGGCCTGGCTGGCACCCGACCGTCCCGGGGTGGTGTGGCGGCGGGTGGCGGGCTGCGGCCCGTGCTGCGGTTGATCGCGGGCCAGCCGGTGCTACGGGACACCACCGTCATGTTCGCGCTGTTCAACATCGGCGAGGGCGCGCTGCTGGTCGTGCTGCCGAGGCGCGCTGTGGAGTACGGCCTGGGCGCCGGCGGGTACGGCTACCTGGTGGCCGCCATGACCGGTGGCGAACTGCTCGCCGCGCTGACCTTGCTGCGCGGTGCCTGGCGGCCATCGCTGACCCGCTCCATCATGGCGGCGTCACTGCTCGCCGCCGCCACGGTGCTCGCGCTGCTGGTGCCCTCCCGGTGGGCGGCGCTGGTCGGGCTGGTCGGGCTGGGCGGCTGCGCGGCGGCGATGACCACCTGGGCGCAGACCCTGCGCATGGCAGCCGCGCCGGCCGGTACCCACGGCAGGCTCTTCGGGCTGCTGCGCACACTGATGCAGGCCACCCCACCGCTCGGCGCCGGGCTGGCCGCGCTGACCCTGGGCCATGGTGTGACCGTCACGGTACTCGCGGTCTGCGCTCTGATGGCGGTACCGACGCTCGCCTTCGCCCGCGACCTGACCGCCGCCGGTGCCCGGTCGGCTGAGCCCGATCCGGCGGCCACCGAGACGGACCCGACTACCAGGTCCGGCCCGGTGACGACCGCGAGCGGGGCATGATCGGAGGGTGGATCTCGACTTCGACGTGTGCTTCGAGGCCACCCGCAGCCGGGACGCGCGGTTCGACGGCTGGTTCATCGTCGGGGTACACACCACCGGGGTCTACTGTCGGCCGAGCTGCCCCTCACCTGTGTGCCCGAAACCGGTAAACGTCACCTTCTACCGTATTTCGGCGGCCGCGCAGCTGGCCGGGTTGCGCGCGTGCAAGCGCTGCCGCCCCGACGCGGTACCCGGCTCGCCGGATTGGAACACCCGGGCCGACCTGGTCGGCCGGGCGATGCGGCTGATCGCCGACGGGGTGGTGGACCGGGAGGGCGTACCCGGCCTGGCCGGCCGGCTCGCGGTGAGCAGCCGCCACCTGCACCGGGTACTCGTCGAGGGGGTCGGCGCCCCGCCGCTCGCGCTGGCCCGCTCCCGGCGGGCGTATCAGGCCCGGCTGCTGGTGGAGACTACGGGGATGCCGTTCGGCGAGATCGCCTTCGCGGCCGGCTTCGCCAGCATCCGGCAGTTCAACGACACGCTTCGGGAGGTCTTCGCGGCCACCCCGTCACAGCTGCGGGCGGCGCGACGGCGGGATGCCCCGCAGCCGCCCGGCGTCCTCATGTTGCGGCTTCCCGTCCGGGTGCCCTACGACCCGCACGGCGTGCTGGGCTGGCTGGCGGCCCGGGCGGTGCCGGGGGTCGAGGATTGCCCGGACGGCGAGTACCGAAGGGTGCTCCGGCTGCCCGGCGGCCCCGGTACGGTAGCTCTGCGGCCGGCGCCCGACCATGTCCAGGCGACCTTCCGCCTGGCCAGCGTGGCGGACCTGGGTGCGGCGGTGGCCCGCTGCCGGCGTCTGCTCGACCTCGACGCCGACCCGCGAACCTACCTTCCCGTACTGGCTGCCGACCCGGCGCTCGCCCCGCTGGTCGAGGCGTTTCCGGGACTGAGGCTGCCCTGCTCCGTCGACGGAGCCGAGACCGCGCTGCGCGCGGTACTCGGACCACAGGCGGCGGCGGTCGCCACGCTCGGCGCGTCGCTGGCCGCGCCGGACGGCCGGCTGACCCACGCCTTTCCCGAGCCCGCGGCGGTTGCTGCGATAGACCCGGCGAAGCTGGGGCTGCCCATGGACCGCGGCCGCACGCTCCGCGAACTGGCGCGTCGGCTGGCCACGGGGGAGCTGGTCATGGACGAGGGTGTCGACCGCGCCGCGGTACGCCATACCCTCCTCGCCGTGCCCGGCCTCGGCCCCGCCCTGGTTGACGAGCTGGCCCTGTACGGACTCGGCGACCCCAATGCCTTTCCGGCCGGGGATTCCCGGCTGCGTGCCGCGGCCCGGCAGCGCGGGCTGCCCGGCGACGCCGCCGGCCTGGCCCGGTACGCGCGGCGGTGGCGGCCATGGCGCGGGTACGCGGCGCACCTCCTGCGGGCAGGACACACCGTTACCTGACGGCCCGCCGGATCCGCCAACGTCCAGCGTGTCGTGGCCCCGGCAGCTCGGCGACGTCATCTGCGTGCTTCGCGCTGGAACGCTCGGACGGCGCGCGGGGCGGAGCTGGAGCTTCGCCGCCGCGCAGGAGCGGCCCGCCGCTCGGGCCTGCGGTTACCGCGTTGCGGTGGCCAGTGCCGCGCGGATGGCGTCCTCGCCGACCGGCTGGCCCTTCTCGTTCGATAACGGCCCGTACGGGGTCCCCCACACCGGCGTGCCCGTCGCCTGCCGCCAGCTATCGGCCAGCGGTCCCGCGTCCACCACGCTGTACCCGATGGATTCGATGAATTCGGTCACCGCCGCCTTCGCCGACGCGGAGTCCCCGGCGATCGGCAGGTACGAGCGGTCGGCCGCCCCCGCCGGACGGGCGAGTGACAGCAGGTGCTTGAAGAAGATGCTGTTGAACGCTTTCACGAGCATGGCGTCCGGGATGTACCGCAGCAGCAACTCGCTCGAGGTGAGCGACTTGCTGTCGAGCTCGGGGATGTGCCCGTCACGGTTGGGGCCGTAGTTGCACGTGTCAATGAGCGTCTTCCCTGCCAGTGGCGCGGCGGGCAAGTAGGGGAAGGCCTTGACCGGCACCGTGACCACGACGATGTCACCGGCCGCCGCGGCCTCCCCGCTCGTCGCCGCGGACGCCCGCGGCCCCAGTTCCGCGGCCGTGTCCGCGAGCGTTTCGGGACCGCGCGAGTTGCTGAGCACGACCTGGTGCCCGGCCTCGACGGCGAGCCGCGCGATGGTGCTGCCGATGGCGCCGCTTCCGATGAATCCCACAGTCGTCATATTCTCAGCATCCCTCCAGAAGAGCCGAACCCTTGTCATCTGCCGGACTCGTTGTGATTCGGGTCCCTGCCATCAGATGGCGGAGAAGTAATGGCCGTTGTCCAAATCGGCGAGCAGGCTGGGCTGAGCGGGCTCCCAGCCGAGGGTCCGGCGGGTGATGAGGTTGGACGCCGGGTAGCTCTGCGTGACTATGTTCGCAAGGAACCCAAAGTATCCCGGCACCATCAGTACGTCCGCGGGAACGCTCACGACGGGCAGGCCCAGACGGCTGCCAATGGCCTCGGCGATTTCGCGGAACGGGATGCCCCCGTCCCCAACCGCGTGCCAGTATTTGCCAGCCGGCCCCTTCTCCAGCGCCAGGCGGAACAAGGAGGCGACATCGCGGACGTGCACGGCGTTCCACAGGTTCGCGCCGTCTCCGGGGTAGCCGGCGAAACCCTTCTCCCTCGCGAGCGCGATCAGCTGCAAGAGGAAGCCGGCACGATCGGTCGTGCTGTGCGCGATGTTGGCAATCCGCACGACCGAAGACCGCACTCCCCGCTCAGCGAGGCCGACTACGGCGGTTTCCACGACGTTACGAGCGTGCAGGGTGCCCTTGTGCTCATCGCCGCCGGGAAGGGCCGGGTCCTCCTCGGTGGCCGGCCGGCCCAGGCTCCCTGGCGAGCCTATGCTCCCCGCCGCGACCAGCGGTTTTCCGGTTCCCGCCAGTGCTTCGCCGTACGCGAGCATGATCGGGACCTCCGCGGCGGCCACGGCGTCGATCCCGCCGGAGAGAAGCAGGTCTTGCCTGTGCGCGACGTGGATAACGCCGTCGGAGTCCGCGGCCGCCTCCTTGAGCCCGTCGAGATCCTCGAGGTCGCCGCGACGCACCTTCGCGCCATGCGCGGACAGCGCCGCCGCGGCCGTGTCCGACCGGGCCAGGCCGGTGACCTCGTGCCCGGCGGCGATGAGCTCGGGGACGATGTACGAACCGGAATGGCCGGTCCCGCCAGTGACGAAAACGCGCAAGCTGCTGCTCCTTGTCAACTGTCGTACTCCTGCTTCATCCACCCCAGCCCCACACCAACGCCAAGGCGGCCGTCGCTGAGCACGTCGAGCGTGGTCAGCAGCCGGGCCAGGTGCGGCGGCTCGTAGTAGAACGTGCTGAGCGTGCTGGCGTTCAGGCGCATCCGGCTGGTCGCCGCCGCGGCGACGGTCCACAGCAGCACCGGATCGAGGGAGCTGGTCATCTGCGGCCCGTGGGCCAGATAGCTGCTGTCCACATCAACCGGCGTGACCAGGCGATCGCCGACCCACAGGGTGTCGTAGCCAAGGTCCTCGAGTCCGCGGTAGAACGCGCTCAGGCCGGGGGCGTGGTTCAGATGGCGGTGGTGCCGCCGTCGGTGACCAGTTCCAGGCCGTTGACGTAGCTGGAGTCGTCGGAGGCGAGGAACAGGGCGACGGTGGCGATTTCTTCGGGGCGGCCCATCTTTCCGCGGGGGATGAGGGACTCGAATGCGGCCTTGGTTGCCTCGTCGAACAGTTCTTCCTGTTTGGCGGTGGCGACCTGGCCGGGGGTCAGGACGTTGACCCGGATCTTGCGGTCGCGCAGTTCGTTGAGCCAGACGCGGGCCCAGGCCTGCTGGACGGCTTTGCTTCCCGCGTAGAGGCTCCAGCCGGGGAAGGCGCCGAGGGAGGCGTTGGATCCGGTCATGAAGATCGAGCCGTTGTCGTTGATCAGCGGCAGTGCCTTCTGCACGGTGAACAGGGTGCCGCGCGCGTTGAGCCAGAAGGAGCGGTGGAACTGTTCCTCGGTGATCTCGCCGAGGACGGCGGGTTCGCCCATCCCGGCGCTGGCCCACAGCACGTCGATCGAGCCCTTTTCCCGCTTGACGGTGTCGTACAAGCGGTCCAGGTCGTCCAGTTCGGCCGCGTCACCCTGGACGGCGGTGACGTTGCGGCCGATCAGCTTGACGGCGTCGTCCAGTGCTTCCTGCCGCCGGGCCTGGATGAAAACGTGCGCTCCTTCCTCGACGAACAGTTTGGCGCCGGCCAGTGCCATGCCGGTGGATCCGCCGGTGATCACCGCTACCTTGCCATCGAGCTTTCCCATGATCACTCCGTTGAATTGATGGGTATCCGAAACAGTTCCCGCATCCCAGTACGCACGCGACTACACGACCGCCATCGCCGCGCGGCTCACCGAAACCGCCCGCGAAGCCGGCGCCACCAACCCCGAACAACTCGGCGAACAACTGGCGCTGCTCATCGACGGCGCCTCGGCCCGCACCCGAGTCCTCAACAGCGAATCCTTCCTCACCGCCGCCGCCATCGCCGCCGTCCTCATCGACAACGCCATCCCCGCGTCATCTGCTCGGCAGCCCAGCGATGACCGTGGAACTACCGGGTCTGCTCCCGTTCCGGTGGGAGGCCAATGACGGCCCGATCACGCCTCGTCGGCCGGAAGACGACGTCGAGTTCGGCGCGGCCGGAGCGGTAGCTGCCGGGATTCGGGCTGGAGAGCGGGTCGCGAGATCTGGCCGCGGCATCCGTACGTATCGTCGAACAGTGATGTGGTGCGAGAAGTGGTGGTGCGGGTGTGCTCAGCTGAGACTGCTGACGCCGAGGGAGAAGTTGAAGTCCCCCACGCCGTGGCGGGCCAAGCTGATCATCAGCAGGCCCGCCCCTTCCAGCCATTGCGCCATCTCCAGGCCTCCGGCATCCAGGGGGCGCAACCCGAGGCTCTCGATGAACGCCGATACGCTCGCCTTGGCCCGCGCGTCGTCGCCGGCGAAGAGCACGTCCAGCGGGCGGCCCGGGGCCAGGACGTGGCCGAAGACGGTGTTGAACGCTTTCACGACGTGCGCGCTCGCCGGGGCGGCCTTGGCGATCTCCTGCGCGGCGGAAGTGCCGTCAGGGGTGACCAGCCCCGTGGCGTCGGCGTTCACGGGGTTTGTGATGTCGATGATGACCTTGCCGACGAGCGCGTTCCCGTACTGGGCGACGACCGGCACGGCGCTGGCGTTCGGCACGGCGAGGATGACGATGTCGCCGGCTGGGGCGGTGCCGAATGTCCCGACCGTGGCGCCGCCGCCGAGCGCGGCGGCCAAGTCCTTGGCCTTGGCCGCGTCGCGACCGACGACCTCGACGGCGTTGCCGCCCTCGACCGCGCGGGCGCCTATGGCGCGGGCCATGCCCCCCAGGCCGATAATGCTGATGCTGCTCATGGAGTGCCTGCTTTCTGGAGCGGGATAGCTGGACAGAACGCCACGCCCACCCCGTTGTTGTTAACGGTGGTGTCGTCGACGCCCTTGAATGACGCAATAAACGGCGCTCAATTCCACGGTGCCACTGGCCTGAGTGTGTGTCCAAGACCTCTTTCAGCCGTTGCGATACCCTGAAGGCATCGCCGGACCGGGAGGTTCCATGGATCTGGACCTGCGCAAGTTGCGCTACTTCGTCGCCGTCGCCGACACGTTGCACTTCGGCCGTGCGGCCGATGAGCTGCACATCGCGCAGCCGGTGCTCAGTCGGCAGATCCGTGCGCTGGAACAGGATCTCGGCACTCCGCTGTTCACCAGGGACAGCCACGGCGTGGCGCTGACCGACGCCGGCAGGCAGTTGCTGACCGACGCTGGCCCGCTGCTGGCCTCCGCGCACGCGGTCCGCCGCCGGGTGACCGTGGCCGCACGCGGCAGCCAGCGGCTAATGGTCGGCTTCCGGGCCGGCATCCCGGTCATCCCGGCGGCGCGGGCCTTCGAGGCCCGGCACCCGGACGTGGTTGTGGACGTGCAGCGGATCGAATGGGACGACCAGGCCACGATGCTGCTCGACGGCCGCATCGACGTCGGCTATGTACGGCTGCCCATCGACGAGACTGGCCTGCGCGTCACCCCGCTGTACACCGAGCCGCGGGTGGCGGTGCTGCCCGCCGACCACCGGTTGGCCGGCAAGGAGGAGGTCACCGAGGCCGACCTGGCCGGCGAGCCGCTGGTCTGGCCTGCCGACCCGAGCACACAGCCCACCAGGCGCCCGCACCCCAACGCCGGGTACCTGGTGCGTGGGGTGGACGAGACGCTCGAGCATGTCGCGGCCGGCCGGGGCATCTCGTTCCTGGCCCGTTCGGCGACCGTGTTCTACTCACATCCGGACGTCATCTATGTGCCCATCCCGGATCTGGCGCCCGACCAGGTGTGCCTCGCGGTGGCGGCCTCGCGCACCTCGCCAGTGGTCGACGACTTCTTCATCGCGGCTCAGGCGACGGCCGAGATCACGGCAGAATGTGGGAACTATGAAATGTGGCAGCTTGGAATCGGTGCCGTTTCAAAGCGCGACTGAGCAGCCCGACTGACAACAGCAGCGCCAACAGAGGGCACGCGGCCATAGCGATGGCGCCTGCTCCGCGCGATCACCGGCGATCTGTCCGTGCTCCGCTCCGAGTCGGACGCCGACGATGAGCGCCGCGCGGATCCGATCTGGCTGCGCGGGGTCATGTACACCGCCGTGACGGCGATCGAGGCCTGCGTCGATGTCGCGCAGCACATCTGCGCGGCACAGGGCTGGGGACCGCCAACGGACAACGGTGACGCGATCCGTCTCCTCGGCAGTCACGGGGCGCTGGCCGCGACGCTCGCACTGTCGCTGCGCAAGGCCGGGTGCCGTAAGTAGCCCGTCTTGTCGGATAGGCGATGGACGTCACGTTGGCGCCTCGCGGGAGCCTTGGACGGCGCGGGCTAGAGTCCGCCAGGTGCTGATCATTGAGGTGGACCTGCCGTGATGGGACGGACGCACGCGCTGAGCGGGGCGGTGCTCTGGCTGGTCGCCGCGCCACTCCTTTCCCGCGAAGAGTGGTTGGGCTCGTACGCGGTGTCGTTGTCAACCAGCCAGGTGATCGCCGGTGCGGTGGTGGCCGCGGGCGCGGGGCTGCTGCCCGACATCGACCATCCGTCCGGCCGGATCGCGAACACTCTCGGACCGGTCACGAGGACGATGTGCCGGTGGGTGAGCCGGGCGTCTGGTGGCCATCGGCACGCCACCCACTCCCTGCTGTTTGTGGTCGCCATGGGGTATGCCATGGGGCTGCTGGCGGCCCACTTTCGGTACGGCTGGTGGGCGGCGCTGTTCGTTCTCGTGGGCTTCGGGCTGCGCGGCCTCGGTCTGGACTTCGAGGGGCATGAGGTCTGGTCGGGGCTGAAGGACTGTGGGATGGCCGGGGTGGCCGTCTATCTCATGCATGACCTGAACATGAGCTTTGCCGCTTACCCGGTCGCCCTGGGTTGCCTCGCCCATCTGATCGGGGACTGCCTGACCCCAGAGGGCTGCCCCCTGCTCTGGCCGGTGAACTGGCGGATGGAGACAGTCCTGGTACCTCGGACGGACGGCAGGGTCGAACGCTTGGTGGTTGTTCCGCTGCTGGCCTGTGCCGCCGTCGTCCTCACGGCCCAAGTGCTGATCCGCCACGCCCCGTCTCACTGGTTCAGCTCACTGACGGGATAGGCCGGCTGGAGTCGACGACCGATCGTCGTCAGCGACGATCTTCAGCCAGTCCGGTGATGACATAGGTCGCCCGGGGCAGGTGCACCCACCCCAGCAGAACGTGATCGTGGAGAAATCGCAGTCTTGCTGGTCGGGCGCACCTGATTCCGTTTCGGGCCAGATCATCCAGCTGCACAAGATCGCCGCCAACTGCGTCGAGTATTGCGTCGGTTGCGCGGCTTGATCTCAGGCCGCGTCGGGTGGAGGGCCTGGCTCAGCCGTCCGGCCAACCCGGGCTTCGTAGTCCATGCCTCACGCGCGCAACCCGGCGCGTCGACATCGCGACCACGCGGGCCACCCGCATTCCGTTCCTGCGGGGCACGATGCCGAACTCGATCGCGTGGTGACCCGGCCCATGACCGCGCTCGAGGACCGCCTGCGCGACGCGACCGCCGCGACCGCCGGCCTGGTGACCACCGACCTGGTGACCACCGACCTGGCACCCGGAAGGGTCCCAGCCTCGCCCACCAGCCTGGCCCGGCAGCGCTGGTACCACCGCGGCGAGCCGCGCACGGGCCGGGCGCGGCGTCTCGTGCCTGTGCTGGTCGGCGTCGTCGTCCTGCTCCTGGTCGGCGGGTCGGCGGTTGTGCTGCCCAGGCGCTCCGAAAGCCGCCCGACCCCTGGGCGGCGGCCGTCGCCGAGGCCGGATTCCCGGCTCGTTACTTCCTCACGACGATCGCCGACGGAAAGTACCGGGAGGTCGCCGTGCGGGACGCGCTGACCGGCGCCGTCACCGCGACCGTCCAGCCGCGGTCGGATGAGTTCTTCACGACGGTCGAGGCGACGAGCGATCCGCGCGTGTTCCATGCCTTCGCCTACGACCGCGCCACGCCCAGGGGGTTCGCGTACCGGTTGACGATCGATGGGGCGGGCCACGAGGTGTCGCTGGTCCGGGACAGCACCATCAAGCCGATCTTCGGCTGGGGGACGGACGGACCCCTGCCACCGCAGCTGCCGCCGAACACCGCGCCTCCGACGCTTCTGCAGCTGGACACCATGATCACCCCGCTTCTCGGCGTCGGCGGCACCCGGGTCTACGTCATCGCCGCCCAGCAACGTCCCGACGGGGCCCCGGTGACCCGGGTCGTCGAGCTGGACGCCTTCACCGGCCGTCAGCTGCGGGCCCTGTTCGAGGAGCCGAAACAGGACCGGGGCAACGCCCTCTGGACGTTCACCCAGATGGCCCTCGACCCGGCCGGCAAGCTCCTGATGGTCGTCGACGGCGCCGGCGCGGCCTACCGCATCGACATCGCCACCGCCAAGGCCACCCGCCTCCCGTTCCTCCGCGGCACCAACCCCAACTCCATCGCCTGGTAGCCCGAAGCCCGCGCGTTCACCAACCGCTCGCGGCGGGACGTTCCGGGACGTTCGATGTCCACCGGATCGTCACATCGTCAAGCGAGACGACGCCCGCGGTGGCCGCGGTCGAAGTATTCCCTCAGCCCCGTGAGCAGCCGGTCGACGTCGCTGTCGTCGTTGTACGGCGCCAGCCCGATCCGCAGGCCGCCGGCGTCACCGAGGCCGAGCCGGTGGGAGGCCTCATAGGCGTAGAAGGAGCCGGCGGGGGCGTTGACCCCGCGTTCGCCGAGGAAGGTTCGGATGTCCTGCGGGTCATGGCCCTCGAAGGTCGTAAGGAGGGTGGGCGTGCGGCGGGCCGCTCGTGACCAGAGCGTGGCCCCGGGCAGCTCGCGCAGCCCTGCCTCGATCCGCTCGCGCAGGACGTCCTCGTGGGCCTGAAGCGCCGCCATCGAAGCGAGAAGCCTCGCGCGCCGGTCCGCGCCCGCGCTGCCCGCGCCGGCCGCGCGGCCGGTACCGGCCGCGCTGGGTGCCAGGTCGGCGAGGAAGTCGACGGCCGCTGTCGTACCGGCCATCAGCTCGTAGGGGAGGGTGCCGAGCTCGAACCGCTCCGGCACGGCGTCGGTCGCCGGCAGCAGCTTGTCGGGGGAGAGCTGTTCGAGGAGCTCGGGCCTGCCGTAGGTGACGCCACAGTGGGGGCCGAGGAACTTGTAGGGAGAGCAGGCGTAGAAGTCCGCGCCGAGGGCCGGTACGTCGACCGCCGCATGCGCCGAGTGGTGCACGCCGTCGACGTGCAGCCAGGCGCCGGCGGCGTGGGCCAGCTGGCTGATCGCGGCGATGTCGGGCATGGTGCCGATCAGGTTGGAGGCCGCCGTGACCGCGACCAGCCGTGTGGCGTGGGAGAGGACACGCTCGATGTGGTCGAGCTCGAGCTCGCCGGTCTCGGGGTCGAAGTCGGCGAAACGGACCGTCACCCCGACCGCCCGCGCGGCGAGAACCCACGGCCGGACGTTGCCGTCATGGTCGAGCCGGGTGACGACCACCTCGTCCGCCGGACCCCATCGCCTCGCCATCGTGCGGGCGAGGTCCATCGTGTTCTGCGTCATGCTGCGGCCGAAGATCACACCGTCCGGCTCGACGTCGAGGAGGTCGGCGAGGGCGGCGCGGCAGGCGACGACGGTCTCCTCCGCGTTGCGCTCGCCGAGCGTCACGGTGCCACGGTTGGCCAGCGGACGGGTGAGCGTGTCGTAGACCGCCCGAGCCACGACATCGGGGGTCTGAGAGCCTCCCGGCCCGTCGAAGTGGGCGGCGCCGGCGGCGAGCGCCGGGAAGCGGCCGCGGACGGCGGCGACGTCATAGGCGGCGGCGACGTCATAGGCGGTGGCGGCGTCCGGGGCGGTAGGGGGCTCGGTCATCACCCCAAGCCTGCCAGTACCGCTCGGAGGTGCCCGCGCCCCACTCGGCGGCTTTGGTCGAAAGCAGTACGCCGATGTCCATGGCGACGGTGCTCACGGCCGGTGCGGACAGCGACAATTCCCGGCGAGGAATGGCCCAGGACGCCACGGCCGGTAGAACAGGCCTGTGGACTTCCCTCACGCGCTACGTGAACGCCGTACCGGCCGTCGTCTCAGCCAGCTCGATCTGGCGCTGCGGGCGGGTACCACCCAGCGGCACCTCAGCTTCATCGAGTCCGGTAGGTCCGTCCCCGGCCGGAGCATGGTCGTGCGTCTGGCCGAGTCACTCGAACTGCCGCTGCGGGAGCGCAACGAGCTGTTGTTGGCCGCCGGGTTTGCGCCCGTCTACCCGGAGAGCTCGCTTGACGAACCGGTGCTGGCCCCGGTGCGCACGGCGATCGATCACATCGTCCGTGGGCACTTGCCATATCCGGCGGTGGTCGTGGACCGCGACGGCGACCTGATCGCCGCGAACGACGCATTCGATCTGATCACCGAGGGTGCGGCGCCCGAGCTTGTAGGCCCGGGCAGAAACGTCTACCGCCTCGCGCTGCATCCAGAGGGCGTCGCGCCCCGTATCCGCAACCTCGCCGAATGGGCGCGCCACATCCTGGCGCGCCTTGGCCACATGGCGGAGTTGCGCTCCGAACTCATGAGATACGTCCCTGAGCTGGCGCCGTCCGACGGGCAGCTCGGCTTCGCGGTCCCGCTTCACCTGGGGTCATCCCGCGGTGAGCTGCGCCTGATGACGACGGTGACGACCTTCGCCACCGCCGTCGACGTAACGCTCGCCGAGCTGAAGCTGGAGGCGTTCCTGCCGGTCGACCCGGCGACGGCCGAAGCTCTCTCGGCGGCCGCCGGGTCGGTGCCTCCCGCGCCTGGAGGTCAGGCTCCCGGGAACATGTAGTCGGTCTTGATCCGGCCGTCGTCGTCGAGCACGACGATCTCCAGGCCCCCGCCCACCACGTCGCCGGTGTCGACGGACACAGTCTCCCAGCGGAACTTGACGACGTCCCGGAGGCGTACCGCATCGGCGCACGACCGGAACGTGAGCCCCGCCTTCTCGACGAACTGTTCGTAGCTGCGTGCCACGCGGATCTCGATGGCGGCGTGCCCCTGGGCGTCGAGGGCCGGGTGCTCGAAGCCGAGTCCTGCCGCGGCCTCGCGGATCTCCATCGGCGGCTGGAGGATGTGGACGCCGTCCTCGGCCCACAGGCGCGCGATGGCCGCACGGCGCTGCGCCGCGTCCGGCTCCGTCCACTGGGCCACGTAGCGGGCGGCCAGATCCCGCGGGTCAACCTCAATCATGGAATCTCCTTTGTCGGTATGTCGCCTGGACCTGTGGACCCAGATCCTGTGGGCGGCGATGGTGACCGACAATTCCCGCCTGGGAATGACCTCGTCCGGTGCGCGAGATCGGCGGAAAGGCTTCCGTCCGCCATGGCCTCGCGGGCGCGACCACGGTGATGACTCGGCGCGACCGTCGGCGCCGGCCTGCTGCCGCGGCGACACCGCCGACAGCCGCAACCCAACGATCATGGGCTTTCTGCGGTCGAGGCGGCGCCACTAGAGTTCTTGGCCGTGGAGACTGGCGTCGAAGACACGATTTTCGGGTCGCGCGTTCTGGCCCGGCCTGATCCGTGCATCCCGGCGAGCAGTCTCGCTATCCCGAGGTCCGGCCGAGATCGCGTGGATGACACATGACTGGCGGTCGATTCGGCGTCAACCGGTGCCGTCGGCGCTGAGCTGCCTGCCCGGCGAACCTGGCTCGGCGCGTTCGATGAGGGAGGCCAGGCCGTCGAGGACGCGGGCCAGGCCGAAGCGGTACGCGTGGTCGGGGTCGTGGGCGCTGCCATGCGCCTCACCGGCGGCGGTGCCGACCCGGCTGGCCAGCGGGTAGCGCCGTTCGTCGAGCACCTGGGCGAGCAGCGGGCCGACGCGCGCCCACCACTGCGCGTCATCGCCGGCGGTCGCCACGGCGGCTGCCTGGTGCGCCTCCCTGGCATTGGCCTGCACGAAGGACAGCAGGTAGGTCAGGCAGTCGTCCATCTCCACATCGGAAAGGCCGAGCCCGTCGAGTGCTGACAGCTCGTGCTCGTACTTCGCCATGAGGCCTGGTCCGAGTGGCGGGCGGAGGGTCGAGATCTCGGCGGCCCAGGGATGCGCCGAGAAGAGTGCTCGGTTCTCGTCGGCGACGGCGGTCAACCGCGTGCGCCAGCGCGCGCCCGTGGTGTCCGCGCGCGGCGTCCGGATGTAGACCGCGTCCAGCATCAGGTCAAGCATCTCGGCCTTGCCCGGCACATAGGTGTAGAGGGTCATCGGCACGACGCCGAGTGCCCGGGAGACCGCGCGCATGGTCACCGCGGCCAGCCCTTCGCGGTCGGCCAGCCCGATGGCGGTGTCGACCACGGCACTCAGCTCCAGCCCCCTGGCCGGTCCACGGCGGGATGGTGCGAGCGGCTTCCCCCACAGCAGCGCCAGCGTGCGTGCCGGGTCACCAGATCCCGAGCGTTCATCCGTCACCTGGCCATCTTCGTACACAAAACACTGTACGATGTATGTTGTACATCGTACAGAGTTGTCGATCCTGAAGGGCCAACCATGAAGATCATTTCATCCGCCGTCTCACTGAACGTCGACGATGTCGAGGCGTCGGCGGGCTTCCTGACCCGGCACTTCGGCTTCGCCGAGCAGCTGGCCGCGGAGGGATTCGCTTCCCTCGTCCGCGACGACGCCGGTATGAACGTCGTCTTCCTGCGCCGTGGCCTGCCAACGCTTCCCGCCGACCAGCGCGACGACCGTGCGGGCGGGCTCATCATCGCCTTCGTCGTCGACGACCTGGAAGGTGAGCTCGCCCGGCTGCGTGGCGAGGGTGTGATGATCACTATGCCGCTGACCGAGGAGGAGTGGGGGGAGCGGGCTTTTCAGGTTCGCGACCCCAACGGCATCATCGTGCAGCTTGTCGACTGGAAGGGATCGGGCGCCCAGGCGGCGGTGGTCGAGGCGTAGCGAGCCGCGAGTCCGGTCTTCGGCTGATCGGACGATCGGACTCGGGGACACGGTCAGCGGGGTAGGGAAGCGTGCCGTTCCAGGAAAGCGGCGACGTCACTCTCCGACTCGATCGGCAGCGGATACACAAGGAGACGGTCGACCCCGAGTTCGGCGTACCGGCGGGCCGCGGCAGCGGTGACCTCGATCGGATCGAGCTGCATATAGATGATTTCCAGACGGCCGAGCCGGGCCGGTCGCTCGATCTCGACCGCTGCCGCGGCCAGTCCAGACAGGTGGGTGGCGAGGTCGGCGGCGGTGCCGTTGCCAAACCATCCGTGCCCACGGGCGACCGCGCGTCGGTAGGCGGCCGGGCTGTGACCGCCGATCACGACTCGCGGGCCGCCCGGGCGCACGGGCCGAGGATGCGCGTCGATGTCTGCGAACGAGACGTACTGCCCGCTGTAGACGGGCTGGGGATCGAGCCAGAGCGACGCCATCGCGTCCAGGTACTCGTCCGTGCGGCGGCCGCGCCCGGCCATCGGCACCCCGATGGCGGACATCTCCGGCTCCAGGTAGCCGGCGCCGACGCCGAGCAGCGTTCGCCCTTCGCTCAGCACGTCCAGGCTCGCCACCTGCTTGGCCAGAACCAGCGGGTTGCGCTGGGGAAGGATGATGATCCCGGTGCCCAGCTCGAGCCGCCGGGTGGCCGCGGCCACGTAGGTCAGGTGGATCAGGGGGTCGAGGATCGGGTCCGTCGCCTCCATCGGCGAGGCCGGCACCCGAGGGCTGGGCAGGACGACGTGTTCACCGGCCCACCAGGAGCGATACCCCAGCTCCTCGGCCAGCCGTGCCAGGCGGACGGTCGCCTCCGGGCCGGCCGTCGCCTTCGCGTTAAGACCACTGACACCGAGTTCCACGCTCACGCTCCTCGAGATCTTCTAGAGGGCCAAAGGGTGTGCGAAAATGATCTTCCTTCGCACGCCCGGCGGCCGTTGTCCCCAGGATCACTACTGGGTCGTGTCCCTCGCCGGCCGGTGGCGCAGGTCCGCCAGCGTCGGTTCGGTCGGTTTGGTTCACTTGGTTCGCTCGGTCCATGGCGCGCCCGCGGGACCGGCGCGGTTGGTGACGGCGCCGCTCAGGCCGGGATGTCGAGGATGGCCTTGCCCGCGACGCGGCGGGACAGCAGCGCCTCGACCGCCTCGGGCGCCCGCTCCCAGGAGCCACGCCAGCCGATCTGGGGATCCAGCCTTCCCTGACCGAGCAACCGGACGAGGTAGCCGAGGTCCGCGGCCAGCCCGGAGCCGATGACGAACGGCTCGATCCGCCGGTCCCCGGACCGGTGCCGTTCCTGCTCGAAGTCGATGGTGGTCGGCTGGCCGGACGCCTTCCCGATGGCCAGCGCGACCCCGCCCGGCTCGAGCAGCGCGAACGCCTCGGCGAGTTGCGTTCCGCCGACGTTGTCGAGAGCTCCGTGGACCGGTCCGGTCACGTTCGCCGGGCCGATGACGATGTCCGTGGCACCCAGCCGGCCGAGTCCCTCGCCGCGTTCCGGGGTCCCGACCGACGCGATGACCTCGGCGCCGGCCCGGGCGGCCAGCTGTACGGCGAACCGTCCCACCCCGCCGGAGGCCCCGGTGATCAGCACCCGGCGGCCGAGGACCGAGCCCAGCCGGCGGATCGCCCGCAGCGCGGTCACCCCGGCGACGGGCAGCGCCGCCGCCGCGCCCGGATCGAGCGCGGTGGGCAGCACCGCCAGGTCCGCGGTGGACGCGGCGCGGCGGCGGGCCCAGGCACCGTCCCAACCGAAGGTCACGACCGGCGTGCCGGGCACGGCACCGGAGCCGTCCTCGGCCCCGGCGACCACGACCCCGGCGGCGTCCCATCCGTGGACCTGACCAGGCTGGGCGCGCCCCGTCCGGTAGGCCAGCTCACCGAAGTTCAACGAGATCGCCCGGACCTCGACCAACGCCTCATCGGGCCTCAGAACCGGTTCGGCCACCTCCGCCAGACGCAGGCCAGCCGGCCGGTCCGGGTCGTAGACGAGTGCCTCCATAGTGTCCCCCTCTCGCGGGTTGCGCCGTAGCGTTCAGGAACCCACAGGACCACCGTGCCGGGTTGCTCCGTGCCGGTCCAAGACCCACTGTGATAACCAATGGTTATGGACGTGCATGTCCGGGACCTCCGCTACTTCGTGGCGGTGCACAGGAGTCGCGAAGTAGGTTTATGACCCTCGTGATCCACAATGCCGTGACCTGCGGTTTCATCTCGCCAGGTGACGCACGTCACTATCCAGCTCTCCCGTGCGGCCGTCGTGACGCTGGCTCGGCTGCGGGGACTGGAGCGGCATCACCTACGCAAGTAGTCCGTCGTAGCAACGCCTCTGTGCGGTACGGCTCAGTGCATCCGCCAGAGCCGTACCGTCCGGTCGAAGCTGCCGGTGGCGAGGGTGCGTCCATCGGCTGTGAACGCCACCGACGCCACGGTGTCGGTGTGGCCGGCGAGGGGTTCGCCGATCGGTCGGGGGCGGGTGGGCTCGGCGACGTCCCACAGCCGTACCGTCCGGTCGAAGCTGCCGGTGGCGAGGGTGCGTCCGTCCGCTGTGAACGCCACCGACGCCACGGTGTCGGTGTGGCCGGCGAGGGGTTCGCCGATCGGTCGGGGGCGGGTGGGCTCGGCGACGTCCCACAGCCGCACCGTCCGGTCGAAGCTGCCGGTGGCGAGGGTGCGTCCGTCCGCCGTGAACGCCACCGACAACACGAATCCGGTGTGGCCGGTGAGGGGTCGGCCGATCGGTCGGGGGCTGGTGGGCTCGGCGACGTCCCACAGCCGCACCGTCCGGTCGAAGCTGCCGGTGGCGAGAGTGCGTCCGTCCGCCGTGAACGCCACCGACGCCACGGTGTCGGTGTGGCGGCTGAGGGGTTGGCCGATCAGTCGGGGGCGGGTGGGCTCGGCGACGTCCCACAGCCGCACCTTCCAGCCGCTGCCGGTGGCGACGGTGCGTCCGTCCGCCGTGAACGCCATTGACCGCAGGTTGCCGGCGGGGCCGGTGAGGGGCTGGTTGATCGGTCGGGGGCTGGTGGGCCCGGCGACGTCCCACAGCCACACCGTCCCGTCGACGCTGGCGGTAGCGAGAGTGCGTCCGTCCGCCGTGAACGCCACCCATAACACGGCGAAGGTGTGGCCGGCGAGGGGCCGGCCGATCGGTCGGGGGCTGGTGGGCCCGGCGACGTCCCACAGCCACACCGTCCCGTCGAGGCTGGCGGTAGCGAGAGTGCGTCCGTCCGCCGTGAACGCCACCGACGCCACGCCGCCGGTGTGGCCGCTGAGGGGTTGGCCGATCGGCTGCGGAAGGGCGATTGACGGGGGAAAGTCCGGTTCGGCGACAGGGGGCACCGGGCCTGGGGGGATGGGGAAGGGGGGTGGTTCCTTGGGCTTGGTCCGACCGTCCATGGTGGCGCGGACGCCGTCGAGCAGGCGGCGGCGGGCGGTGTCAGGGGGTAGATCGAACAGGTCGAAGGACACGATCTTGCGCAGCAGTCCCGGTCGCGGGCAGTCCTGGACGCGGACGGGAATGAGTTTGCGGGGGAACTCGACCGGGTCGGCCATCGCCGCAGCCTGCCACTCCTGGCTGCCATACTGTGACGCAAGGTAGTCACGCGACAAGAGGGCGATCATCCAGCGGGCGTGTTCGATGCCCTGCTGCATCCCGCTGGCGAAGTTCGACCCCGGCACAAAGTCCCACGCTTGGACCAGGACGCGGTACCCCGCGTCCTCCAACTGCCAGGCCACCCACTCCGCCCACCGCTGGTCGGCAGAAGTGTAGGACACAAAGAAGTCCCACCCGCGTCCGCCGTCTCCGTCCCCCGTGGCTGTCACAGCTCCGATCTTGCCACCGGTAGTCATCTGCCTGGTATCGGCCGGTCCGTCCGTGCGACGAGATGTGAACGACTACGCAAGTAGTACGTCGTAGCAACGTCTGAACTGCGCTAGCTGGAGCAAGCATGCCGGGGGCGGCCTTCGGGCTCGCTCCCTTGTCGTGTCGGCGGGTCCGGGCGTCCGGGCCGGTCGGTGGCGGTCGCGGTGGGCGTGGTCCTGGTGGGCGTCGGGCTCGGGGGCTGGCGGCGTAGTCCAGGTGGCCGTTTCCCGTGCCGGTTCAAATCCGGCGGGGCGCATTCTTCACCGGGCAGGGAATTACAAGATTGGAGCCGCGTTACCCGCCCGATTTACCTGCCTGGATTTCCCTATTCGGCTGCGCCTACCGGGCGGAACGCCTATAGTGGTAGGTAGAAAGAAAACTCAATAAGCGGCCCGGAGTGGTGTTACCAGCACCAACCCCGGGCCTAGATCCCAAACCTTGATCTAGCAAGGAGTGGAACCTGATGGCCATCATGCCAGATGGAATGACCAGCGACGACAGTGAGCTGTCGAGCGCAGAGAAGGCTGCCGTTATCACCCGGGCGTTGCCGGGGGTGCGGGTGTACTGGGGTTCGGTGTCGGCGGTGCGGGCGTTGTCGTTCACCCGCCGGGCGGTCGGTGCGCCGGACGTGGCAGATCAGCAGGTGGTGTTTCAGGCGGCGTGCGCGGCGCGGGGCTGGACGGCGGGCGGCTCGGTCTGCCAGCTCGGTGGGGGGCTTGCTGCCTGGGCGGCGGTCCTGCGGATGGTCCGGACCGGTGGCTACGACGTCGTCGTGGTCGACTCGATCGACCGCATCGCGGCGATGGACGCGGGCCGGTCGGCGGTTCTGGGCATGCTGCGGCGGGAGGGCGTGCGGCTGCTTGCGGCTCATGACGGGATCGACACGGGTGATCCGATCGGTGCTGACCTGGTCGGCTCCCTGGTCGGCGCGGCCCGTGTGGCGGTGGCCCGGTGAGCGGGGAGAACGGCTGGCCGGCGGCTCGGCCACGTGCCCATGTCACTCCGCTTGGCGGTGGTCGGCATGGGGTGACGTTGCGCTCGGGTGCCACCCCGCGTGACCTGGTAGGCGCGGTCTCGATGCTCCCGCCGTCGATCCTGGTGGATCACGTGGCGTCGCGGCCGTACGGCGGGACCACGGTCACGCTGATCTTTCAGGAGGGAGCCGGTCAGGCCGTGGCGGTCTCCGTCCGGCCCTGCGCGGTCCCTGACCTGGCGGACGCGCTGACCACACCCGGCGACGCCGACGGGCAAGAGGGTGGCTGGGTGCCAGCGGTCGGGACCGACGTTGCTCCAGACCCCGGGCTGACTCCGTATCAGCTCGCGGTATGGGAGGTCATCACGGCGGCTGGCGATGGTGCGGCCGGTGCCCGGATGGTCGGCCTGGTCATGCGGATGCTCCCCGAGGAAGTTATGCACCTGGCGGACCTGCTGCGCGTCCGGCGCCCGTCGCGCTGTTCCTGCCGGGCCTGACGCCTCCCGCCCACCGGCGGCCGGCAGCTCTCCTCACGGGGGCTGCCGGCCGTCGCCGTGTCCCGGGGCCTCGGGGCTCTGCCCCGTCATACCCCCGGCTGAGCGGGGCTTCTCCGGTGGGCAGGCAAGCTCTGCTTTGCCGCAGGGTTCTCGGCCGTGCAAGATCCGCCGTCGGAACCTGCGGCCGGCTGGTCGGGTGCGCTCCGCCGTCGGTGCTCACACTCGTCGTCCGCCGTGCGGAGCGTGCGCGGCCTGGCGACCGCCCACAGCGGCCATGGTGCGGGTCTTGCGCGGTCGAGGTTCCTGTGGCAACCCTCTGGGTGCCTGCTCACCGGAGGAGACACGCGGACTCTCGCCCTGCCCTGCCCCCTCTCCGGAGGCGGCCGGGGGTTCGGGGGCTGGCCCCCGAGCACTAAACCCGACCCGCCCGGCTCACTGTCATGCCTACGGGCTCGCGCTGCCTACTGACGGATTCCGCGGTGGCCTTCATGGTCCTGGTGGTGGGGTGCGACGGGCCGACGCTCCGACGTTCCGGGTGGGTGGCAGACCCGACACGCCCGGGGTGCCGAGCGAAGCGAGGCGGGGCCCCGGGGCGTGGCGGGGCTGACGGGCCCCACCCGGAGCGGCGTGTGCGGCGCGCACGGCGCGCCCCACCACGGCGGCCGAAGGCCGCCCTTGAACCCGTACAGAAAGTCTGCGACAGCGATTTTGGTCGATCTTTTTGGTCGATCTTGTCGTCAAGCCTCACCTGAGACTCGACCATCTTCGTCGCCCTTCGTTGACAGCGCCCTGCGCACTGGTGGATGGTCGCCACCGGCGTCCCATCCGATGGCGGACAGCGGTTCCGCTTGTCTCCAACGGAGGCATGCCGCTGGCACGGCGCGGCGATGGCGTACAACCTTCCTCGTGGCAGGCAAAGGGGGAGCGGTCCGGCGCGGCAGTGGATGGCAGCGGGCGCTGTTGCTGGGGCTCGGATTCGGCGGGCTGGTCGTGCTCACGGTGCCATGGATGAAGGCGCCGATCTTCTACCTGCATGCGAAGGATCCGGGCAGCGCGGTGGCAATGACGCGGACCGGGATCCTTGCCGCGATGGCCGGGTTCGTCGCGTTCAGTGGCGGGCTCAGGTGAGACGTAATTGGTGTTCGGCGAACAAATGAGGCCGCAAGAATTCGAGAAAAGAGGCACAGCCCGATGAACGTCGAAACTGGGGTCTCAATTGGGGCCGCAGCTATTGCCGCGTTTTCTTTATACTTCGGCCATCTGGCTACGCGTGCGGCGACCCGTGCGGCACGTGCCGCAGAAGAGCAAACGGAAATTCAACGGCAACTACGTATTGATGCTGCGCAGCCGTACGTCTGGGTGGACGTCAGGCCTGATGAGACCGTCGGAACTCTGCTGAACCTGATTGTTGGCAATAGCGGGCCGACGGTAGCACTGAACGTGACGGTCGCAGTTGACCCGCCCTTGGCATCTATCGATCAAATGCGAGACCGGGCACATGCGGCTCAGGTCCGCCTCGCGGAGGGAATCAGCTCCCTCGCCCCCGGACGCTCGCTGACCTGGCCTCTCGGCCAGGGGTTCAACCTAATTCCGGAGAGCGGCCGGGAGGCCTTCACCTTTACAGTAAAGGCCGACGGGCCATTCGGGACGATTCCGGAGGTTTCTTACACCGTGGATCTTTCAGATTTTCGGGGTGTCATGCATAGACCGACAGGAAGTCTTCACGAAATCACGCAGGCAATCAAGAGCATCGGTAACTGAGGGGAGGGTCTTCGACTCGGGTATTCGCGGACGATCTTCTACCCGGCATCCCTGAACGAGTGGATGGCGGCGACGGCGTCGCGGGCTGTGGTGGAGTGCTCGAAACGTGCGTCAGTCAGCGCGTGTGCGACCCGGGCGACGCTGGTCTGGATCTGATGTACGCGGCGTGTAGGTGGAACGTCGAGGATCGGGGCGACGGCACTTGCCGCTTCGTCCAGGGAGCCGAGGCGTACGCACGCAAGTGCCAGGTCGGCGTGCGCGATTGCTTCGGAGTTGTAGGAGCGCTCGTGGGGTGCGGCTGTCTGGAACGCGTGGATGGCTTGGCGGGCCGCGCGTTCTGCGTCGGGAGCGCTGGGGAGCCACGCTGCCGTTCCGGCGACGATGCCGAGCTGTTCGGGTAGCGGGAGAGCGAGGATTCCGCCGATGTCGTCCAGGTCGTCCGGGGTCACGCTGTCGCGGAGATCGGCGGCCCTGGTGATGGCGTCAGTCGCGAGGTCAGCTCGTCCTGCGGCGGCCCACGCACGTGCCTCTTGGACAGCTGGTAGGACTGACAGGGAGCCTCGGACAGAACGCGCTTCGTCGGTCGCCATTCGGGCGAGGCGGGCCGACTCGGTGTGGTGCCCTGTCCAGTAGGCGGTGGCGGCCTGTTCGGTGCGGGCGAAGATGCGTAGTCCGCTGTGGCCGGATCTGTCGGCGCAGAGGAGCGCGCTGTGCTGGTAGGACAACGCGGTGTCGGGCTGGCCTCGGTCGCGGGCGGTGTGGGCGAGCATCGCGCAGACGATGCCGGCGAGGAAGTAGAGGTCCCGGCTCTTGGCTGGCGTGGTGGCGTCGTCGAGGAGTCGGAACGCTGCCTTACGGGCGATGACTAGATCATCGACCAGGAAGGTGAGCTGATCGCCGTAGGCATGGGCGAGGCGGCGCACGCCCGACCACAGGAGGTCGATGACTTCGGAGGGCGCAGCATCGTCAGCGCGCGAAAGAGCGCGAAGCGCGTTGTCTGCGTCGTCGGACATCGAAACGATAGACGGTGAGCGGTCGGTGGGTAGGTTCTGCCCGGGTACCAGTGCGGAAAGTGCGGGCAGGGCAACGAACTCGCGGCGGTCCGTCGGCTTCTCCTCATGCAACGCATCGCTGACCGGGTCGACAGTGACGAACGCGCGCCTGTTCGTTGACCCGGCCTCCTCCTGCTCGTCCGAGGTCTGGGTGAAGCCAGCCAGATTGATCCCAAGTCTACGCGCGTGCCTCTCGCGATCCGCCCGGCCGCGCAACCCGACGAGGCGTTGATCCGCGCTGAGGGCATCGTCCAGCGCTCGGGCGAGTCCTTCGGATGGGACCTCCTGGCCATTGGCGGCGCGGGAGATCTGCTGACGACTGTAGGTGATGCGGCGGCTGAGGTCGGTGTAACTCGTGGCGTGCTCGGCGACGAGCTGTTGCATGAGCGCGGAAAACTCGGCGAGTGCCCCGTCAGGCAGCGGGTGAGATGCCACGTGTCGTCCCCGGCCTTCTGATGTTCGGGCGGCGCACGCACTTGCCGGTGCGTGCGGGCCGCACTTGGGAGTTGCGCTCTGTGCCTGCGAGCTGTGCGGATTGTGTCATGGCTGTGGCGATTCGCGACAGGGCGACTCACCACCGGTACTCCGCCCGACCGAGTCCTCACATGTGCGGTTCGCGGGCTGGCGGCGCAAAGACGGGAGGAACCGCCATGACGGACAGTCCAACGCAGCGTCAGATCACGGTCAGGACGGGTGAGCCGTTCACGCCGACGTGGAACCGGATTCCGGGGATCGAGGTGGACGGGGCGCGGGTGAGCATCGACCCGGACGCCTACTTCTACCGGCACAGCGCGGCGCCGACGTGGTTGCTCGTCGACTGGGATCTGGTGGTGGATCGGCTGCTGGGTTCCGAGGAGACGGAGACGGCGGCGGTGGAACAGCAGGCGCTCGAATTCGTGCATCGGTACGGGCGGCGGACGTCGGACCCGGCGGATGTCCTGGAGACGGCCGAGCTGGTGTACGGCCACCTGTTCGACCGCGAGCGGCTGACTGACCCGGACCTGTCGGAGGTGACGGAGGAGGATCTTCGGATCTTGCGAGAGTCGGCGACGCTGGCGGCGCTGAACCGGGTGGAGCCGTCGGGGGAGATCACGGACATCGGGCCGTGCTGGTTCTTCCCGGCCACGGCGCGCGTCGTCTTCGATCTGGATGAGGCGGAGGGCGACCGGATCGACGGGCTGTACCACGGCGGGTTCTTCAACGAGTACCGGCGACGCGACGCGATCAAGGCGCATGCGGCGCTCGGGGGCAGGCTCGTGCATGCCTGTCAGTCGTCGGCGAACATGTCCGGCGGTGCGGTTCTGCCGTACGGCGCGGATCTTGAGCGGTTCCGGTCGGACCTCGGAGCGTTCAAGGCGGAGTGGATCGGCTCGATCCTGGCGCTGCGGGCGGGCGTGGCGGACTGACGGTCCCTGACTCCGACCGGCGATGGTCGCGCACGGGTCGCCTCGCCGGTCGGACTGGCCTGACGGGTACCGAGGAATGGAAGGACGGACCGGTCTATGGACGAGTCGGGGTCGCTGCTGGCCGCTTTGCTGGCGGAGCTCGCCGAGGAGGGTCGGGCGGTTCGCTCGCCTATCCGGGTGTGGGTGCTGTCCGGGGTGGAGCGGGTGAGCCTGCCAGGTGGCGGTCATGCGATCTTCAAGTACGCGCGGGAGCCGTTCACGGGTGAGTCCGACGTACTGGACTACCTCAACGCCCTGGGCATGCCAGTGCCGTACCTGGTGGCGAGCGTTCGCCGGGATGGCGAACTCGGGATGCTGATGGAAGATCTCGGCGACGCGGTCCGGGCCGCCACCGACGTGGATGGAGCCGCGGCGGCTGTGGTGACCCATGCGGTGCCTGCTCCGGGTTGGCTGCCGGTGTTGGACGGCGCTGCGCTCGCGGCGCTCCCGGGCCGCGCTCTGGAGAGCCTGACAGCGTTGCGGTCGCGGGACCGATGGGTGGATGCGTCGGATCTCGATGTGCTTCTTGGCGAGCTGGGCGCGGTGGCGGAGGAGCGGGCGCGGGGGGCGGAGGTGGCGCCGTTCGGGCTGTGTCACTCGGAGTTTCATCCGACGAGCGTGCACATCGGGCCGGACGGCTGGCGTCTGTTGGACTGGGCGCGGGCGTTCGTCGGTCCGGGTCTGCTGGATCTGGTG
Organism: Pseudofrankia coriaricola; assembly: GCF_032027725.1. Taxonomy (NCBI): domain Bacteria; kingdom Bacillati; phylum Actinomycetota; class Actinomycetes; order Frankiales; family Frankiaceae; genus Pseudofrankia; species Pseudofrankia coriaricola. The sequence continues at coordinate 69,000 of NZ_JASNFO010000027.1, read as the reverse complement.
TCCTGGCAGGGGACGACCGGCCCGGCGGATCTCGACGCGCTGCGCGGATTCATGGATGACTACGTACGCGCCGGAGGGGCGGCCGAGGTGGCGATGCCGCGTGGCGGATTGCCGGCTGAGGCCTGGGCGATGGGCTGGCACCGTCTGTGGATCATCGCCTGGTATCTCGAACAGGCAACGAGATGGATAAACGACCCTTCACAGGACGAGTTCGTGGCCGGGGTGATCCGGCGGCATCTGGCGGAGGCGGCGGCCTGTTTCGGGCTGCGGATGCCCTCGCAGTCAACGTAGCGGCCTGGGAGACACACGCTCGGGTCCGGATCGGGACGCGTGGGCTCGGCGACCGACCGTCCGCGCACGCATTCCGTTGGACCCGGGACAGCACCATGGACCCGGGCGTAAGCCTTCTGGGTGACGTGCGGGGTCGTCGGGTCGTCGAACTCGGCTGCGGCACTGGTGACAACCTGGCGTATCTCGTCGGGTGCGGCGCGGATGGCGTCGGTATCGACCCGGCGGCGGGCCAGATCCGGCGGGCGCGGGCGCGGTGGCCGAAACCGGCCTTCCACTGCGTGGATGCGGCCCGGTACCTGTCCGGCTGCGTAGGGTTCGACGTCTGCTATTCGTGCTTCGGCGCCTTCAGCTTCTACCCGGCGGAATCTCTGCTGGACCTGGTGGGCGCCAAGCTCACGCCGGGCGGGCTGCTGGCGGTCTCGGCGACTGTCGGCGACGGGACGGGGCCGCGTCGGGAAATCGTGGCGCTCGGCGGCGGTATCACTGTGCCAGTGATCCGCTATGAGCACACGGGGCGGGAATGGCGGTGCCTGTTGTCGGCGGCCGGGTTCGGCGCGATCGACGTCACGATCGTTGATGAACCGCGCGGGCCGGACACGGTCATTGCGACGGCGCGGCGCCTCGCCCCGTAGAGCTAAGGAAACTCCGGTTCTCGTGCTGGTATCGGCGCGGGCCGGCGGTAGATATCCGGCGCTGGCCGCCCGCCGTGGACGGCTGGTCAACAGACGTGAGGTGAACGATGGCCGCGAATGCGCCGCCGATAGCAACGGCGGCCCGGAAAGACAGACAAACGGCGCCAGGCCATACAAGGCAAGCGAGCTCGGTCGCGCCGCGTGTCGCTGTCGCTCGTTTCCGTCCTACGGCGGCGGTGGTGTCGGAGGTGCGCGGGCGTGCCGTGGCGACGCTGCGGGGCTGGCGTGTGGATCCGGCCGCGGTCGAGTCCGTGGAACTGGTCGTCGGTGAGTTGGCGTCGAACGCGGTGAAGGCAAGTGGGCCGGATGCCGATTTCGTGGCGGTGCGGCTGTCGGCTGGCAATGGCAGCGTTCTGGTCGAGGTGTGGGACCACGACGACGCCACCGTGCCGCAGGTCGTCCAGGCTGGCGCGGACGAGGAGACCGGGCGCGGGCTGTTGCTGGTCGAGGCGGTCAGTGCCCGGTGGTCGTGGTACCGGGCACGGTCCGGGGGAAAGGTCGTGTGGGCGCGGGTGGCGGGCTCGATGGCGCCTCGGCCATGTCCTGCGGGAGAAATCGTGCCGCCGCTACGGAGGCGGGTGGCGGTCGCGCTGCCGCTGCCGTGGTTTCCGGTGACGTTCAGCACGGATCCGGCGATGTTGGGCCGGGTCGCGGATGGCCTGCGGGCGTTGGATGACTGGCATCGGCCCGGCGCGGTCGGCGTATCTGGAGTGGGAGAGCGGGTCGCGCCATGACGTGGGACTTCGTCGGCGTCGGCATCGATGACCAGGCTGATCAGGTCGTGGATGTGCGGCATGCGCAGACGGCGCGGGTCTACGACTACCTGCTGGGCGGTAAGAACAACTACGGCGCGGATCAGGTAGCGGCGCAACAGGCGCTGGGGGTCGTGCCGCATCTACGGACGAGCGCGCGGGAGAATCGGGCGTTCCTGCATCGGGCGGTGCGGTTCGCGGCCGGTGCCGGTGTGGATCAGTTCCTGGACGTGGGTACGGGGATCCCGACAGAGCCGAACCTGCACCAGATCGCTCAGGGAGTGAATCCGGCAGCCCGGGTCGTCTACGTCGATCATGACCCGCTGGTGTTGGTGCATGCGCGGGCGCTGCTGACCGGCTCGCCGGAGGGTCGGACGGCGTTCGTGGATGCCGATTTACGGAGTCCGCAGGCGATCCTGTCGAGCGCTGCGGTAGGCACGACGCTGGATCTGTCGCGGCCGGTGGGGTTGTCGCTGGTCGCGGTGTTGCACTTCGTCCCAGACAGCGACGATCCGGCGTCGATCGTGGCCGATCTGGTGGCGGCGGCGCCGAAAGGCAGCCTGCTGGTGCTCAGCCATGGCACCGGGGACTTCGCGCCGGAGCGGACCCGGCTGGGCGTGGAGGCGTACCGCAAGGCGGGCATCACGGTGCAGGTCCGTAGCCGGGATGAGGTTGCGGCGCTGGTGCCGGCGGGTCTGGAGATCCTGGATCCGGGGATCGTGCCGGTGCATCGGTGGCGCCCGGACACCGACCCTGATCAATACAAGGACGAGGAGATCGGGATTTACGGTCTGGTCGGACGGAAGCTATGAGCGCGGGGGCCGGGGATGTAGGTCCGGTGGCGCGGGGTGGCGTCTGGTGGGTCGTGGTGGCTGGGTCAACGCGCCGCTGAACTGACAGCTCATCGCGGGTGTCTCGGCGGCGGCGGTGATGGCGGTTCGCGGGTGTGGGCCTGGGTGGCGGCGGTGCGTGGCCGGGTGGAGGATGCCGGCCGGGGCGGGGGCATGGGCTTGTGGCCTGTGCCCCCGCCTTCGTGTGTCGGCGGAGGGAATCCGCGGTGGCATTTGCCCCCGCCTTGCCGGGTGTCACGTGGTGCCGTCGCGCTGGGTCTGCCAGATCTGCCAGGCGATGTCGCGTAGGTAGGTGGCTTCGTGGCGGCGGCGGCGGAACGTGTTGGGGGCGATGTCGAGCAGGTGGGCGGCGCGGTCGCGGCGGGTCTCGATCCGGGTGTGCCAGGTTCCGGGTTCGAGTCCGAGCATGATCCGCATGGCGGGTCCGACGTTGGGTCCGAGGGGCTCGGTCGCTGCCCGGATGATCTGCTCGGCCGCGATGGCGCGTTCGTCGCGGCTGCCGGGGCTGCCGGCGGTGAGCAGGTCGATCAGTTCGGGTGCGTGGGCGGCGAGACTGGCGGCGCGCACACCGTGGCGCATGGCGGCGCGGAGCTGGTCCGTGAGCGTCGGAACGTCGGGCTGGGTGCTGGTCATGGCTGGTCCGGCTGGGGCCGTTGGTCGGCCCCCGCTGTCCCCCGCCGTCTCCTCCTTTCGGTGGTGTTGTCCTGATCGCGGGGATTCAGGGCAACAGAAACCATTCTCTCCGTTTCCCTGTTGTTTAGGCCCGTTTGCCTCCGCTAGGCCCTGTCGTCGCTGCGACAGGTCGGCCGGACACGGTCCGTGGGGATGGGTCGCGGGCCTGGTCCTGGTGGCGCTGGTTGGGATGGCGTGGTGGCCGGGTGCGGGGTCCGGGCGGGTGCCGGCTCCGGGGGAAGACGTCGCCATGTGCCCAGATTGCGATGCAAACGGAGGAAGTCATAGCCGTCCGCAGGCCGTCGGGTCGGCTCGGATGCTTGGGGACGTGTTGGGCAGTGTCGGGCAGTGTTTGCCGGTGTCGGCGGGTGTCGGAAAGTGCTGGAACGTCCGCGAAGATTTTCGCCCCCCTGATAGCACTTAGGTGCTAGTCGCGGTGTGGCCTGGGTGTCGGCCGGCGGTGTCTGCCGGGCCGGCTGGGCGCGCTCGGCCGGTCGGGGGCGCGTGAGGTGCGCGGATACCGGTCTGGTGCCACTCGTGTACCACTCGCGTGCCAGTTCGGTGCCACTCGCGTACCGGTCTGGTGCCAGGAACAGGCCGGTCCGGTGCCGGTCTTTAACCAGTTATTGGCCGGGTTGAGGTGCAGCTTTCTGCCAGCGGTTCGGCGCAGTGTGGGCACCACGGCGGGAATGCCCCGCCCGGTGCCTTTCTGGGAGGCTGTATGCCGCGCACATATCGGCGGCCGTGGTTTTGGCCGCTCGTTCTGTGGGTCTGCGGTCTGTACCTGACCCTGGCCGGACTGTCCGGTGACGCGCCCCTTCTGGCGGCACCGCTGGGCGCGGGCATGGTCTGGACGGCCGTGGTCTGGAGGCGGGGCTAGATGGACCCGCACATGCCGGCCCGGCCCTGGTCGCCGGAAGACGAGCGGGCACGTGCCACGTCGGAACGCCTGGTAGCGGTCACGATCCTGGCGATGATTGGCGGTTTCGTCGTGGCGGTCGTGGTCGGGGTCGCGCTCGGCTGGCTGGCCGGCTCCGGCTCGCCGTCGGGGCCGGTGGCTCCGGTTCCGGTGGTCGTGGTGCGCCCTCTGTAGCGCATTCACGACCCGTTTCTTTCCTCTCTCTCCTCTTTCCCTGGGCGTGGTTTTTGCCTGCCCGGAAACTGTCCGCCCGGCCGTGCGGCCGTGCGTTTCACCAACGAAATGGAGTGGTTGTCATGCGTGAACTTCCGATCGACCCCGGGGCGATTGTCGCGGCCGTGGTCATGGGTGAGCCAGAGGCGTCGGTCTACCAGGGCGAGCACCGGGCCAACCGCGACGGCGTCCCGCTGTGGGAGGTCCAGGTCACGGTGGCGGTCGCCGGGTCGGGGGCCTCGACGCTGCGCGTCAAGGTCGCGGCCACCTCGGCGCCTCGGCTGACGCTCGGGCAGCCGGTGACCTTCGTCGGGCTCAAGGCGCTGGCGTGGGAGATGGGTAGCCGGCACGGGCTGGCGTTCTCCGCGCAGGAGATCCGGCCGATCACCGGCGCCCCGCCGCCGGCGGCGGGCAAGCGCGAGAGCTGACACAGACACGGCGGGCGGCGGCTCGGACTCTGACGGGTTCGGCTGCCGCCCGCCGTCTCCCTCGGACCCAATTTCGCTGATCGGAAGGTGTGCTGTGGCACGGGTGATGTGGGTCCGGGCGGGCCGGGTTTCGCGGGGTTTCCGGCTGACGGTCCGCCCGTCGGTGCCGTGGATGCTGGCCCGCTACGTGGGCCGCTGGGTCTGGGACTGGCGGCGCGAAGCGGTCGCGCTGGTCGTGCTGTGGTGGCTGGCGGGCGTGTTCGGCCCGGGGGCTGGCCGGGTCGGGCTGCTGGTCCTGGTGGCCGTCGTGTTCGCGCTGCCGTGGTCGCGCCGGGCGCTGCTGGGCTGGCTGGCCGGCGGCCGGTGGCGGCGGCGGTGGGCTGCGGCCTGCCGAGCCTGCGGACTGTCGATCTCCTGGGAGCGCACTCCCCGCGTCCGGCGGGTGCGCCGCTCGGCGGCGGGTGCGGTCCTGGCGGTGCAGGTCCGCCCGGGACAGTCGATTGCCGATCTGGAACGGGCGGTCCCTGGGCTCGCGGCGGCCCTCGGCGCCCGGGGTCTGACGGTGGCGGCGGATGCCCGTCACGCCGGACGGGCCACGGTCACGGTCCGACTACGGGAATCGCTGCGCCGCACGGTCGACCCGGAACCCCTTCCCGTCGACGACACGGCCGCTGACGATGACGGGCTCGACGACTACGGGCTCGACGCCGACGCCTGGTCGCTGCTGCCGGCTGCGATGCCCGCCCCGGTGCGTCCGGCTCGTCGGACGTCTCGGCTGGCTGGTGGGGTGGATCTGTCGGCGGTGCCGGTGGGTCGTCGCGAGGATGGCGGGCGCTGGCTGCTCCCGCTGGCCGGCTCGCATGTCCTGGTGGCCGGCGCTACCGGGGCCGGTAAGGGCTCGGTCCTGTGGGCGATCGTGCGCGCCCTGGCCCCGGCGGTCCGGGCCGGTCTCGTCGAGATCTGGGCCGTCGACCCCAAAGGCGGGATGGAACTGGCCGGCGGTGCGCCGCTGTTCGCCCGGTTCGCCTGGGACCCGGTAGCGATCGCGGATCTCCTCGACGAAGCGGCCGAACGGATGACCCGGCGTGCCGGCCGGCTGCGCGGGGTCGCCCGGGTGCATCGGCCTACCCCGGGTGACCCGCTGGTCGTGGTCCTGGTGGACGAAATCGCGTTTCTGACCGCCTACGGGCCGGTGGCGGTACGCCGTCGGGTGGCCGAATCGTTGCCGCTGCTGCTCACCCAAGGACGGGCGCCCGGCTTCGTCGTCGTCGGCGGCGTGCAGGACCCGCGTAAGGACGTGCTGACGTGGCGGGACCTGTTCCCGGTCCGGGTCTGCCTGCGGATGTCCGAGGACGGCCAGGTTGATCTTGTCCTTGGCCGGGGCGCGCACGCGGCCGGCGCCCACGCCGAACTGATCCCGATGGACCGTGCGGGTACGGGCTACGTCCGTACCGATGAGGCGCCGATTCCGGTGCTGGTCCGGGCGGCGTGGCAGGACGACGACGACATCCACACCGTGGCCACCCGCTACGGCCACCCCGCCGTCACCCCCGACCCCGTGGAACCGCCGGAACAGCAGGCGCGGCCCGTGGTCGCTCCCCGCCCGGCTCCGTCTGCTCCTCGGCGGCCGGTGGTGGGCTGGGTGCCGGACGTGAGCGCGGTCCCGCCCCCGGCGGCGCTGCGGCGGGCGGAACGGCCGGTTGATCCGGTGGACCCGCCGACGGTGCCGCTGCGCGGCTGGTCACCGCCGCCCCCGCCGGAGCTGTTGCCGGGGCGGGTGTGGCCGCCGGTGCCGCCTCCGCCGGTACCACCCCGGATCTCTGAGTCGGATCAGCAGGCGTGGGAGTCGTGGGCGGCTGACTGGCGACGCCGTCAGGGCCTCGACGACGACGGCCAACCCCTCACCGACTAACCGGCCCCCGGCTCCCTCTTCCTCCTCTTCTCTGCTGCGCCGCGCGCCCTCGGTGGTCGCGCGGGTCGCGGCTGCCTCGACGCGCCCAAAGGGGTGACCTGTGGCTACGGATACCGGCCCGGACAAGCCGGCGGACGGCTGCGTACGCCCGATCCGCCTTTCCGGACGGTCAGACCATGTGGACCTGGCGACCGGTGAGATCCGGCGGGCCTCCGCCCCGCCCACGGTGCACGTGCGGTGTAACAACCGGCGGGCGTCGGCCTGCCCGGACTGCTCCAAGCTCTACCAGCGCGACGCGCGGCGCATCGTCGTGCGCGGCCTGGACACCGGACCCGACGGCGCGGCTGCGGTCACGGGCGGGCCTGCCTGGTTCGTCACGCTGACCGCCCCGTCCTTCGGCCCGGTCCATTCCCGCCGGGCGGGCAAAGGCGCGGACAGCCAGGTGTGTCGGCAGCGTCGCGGGACCTGCGAACACGGCCGTGCGCTGTCCTGCCACCTACGCCACAGCGGCGACGACCGGCGGCTCGGGGAACCGCTGTGCGCGCGCTGCTTCGGCTACAGCCGCGCGGTGGTCTGGAACGCGATGGTGCCCGCGCTGTGGAAGGCCACCCGCGACAGGTTGGAATCCGCGGTGGCCTCGGCCGTCGGGCTGACCGTCACCGGACTGCGCCGTCAGGTGCGGGTGTCGTTCGTCAAGGTCGCGGAGATGCAACGCCGGGGCCTGGTGCACCTGCACGTCGTGGTCCGGGTCGACGGCCGCGACCCCTCCGGCGAACCGACCACCCCGCCCGACTGGGCACACGGGGACCTGATCGCGGACTGCCTACGCGCGGTCGTCGCCTCGGTCTCGGTGGCGGCGCCCGACCCGGCGGCGGTCGCACTGTTCGACAGCTCGGGCGCGCTGCCGGTCGCCGCGTCGGTCGACGGGTGGGCGGTGCGCTGGGGCGGACAGGTCGACATCCGCCGCATCCGCCTCGGCTCCGACACCGACGCCGTCAAGGTCGGCAACTACCTGGCCAAATACCTGACCAAATCCGTCACCGACTCGGGGGCACTGAACGGGCCGGTCCGGTCACTGCGCCACCTCGCCCGCCTCGGCCTGCGCGAACACACAAAGCGGCTCGTGGAAACGTGCTGGCGCCTCGGCACCGACCGGGCCTTCGCGGAAGCGCTGGATGCGGCAGCAGGACGGCCAGCAGGCCGAGTATCCGGGCTCATCCGCTGGTCACACTCGTTCGGCTTCGGCGGCCACTGGCTCACCAAATCGCGGAAATACTCCACCACCTTCCGCCAGCTACGCGGGGTGCGGCGGCGCTGGTCACGGCTGCTCGCGGCGGCACTGGGCGGCCGTGCCCTCGGCCTGGACGGCGACGGATCGCCGGTCGTCCTCGATGAGTTCGGCCGCCCCGACGGCGATCCGCAAACGGAGGTCATCGGGCAGTGGCGCTATGCCGGACGTGGTCGCGACCCATCCGCCGGTGGCGGTGACGCGGGGACGGACCCGTGAGGCAGCGACCTGCCGGACGGCTCGCGGGAGAAATCGCCCTGCCGTTCGACCTGGACGACGCCTCAGGCGCTACGGACGGCACGGGGCACTTGGCCGCCGACGCGGTGAGCACCGAAGGTTCGATTCCGGTTCCTGCCCCGGTTCCTGCCCCGGTTCCTGCCCCGGTTCCTGCCCCGGTTCCTGCCCCGGTTCCTGCCCCGGTTCCTGCCCCGGTTCCTGCCCCGGTTCCTGCCCCGGTTCCTGCCCCGGTTCCTGCCCCGGTTGTGGCTGCGGATGGTGTGTCCACGCCGGTGGGGGTGGGTGGGTGGGACCGCCAGCCGCCGAATGACGGCCCACTGCGGGGCGGGTCGTCCGGCGGGGGTGTGCTGTCGGCGGATGCTCGTGCCTGGGGCCGTGTGCAGGCTGCGAAGGCTCCGGCGTGGTCGGCGCAGAAGCGGGCCCGGGTGGCGGGTCTGCTCGGTATGGTCCTGGCCGACGGGGACGGCGGCTAGTCGCGCCAGACCAGCTCCAACAGATCCGGGTTGAACGGCCGTCTGCCCTTGCCTGCCGGGTGCACGACCACCGCGCGTAGGTGCTCGGCGATGATCGCGCGCTGGTGTGCCAACGTGTAGGTCTCCCACTCGGCCTCGATGTCCGCCGGGCGAGAACGGGCCTTGGCGGCTGCGACCTGGTAGGCGTTGCGATCGGCGACCAGTTCGCGTTCCTGTTCCCGTAGGTCGGGCAGGACGCTGAAATAGTCCTGCGGGTCGATCTGACGCGGGCGGGCCGTCCATGCGGCGTTCGTCGCGGCGATCGTGGCCTTAACCTCGTCGAGCTCGGCCTGTCGGCCCCACGGGGCGATATCGGCGACAGCCTGCGCGGTCTCTAGTTCGATCTTCGCGAAGACGGCGGCCAACACGTGTCGTTCGGTCAGCGGCCCGTTGCGTGCGACCTTGCCGCACCCACCATTGAGGACCCCCGCGCACTGGTAGGTGGGTGACGTGCGGGTTCCGGACGGCGGGGAGCAGCGCATCCCGCCCCCACACAGGCCGCATCGCAGAATGGCCGTGAGCAGGTAGCGGCGAGCGTTTGACCCTCGGGCGGCGGTCGTGTGGTCCCCGATGACGGCGGTGAGCGTTTCCCACTCGGACACGCTGATGATCGGTTCCCACTGGCCGGTGACCGGTTCGGTGACGACCTGGCCATCCCTGCGGACCCGACGGGTCACGACTTCCATCCGCTCGGATACCTGGCCGTGTTCGTTTGGTGTCTGCACGCCCCGGCCGCGCAGGCCACACAGGCGCGGATTCCGAAGGATCTTCATCAGCGTGGCCTTACGCCAGCGGACTCCGGTGGCGCTCAGAAAACCGGCTTCGTCCCACTCGCGGATGATCGCGGCGGGCGGTACGCCCTGGATGATCCGGCGGACGGCGACGCGCAGCGCCTCGGCTTCGACCGGTTCCAACGTCCGTTTGTCGGCCTTCCAGCCGAACGGACGGCGTGACCCCACCGGTACGCCACGTTCGGCCTGCTGGCGGTGCGCTCGCTTGACGCGCCGTGACGTGTCCTGACTCGCCTTGTTCGCGGAGACGGCCTGCGCGCGGGCGTTCGCTCGGCCGTGGTCGGTCGTCAGGTCCACACCGGGGCCGACGATCGGACGGCCGTAAAGCTCCACTACCTCGATGGCGTCTTCCAGGTCGCGGAGGTCGCGCGTAAGCCTGTCCAGGTCGTAGACCACCGCGCCGTCGATGACTCCGGCGCGAAGATCGGCGAGCATGTTCGCGTAGTCAGGCCGGATCACGCGAAGGATCACCCGGCCGTCAGGCTGCACGATCCGCTTCTTACGCCACGCGCTCTTCTTGTCCTCGTAGGTCTTCACGACTTCGCCACCGAACTCTGCGGCGTAGTCCTGGCCGTCCTCGTCCTGACGCTCTAGTGCGTCGTCTCCACCGACAAGCAGCGAATACCGGCGGTACAGGCCGAGTCGCATCCCGTCCAACCTCGTCATATTTAAAGACTACTTCGCGTGCCTTCTGCGTCGCCGAGGAGCAGAGCTTCACCCGGGCGGCGAGCCAGCGGCTGTTCATCTCCCAGCCGGCCCTGAGCAAGCAGATCCGCCACCTGGAGCGGTCGTTGCGGATTGTGCTGTTTGATCGGGACCGGCGGACGGTCCGGCTGACCCCGGCCGGAGAGGCCCTGCTGCCGCTTGCCCGGCGGCTCACCGAGGACTGGGAGGCGGCGCTGCTCGCGGTGTCGGCGGCGTCGGCCCAGGCCGGAACGACGGTGCGGGTGGGATTTCAGACGCGGATCGGTCGCGGGCTCATCCCAGCCGTCACCTCGCGGATGCGACAGCGGCTTCCCGGCTGGAAGCTGGTCTTCCGTCAGGTCTCCTGGGCCGACCCCACCGTTGGCCTGGCAGGCGGCGAGGTGGACGTCGCGATCGCCTGGCTACCGGTGCCCGACACGGGCGCGCTTTCCTGGCGGGTCGTGGCCCGCGAGGACGTCTGGGTCGCGCTCGCGCCTCGTCACCGGCTGGCGGGCCGGCCCGCGGTGCCCTTCGCCGAGCTCGCCGACGAGCCCTTCATCGCGTTGCCGAGGACGGCTGGCGCCCAGCGGGACTTCTGGCTCGGGGCGTCGGCCCGGCAGTCCCCAGCCGTCATCGCGGGGGAGGCCGAGACCGCCGAGGAGTCGTTCGAAGCGGTCGCCTCCGGAGCAGGGATCACCCTGCTTTCCGCGGGCAACGCCAAGATCTACCACCGCGATGACGTCATCTGCCGGCCGGTCAGCGGACTGCCGCCCAGCGAACTGGCCGTCGTCTGGCGCACGGTCGACGACCGACCGTTCGTCGACGTCTTCGCCGACATCTGCCGTGCGTGCTCCAGCCCCGCGGCGGTTGCCGGTGAGGCGGACGAGCCTGGTGCCGAACCGTGCCACCAGGAGTGAACCAGCACACCTACCGTCGGCCGATGCTCAGGTGCCCGCCCGCGGTGTCGTGGTTCGACGAGACCAAGAGGCTGGCCGCGAGTGATAGCAACTACCTCTTTGCCTCTTTGCCTCTTTGTCTCCTCGTCGGCGCGGACTGGGCGGTTGCGGTGGCCCGGCCGTCGCCGTCGTGCGGCGCGGTAGCTCGGTGACCAGAGTCAGATGCGGCGGACGATGCTACGAGGCGCGTAGCATCGTCGTATGTTGTTTCGCGTGCCAGAGATCGACGCGGCCGATGAGCGGGTCCTCACAGAGCTCGAGCGGTTCCGCGTCGATCTGCGCCATCAGGTAGGCGAGCCGAGGCGCTGGCTGGGGCAGCTGCGGCGGAGCCTGATAGCGGGGGCGATCCGGGGCTCGAACACGATCGAGGGCTACACCGTCGAGGTTGCCGACGCGGAGGCCGTCGTGGCCGGCGAGGAGATGCCGAACCCGCACGACCGGCAGACCCGGGAAGCCGTCACGGGTTACGCGGACGCCCTGACCTATGTGCTCCAGACGGCAAGGTTCGAGGTGTTCAGCTATCACCCCATGCTGCTGTCGGCGCTACATTTCATGATGCTTCGTGGCGAGCTCGACCGGTCGCCCGGCCGGTACCGACTCGGCCCGGTCTGGGTCGCCGGCGCGCCGGACAACCCGCCCGTCTACACCGGGCCGGACGCGGCGCAGGTTCCGGAGCTGATGGACGAGTTCTGCGCCTGGCTTCAGGAAGGCGACCCTGACGCCCCGGCTGTTGTCCGAGCGGCGATGGCGCATCTGAACCTGGTCAGCATTCATCCGTGGCGCGACGGCAACGGCCGGATGGCACGCTGCCTGCAGACGCTGGTGCTCACGCGAGAGCTGATCCTGGCTCCCGAGTTCGCCAGCATCGAGGAATGGCTCGGCTCGTCGCCGCACAACACGGCGATGTACTACGTGGCGTTGACCGAAACACAGGGTGGAAGCTACCTGCCGGGGCGGGACGCCCACGGCTGGGTCCGGTTCTGCCTGCGCGCACATCATCTGCGGGCACAACTCGTCCAGCGGCGGCTCGACCTGGCGGCCGAGGTCTGGCGAATCCTGGCCGACCAGGTCGCCGCGGCCAGGTTGGGAGAGCGGTCGGTCGCCGCCCTCTACGCCGCGACCCGCCCAGAAGGCGCTCGCCGGGCGACATACGCCCGTGACGAGGGACTGACTCGTGACCAGGCGATACGAGACCTACAGGGCCTCAAAGCCGCCGGACTGATCGAGGAGATCGGACACGGCCGTACCCAGCGTTACGTCGCCGCGGGCTCCGCGGCCGAGGCCGAACGGACGATCCGCACCGCCCACACCTCGCAGCCGCTGCGCGACCCCTACGTCTCAAACGCACGCTGAGGGTCGCCTGAACCGGGTCGTTTCGGGCCGAGGAGCTATCTCTGAGCGGCCGTGCGCGCGTCACTCTCGTGGCGGTCGACGGCCCACCGGCCGAGCAGGAGGAGTTGTTCGCGCAGGGAGAGCCCGCGCTCGGTCAGGGAGTACTCGACCCGGACGGGCCTGTCTCCGAGCGTCGCGCGAAGGATGTATCTCTCGGCCTCCAGGACGCGCAGGGTCCTGGTCAGCACGCGGCGGCTGATCCCCTAGCCGGCCAGGCCGAGATCTGGGACAACAGCCACACCATCGACGAGAACCTGCGCATCGACCTCGCGCCCGGTCACACCCCCGGCACCGGGATCGTCAGCGTGGAGTCGGCCGGCGAGCGGGCGATCCTCGCCGGGGATCTCGTGCACAGCCCCGCCCAGTTCTGGGAGCCGCGGGTGTCCAGCTGCTTCTGCCACGACCCGCGGCAGGCGGCGCGGACCCGTCAGCGGGTTCTCGGCCAGGCCGCCGACGGGAACGCCCTGGTCATCCCCGCCCATTTCGGCGGCGAGCGGGCCATGCGCATCAGCCGCGACGGCGACAGGTTCGCGCCGCGCTGAGCTCAGGACCGCGCAATGGCGGGGATCAGGGCGCCGATCCGCTCGAGCTGGTCGAGCTGGGAGCGCAGGTCCAGGGCACCCAGGCGGGCGACGATGTGGCGCGCGCCAGCGGCGACGTACCGGGCCAGGCCCGCCAGAACCTGGTCGGCGGAGCCGGTGACCACCGCCTGGATCTTTTCCAACTCCGCCAGCGGCATCCCGTAGGTGGCCCGCGCGTAGTCGTCCAGGGTCCGGCGGCCGCTCTCGACGTCCTCGTCGATCCGTACCGAGACGAACAGCGCGGGTGTGATGTCCTCGGCGGCACGGCCGGCGTCGGCCGCCGCCGCGCGAACATCCCGCAGCCCGGACGCGTAGTCGGCCGGGTCCGGCGGATAGGGCAGCCACCCGTCGTACATCTGGCCGGCGCGGGCCAGCGCGGCCGGGGTCGCGCCGCCGAGCCAGATCGGCGGGCCGCCTGCCTGGAACGGCCTGGTCGCGGGCGGGAGGTCGTCGAACCTGAGGATTTCGCCGTGGAAGGAGCTGGCGCCGTTCCACAGCGCCCGCCACAACGCGACCGTCTCGTCCAGCCGGGCGAAGCGCCGTCCCCACGGCACCTCGGACAGGGTGTAGAACAGTCGCCCGAAACGGCCGGGGAAGCCCGCCCCCACGGCCACCGTGAGCCGCCCGCTGGACAGCAGGTCGATCGACGCCAGGGACTGTGCGGCCTGGATCGGCCTGCGAAGGAACGGCAGCAACGCGCCTGTTCCCAGGGTCACGGTCTCGGTCGCCGGGGCGAGCGCGGCCAGCATCGTCAGCGCCTCGATGCGCGGGCTGATCAGGGAGTCGTTGACGAAGAGCGAGGAGAATCCCAGGCGTTCGGCCTGGCGGCCGAAGGCGACGAGTTCTCGAGGGTCGCCGTCCGCGCCCCACTGGGCGGCCCCGGTCGGAAGCAGCACACCGATGTCCATGCGGCTGATGCTCACGACCGGCGCGGACAGCGACAATTCCTGCCAGGGAATGGTCGGGCACCGCCGCCGGCGTGGGCCACTGTTTTTCGCGCTGGTGGCCGCCGCGGGGTCAATCGGGGGGTTCACCACCCGAACCAGACCTGTCGGACCCATCAGGCATGGTGGCGGTATGCCCACCTCCGCCCACGAGACGCCGCTCGAGCTGCTCCGGCTCGACCAGTCCCTGCCCGACTGGGTGCAGAACGAACTGCTTGGCGACGGTGACGTTGGAACCGAGCGCGAAGATCTTTTACCATAACGTGACCGTGGGCAGTCTGCCCGAACCGGCCCGGGCCCGATGGGAGGCGTTTGTCATGACCACGGCTGTCGGCAAGCGGTACAACGACGAGATGCTCAACGAGGCCGACGCTCGCGGCGAGGCTCGCGGCGAGGCTCGCGGCGAGGCGAGGTCCGTGCTGCTGGTTCTGGAGAGCCGCGCCGTGCCGGTGCCCGACGCGATCCGCGAGCGGATCCTGGCCTGCGCCGACACGGACCAGCTGGACCTGTGGCTCCGTCGTGCGGTCACGGCGACCACCGTTGAGGACGTCATCCGGGGCTAACCGGGAGATATGGCTCGGATATCCGAGGTGCGGATATCCGAGCCGAGGTAAGGCGACCACGGGCGATGCCCGACCCGTGGACACCGCGCCGACCAGCCGACGCTGCCATGAGCGGGGTTGCCTGGTGCTGGCGACGGTCGCGCGGCCGGCGGCGTGCGGGACCGGGCGATGTTGAACATCGCCATGCTCGCCTCCTGGACGAGGCCGAGGCTCTCGACGCGAGCGCGGTCACGCGAATGAACGCGCCGTGAGTTCCAGTGCCGGGCGGTGACCTCGCGACGGCGTATCCACGGGTACCGAGATCGTTTGCCCGTGGCGCTCCCGGTCGGTGGCTCCGTGGGCGAGACCGCCGACGGTTGCGCATCTCCTTCGCCGCCCAATGTCACAGCCCGCCTGGGATTGGGGCGTCGGCGTCGGCGTGGGCGTCGCGCGTCGTTACGACCAGGCTCCCTGTCTCCGCCGGCAGCAGCCGCCCCAGGCCAGCTCTGGCGATTCGTTCGCCCGCTGGTAGGCCGAGTCCGGAAGAGCCCCGCCAGCGCCGCCTACCTGGTGCCCGACTGATCGCCGCGTCATCGGCTGCCCGCGTCGTCGGTTGATCGAGGGCGAGGGATCGGTGTGATCCATGGCGGCTCGGCCCACATCGGTGGGCGGGCATCGACGAGTCCTTTGAGTAGCGTCTCGGTTGCCCACGGTCAGTGCCGCCGTCGCGGACGCCAGGCCCGCCTGACAGGCGACCCCAAGGCTAGCGGGATAGAAGGGTACAAACGGCCAGTAAGTGGGCAGTCCGACAGTTCTGAGGGGAGTGCGGATGGCGGAGCACGGACACGACTCGGAACGCGGGCAGCGCCGCGTGAACGCGGTGGCGCGCAGCCGCCCGGCGGCCGAGGACACCCGGGCGGGGACCCTGCTGGCCGGCCCGGCGCCGCCGCGGCTGCCCGGCCAGTCGAGGCTGCCCCACCAGTCGCGCCCGGGCCTCCAGCCAGCCGGTCCGACCAGCCCAGCCGGCCCCCGTGGGCAGGCCGTTCGGACAGCCGGAGCCCGCGAGCGGGGCGGCGTCAGGACTGGCGGTTACAACCCCGCGCTGGACGGCATCCGGGCGCTCGCGGTGCTCTGCGTGCTCGTGTTCCACATGGACTCGCTGCCCGGCGGCTACCTGGGCGTCGACGTGTTCTTCGTGCTCAGCGGATTCCTGATCACCGGACAGCTGCTGACCGAACGGGACCGGACCGGCGGGGTGTCCCTCGCGCGGTTCTACGTCCGGCGCGCCTACCGGCTGATGCCCGCGTTCTGGCTCCTGGCCCTCGTGGGCGTCACGGTGGTCGTGCTCCTGGGCATCGGCACGGCGGGCGAGCGGTCCGAGTTTCTCCACAGCCTGGCCGCTTCGATGCTGTATGTGAACGACTACTCCCAGGTGGTGAGCCAGAGCACGGGGGCCGGCTGGCTTGGGCACACCTGGTCGCTGTCGCTGGAGGAGCAGTTCTATCTGCTCTGGCCGCTGGCGCTGCTCGCCCTGTGCCGCCGGCCGCGGCTCGCCCGCCGGCTGCCCATGGTCCTGCTGGGCGGGGTGGCCGCCGTCATGGTGTGGCGCGACGTTCTGATCGCGTTCGGAGCGTCCGGTACACGGACGTACTTCGCGCTGGACACCCGCGCGGACGCGCTGCTGGTCGGCTGCGCGCTGGCCGCCTGGCTGCGAGCGGCCCGGCGCGGCGTGGACGGGGAGGGCGGCGCGGTCGCGGTGCTCGCGTGGCAGCGTCGCCTTGACCGCGTCAGGACCGTCCTGCCCGTGGTCGGCCCGGCCGCGCTCGTGCTGCTGGCCGTGGCGACGGTGACCGCGCCGAACGGCTGGGGCCCACGGCCGACTTCGCTGTCCTACGGCGGCTACACCGTCGTCGCGCTGCTTGCCGGCGCCGTCATCCTCGCGGTGGAGCAGGGGACGACGGCGAGCTGGCTGTTCCGCGCCCTCGCCGCGCGGCCGCTGGCCTGGCTCGGCCGGATTTCCTACGGTTTCTATCTCTGGCACTTTCCGGTGGTCGCCCACTGGGGCGACGACCTGACCGGCGCACTCGGCCGGTGGCCGGCGATCCTGGTCGTCGGCGCCATCTCGGTGGCACTCGCGGCCGCGTCGTACTACCTGCTCGAACGGCCCGTTCAGCGCCGCCGCCCCGCGGGACGGCGGCGGCCACCCAGCGTGAGTCCGCATCGCCGCCCGGCCGCGCCGGCGGCTGTCGCGGGCACCCGCGACAGCGATCGGTCGCCGGAGGCAAGGGTCCGCGAGGCCTGCTGAGACCGGAGCCTCGCGGCGCGGGCCTGGTCCCGCCGCGCCGCGCTCGTCGGTCTCAGCGGAGCGTCGCGCCGATTCCGGGGCTTCCGCCGTTCGTGCCGGTGCCGGGACGCGCGACATCAGTTCCCGGACGACGTCAGCCGATGACGGTGATGTGGCGTGTCGGCCGACACCTGTGCGTGTCAGTGGACATTGGCGGCACGCGGGTCGGGGACGCCGACGGGGTTGGGCCACATCAGCAGTGTGGCCGCGGCCTGGGCGACCGGGGCCAGCAGCGCGGCGGCGCGGTCGACGGCGGCAGGGCCGAGCGCGTCCCAGGCCGGGCTCGCGAGGCGATCCGTCGTCGCCTCCAGATCGCGGGCGGCGGCCAGCGCGGCCTCGGTCGGCGCGCCGGCGGCCGGGGTCCCTCTCGGATCGGCGATCTGAGAGGTCGTCAGCCAGCCGCGAGCCCGCAGCCGGTCGGCCGCGGCGTCCCACTCGTCGTCGGTCCAGCCGCGGATCTGCTGGTAGAAGGCGCGGTCGGTGCCGCCCATGCTGACGCGCCAGACGAGGCTCTCGGGGCCGTCGAGACCGGCGGTGACCAGGGCGGCGACGTGCCCGTCGCCGCGGTGCTCCCGCAGGATGGTGGCGGCGTGCCAGATGGCGCCGAGTGGGTCGTCGGGCCAGGGCAGCGCGGCGTTCGCGGCGCCGAGCACCCGGCCGGCGACGGGCGTCCGGTCGACCGTGGACCGCAGCAGCGCGGCCAGCTCCGCGAGGTCGTCCGCGCCGGTCCCGGCGACCAGCGGGCTGAGCGCAGCGCGGGCGCCGTCGAGCCGGACGGCCAGCGCCTTCTCCGGGGAGATCCGGGTCCAGACGTCCGGCAGCGCCCTGGCGACCATGGCGGGCGCGAACCCGAAGAAGGCGCCGACGACCGGCCCCGCCTCGACCGGCCCCAGCGGTGCCGTCCGGCCGGCGAAGTACCCGCGCCAGTAGCCCCGCAGCCCGGCGTCCTCCCACGCCGCCAGGCTGGCTGGCGCGAAGTAGGTGACGGCGTGCACCGGCTCGAACAGCCGCCACATCCGTTGAGCCACGTTTGTCTCGACCATGACCACACACAATTCCGCTCATCGACCGAGGTCAAGCCCAGCTGGGCTCTCCCAGGAGGTTCCGCTGAGAACCGGGTGTCACCCAGCTGTTCCTGCGCCTCATTGACCACGCCAGCGCCGTCTGGCGTGACGATCTAACCTGGAACGGGGGGAATACGGATACGTCTAGGGGACCGCCGATGTTCGAGAGATTCACCGACAGTGCCCGGCGTGCCGTCGTCCTCGCGCAGGAGGAGTCAAAGGCGCTCGGCCACGACAGGATCGGCACGGAGCACCTGCTGCTCGGCCTGGTGCACGAGGAGGCCGGGCCCGGGGGCGTCGCCCTGGCCTCGTTCGGCCTGACACTGGCCGACGCCCGGGCCGCGGTCGAGGCGGTCGTCGGAGTGACCGAGCCCGCGTCGATGACGCACATCCCGTTCACCCCCCGCGCGAAGCACGTCCTGGAGACCTCGCTGCGTGAGTCCCTGCTGCTCAGCCACACCTACGTCGACTCCGGGCACCTCCTGCTCGGGCTGCTGGCCGAGCGCTCGGGTGTCGCCGCCGAGGTCCTCTACCGCGTCGGCATCGACCTCGAGGAGGCCCGCCGCCGCGCTCTCGACGCCATCGTCGCCGCGCCGGCGGAAGTGGCGCCGGCCCCGGCAACCATCACGCCACAGTCCGTCTTGGCCGAGGCCAACATGAAGGCGCGGAGGATCGCCGCACAGCTCAACCAGGCGAGGGCGGCGAAGGACGCCGCCCTCGACGCCGGCGACTTCGCCGGCGCGACCGCGATGCGCGAACGGGAGAAGGCCCTGCTCGCGGAACGCGCCCGACTGGTCGTCAGTTTCGGGCCCGACGGTCAGCCGACCGTGGGCCCCAGGCCTGACAGCCGGGTCCCACCGCCGTCCGATCCGCCTCAGTAGCTTGCATGAGCCCCGCGCGAGAGTCGTGCCCGAGCTCTGCGCGCGGTGAGGACCTGTCGTCCCGGTGACGGCCGCGCGGTGACCGTGCTCAGTGCTGGGCGAACTGACTGTTGGTCGTCTGCACGGCCGAGGGCGCCAGGTTCACCGTATGGACGAGCTGCTCGCCGTACAGATCGGTGATCCTTACGGTGAACGGCCCCGGGCCGAGTCCCTGGGGCGCGACGAAGTAGTTCCACATCTCGCGTCCGAGGGCGACCCACGACCCGTTCACACGCACCTCGAGCGAGACGACCGGGTTGCGGTGGTCGCGGACCTGGATGGCCAGCCAGTATGCCGACGATCCGTCCTTGATCTGGTACTGCACGGGGCCGAGGCTGGCCGGGCTGACCAGCCGCCAGGTGACGTTGACCTGCCCCGGGACGCCGCCCGCGATCCGCTCGAACGCCTGCGGGCTCAGGTCGACATGACCGGCGCCGCATTCCGGGCACCGGTCGGTGACCTTCACAACGGTGCTCCCGCCCGGCCCCTTGACCTCGATGTAGGCGCCGCAGGCGCGGGCGTTCTCGTAGTCCAGCTCGTTCATCGCGACCACCGGCATGGCGGGATCGTTCAGCCGGTCGAACATGCAGTTGCCGCCGCCGTCCGCGTCGTAGTGCGTCGCCGGGCCGGAGTAGACGACGCCGGGCCTGATGCGCCCCGCCCCCACCGGTACGGGTGCCGGGCGCGAGGCCGGGCTGGTGGCGGGCGGCGCCGCGGGACGCGTGGACGTGGCGGGCCTTGTCTGCGAGGTCGGCGTCGTCGCCGACGGGCTGGCCGACGGCGATGGTGCCGCCGTGAACGTCGCGTCACCGGTAGACGGCTGGGCGGTGGTGGCCGTCGGTACCGGTGCCGCGGTGGCGGCGCTGGTCCGGGCCGGCGGCGCTGGCTGGGCCGGCCCGCCTGCGAAAGGGAGCTGGCAGCCCGCGATGGCCGCGGCGATGGCCGTCGCCGTCGCGGCGCCCAGCAGTGCGCGCCGCAACGGCGCGGTGGCGGCAGAAAAAGGGGACACCAGAAATGCCTTCCTGGCCAGAACGCCGCAAACAGCCGGCGCTAAGGATCCCCTCCTGAAATTGGAGATTAACCGGAGCTGGAACGGCCGTCGAGCGTCAGCGGCCGGAATGGCGAACACATGCCGGCGAGTAGGGAAAACATGTTCCGGCGGAGTGCCGCTGGTGTGGCTTGTCTCCCGCGCTCGACGTGCCCGAGGCCCGCGCCGAGAACCGGAGTAACGAGATCGGGGCTCGTGTTGGCCGTACGAGGGAGAACCTTGCACCAGAGGCGGCGAAGGCGAAGGAGCGTGGCGGTGGGTGTCGAGACGAGGATCCTGCTCGTGTCCGGGAGCACGCGCGACGGCTCGACGAACACCGCCGCGCTGCGCACCGCCCAGGCGGTCGCTCCCGCCGGCGTCGTTGCGGATCTCTACCAGGGCCTGGCGGGGCTGCCGGCCTTCGTCCCCGACGGTGACGAGGCGGCCCACCCGGCTGTGACCGAGCTGCGGCGGCGCGTCGGCGCGGCGGACGCGGTGCTGTTCTGCACCCCGGAGTACGCGGGATCGCTGCCGGGCGGCCTGAAGAACCTCCTCGACTGGACGGTCGGCGGCGGCGAGCTCTATGGCAAGCCGGTCGCCTGGGTCAACGTGGCCGCCGAGGGCCGAGGGGGCGGGGCGGACGCCACGCTCGCCACCGTGTTGGGCTATGTCGGCGCGGCCGTCGTGGCGCCGGGCCCGGTGCGGATCTTCGTGCCGCGGGACGCGGTGGGGCCGGACGGGCTGATCGGCGACGAGTCCGTACGGGCCGCGCTGCGGGAGGTGCTCGAGCAGGTCGCCGGGAAGGCGCCGGGTGCCAGCGCGTCCGGGACGGGTGTCTGACCTGGCGGCGTGGCCGGGGCGAACCGCGCGGGTTCTCGGAGGATCGGCGTCACGAGTCGGCGCGGCCGACGCCTGGGGTGATCAGTCCCGTCTCGTAGGCCACGATGACGGCCTGCGCGCGGTCGCGTACCTGGAGCTTGGACAGGATGCGCGCCACATGGGTCTTCACGGTCGCCTCGCTGAGCTGGAACCGTACGGCGAGCTCGGCGTTGCTCAGGCCCCTGGCCAGGAGCTCGAGGACCTCGAGCTCGCGGCGGGTGAGCGCGGCCAGGTCGCGGTGCAGGCCCACGGCCCGGTCGTCCCGGGAGGCGAAGCGCTCGACGAGGCGGCGCGTGATGGCGGGGGCGAGCAGGGCGTCGCCCGAGCGGACCAGCCGGACCGCGGCGACCAGATGCTCGGGGCTCACGTCCTTGAGCAGGAAGCCGCTGGCCCCGGCGGTCAGCGCCGCGTAGACGTAGCGGTCGAGATCGAACGTGGTGAGCATGATGACCCGCGGGGCGGTTGCCGGGGTGGTCGCAGGGTCGGTTGCCGGATCGGTCGGTCGGCCGGCGAGGATCCGCCGGGTGGCTTCCAGCCCGTCCATCTGCGGCATCCGGATGTCCATGAGCACGACGTCGGGGCGGGTGCGGCGGACCGCGTCGACGGCCTGTGCGCCGTCGGCGACCGCCGCGACGACGTCGATCCCGTCGGCGGCGAGGATCATCCTGAACCCGGAGCGGACCAGTGCCTGGTCGTCCGCGACGACGACCCGCGGCGGCCCGGTCACCCCTCCTCCACCGGAATCACGGCCCGGACCCGGTAGCCGCCGGTGGGGCGTTTCCCCGCCCGAAGGGTGCCCCCGTAGACGGCGAGCCGCTCGCGCAGGCCGATCAGCCCGCGGCCGCTGCCCGTCCCGGCCGGCGCCGTGGCGACGCCGCCGGTGTCGGTCACCTCGACCCGCAGGGCGTCGGCCGCGTAGGCGATGGTGATCGCGACGTGGGCGCCGGCGGCGTGCTTGACCGTGTTGGTCAGCGCCTCCTGCACGACCCGGTAGGCGGCCAGGTCCACACCCACCGGCAGCGGAACCGGAGCTCCGGTCACGGTCAGCTCGACGGGCACGCCGGTGTCGCGGACCCGGCTGGCGAGCGCCGCTACCTGGTCGAGACCGGGCTGTGGCGCGAGGTCCGCCGTGCCCGCCGGGTCCGGCCCGTCGCCCGCCATGGTGAGCAGGCCCATCACATGGCGCAGCTCGGCCATCGCGGCGCGGCCGCCGGCCTCGACCGCCAGCAGCGCCTCCCGGGCCTCGCCGGGCGCCGCCTCGAGCACCTTGCGGGCCGCGCCGGCCTGCACCACCATCACGCTGACATTGTGGGTCACCACGTCGTGGAGCTCGCGGGCGATCCGGGAACGCTCCCGCTCCACCGCCAGCCGGGTCGTCGCCTCCTGCTCGGCTTCCAGGGCGACGAGCCGCTGCCTCCAGGTATGGATGGTGTTGGCCGCGATACCAATCGGCACCAGCACGAGAAGCGGAAAATAGATCGACCTGATTTCCAGGAAACCGCGGAACTCGAGCGGGGCGATCAAAGTCGCGCACACTGCCACGGCAGCCAGCGCGCCCGCTCGGTAAGGGCTGTACCGCGCGGCGCTGTAGCCGGCGATGACGCAGGAGGCGAACAGGAACTCGCCCGCCATCTGGTCACCCGCGTACAGGCGGAACAGCAGCACCGAGCCGATCGTGGCGCCGAACGCCGCCAGCGGGTAGCGGCGGCGGACGACCAGCGGCGCCGCGGTCAGGGCCGCCGCCAGGACCAGCCACCAGACGTGGCCACCGTCGTGCGTCACGAGGGTGACCACGGAGTAGTCGCCGCCGGGCGCGGCGGGCGGCGCCGGCGGGTCGGGGGGCAGCAGCGGCGCGTCGGGGGGCAACAGCGGCGCGAGCCTGTCCGGCGGTATGAGCCTGCCTGGCACGATGACCAGCCCGTCGCCCCGGTACTTCCTCGCGGCCGCGGCCGTCGCCGTGGCCAGGGCGAGCGCCAGGATCACATCGGCGAGCCAGGCCCAGGGGGAGAGGGACGGCCGCTGGACGGTGGTCCCGCGTAGTTCCGCGGCGCCGCCACGCAGGCGGCCCGCGATCGCCGTCCATCGCCCCGATCCGGCGGGGGCCGTCCCGGCGAACCGGTGCCAGGAGGCGACGCGCGGCCGGTGGCCCGCGGCCCGCGGCGGTCTCGCGTCCTCCTCGCGCCGGCCCTGGGTGCTCGCTGTCCGGTTCACCGCATCAGTGTGGCAAGGCCGGGCACCCGCGACATCCACCCAGGTGAGCAGGGCGCTACATCGTGCGCCTACATCGCAGGGATGACCCCGTTCCGGATCACCTGGCTGGGGTAGCCAACGTCGCCATCGCGGCCGACGTGCACACCGGGGCAGTCGATCTAGCGTCCGTCCGGACCTTGCCCGACCCGACCTTTCCCGACCCAACCCGATGGGGGACGCGTGGACGCGCCGATGATGGAGATCCGTGACGTGACGAAGAAGTATGCCGGCGGGACGGCGGCCCTGGCCGACCTGTCGCTGACCGTGCGCGCGGGCGAGGCGCTGGCCGTCCTCGGGCCGTCCGGCAGCGGCAAATCGACGCTGCTGAACATGATCGCCGGTCTGGACAGGCCGAGCACCGGCAGCATCACGGTCGACGGCGTCCGCGTGGACGCGCTGAGCGAGGCCGCCTCGGCGAAGTACCGGCGCGCCCGGATCGGCATGGTCTTCCAGTTCTTCAACCTGCTGGACGACCTGACCGTCTTCGACAACGTCCTGCTGCCCGCCCAGCTCGCCGGGATGCCCCGCGCGAAGGCCCGTGCCCGGGCGGCCGAGCTGCTGGACTACCTCGGCCTGCGCCGGCACACCCACGCCTACCCGGGCCGGCTGTCCGGCGGCGAGCGCCAGCGCGTCGCCGTCGCCCGGGCACTGATCAACCGGCCCGCCCTGCTGCTGGCCGACGAGCCGACCGGCGCGCTCGACCGCGCCTCCGGCGTAGAGGTCACCCGGCTGCTGACCGAGCTGCACGAGGACGGGCAGACAATCCTGCTGGTCACCCACGACGTCGCGCTCGCCGAGTCCTGCGCGAGCCGGACCATCGAGCTGGTCGACGGCGCGATCACCCGGGACGTCACGGCGGCGGCCCGATGACCGCGAGCCCCGGTGCGGTGGGTACGCAGAGCGTCCCGCCCGGCGGTCGCCCCGACGGGACGCCTGGCCGCGAGCCTGGCCGCGGGCCTGAGGGTCGGTCGGGTGGCCGGCCAGGGGGCCGCCGGCTGACCGGCCCGCTGGGCGCGGTGGTGCGCGCCGGCGTCGGCCGGCACCGGGTGCGGACCGTGGTGATGACGCTGACCGTCCTCGTGGCGGTGACCGCGTCGGTTCTGGCCGCCGGGCTGCTGGTGGCCTCCGACGCGCCGTTCGACCGCGCGTTCGCCGGGCAGCATGGCGCTCACCTGGCCGGGCAGTTCGACGGCACGAAGGTCACCGGCGCTCAGCTCGCAGCCACCGCGCGCCTGACCGGCGTCACGGCCGCGGCCGGGCCGTTCCCGACGGTGCCGGCACGGCCGCGGACCACCACGGACGGGGGAACGGACGGGGGGAACCTACCGCCGGACATCGACCTGCCGCCGTTGACCGTCGTCGGTCGGGCCGACCCCGGTGGGCCGGTCGACCACGTCACCCTGCTGACGGGCCGGTGGGCCACCGGCCCCGGGCAGATCGTGCTCGACGCCGGTGCCGACGGCGTACCATCGCTGCCGCTGGGAGCCGGCCTGCGGTTCCCCGGGCTGGCGGGCAGCCCGACGCTGACGGTGGTCGGCACAGCCCGGTCGGTCAGCCACACCGCCGACGCCTGGGTCGTCCCCGCGCAGATCCCGGCGCTGACCGCCACCGGCACGACGGCGGGCTACCAGATGCTGTACCGATTCGCCGCCGCCGCCACCGACGGCCAGATCACGGCCGGCCGGGCCGCGATCGCGTCGGCGGTCCCGCCCGGCGCGCTGACCGGCGCGCAGTCCTATCTGGCCGTCCGGCAGACCGCGAACGCGAACTCCGCCGCGTTCGTGCCGTTCGTGGCGGCCTTCGGCGTCCTCGGGCTGGCCATGTCCGCTCTGATCATCGGGATCGTCGTCAGCGGCGCGGTCGGCGCCGCCACCCGGCGCATCGGGATCCTCAAGTCGCTCGGCTTCACCCCGGCGCAGGTCGTGCGCGCCTACCTCGGGCAGGCGCTGATCCCCGCGTCGGTGGGCGTCGTCCTCGGTGTGCTGGGCGGGAACCTGCTGGCGGTCCCGGTGCTGCGCGAGCAGGCGGACGCCTACGGCAGCACGGCCCCGTCGATTCCCGTCTGGGTCGACATCGCCGTCGCCGCCGCCGCGCTCGCGGTGGTCGCCGGCGCCGCCCTCGCGCCCGCGCTGCGCGCCGGACGTCTGAGCACCGTCGAGGCGATCAGCGCTGGCCGGGCACCCCGGGCCGGTCATGGGCGCCCGGTGGCGCGGCTGACCGGTCGGATGCCGGTGCCGCGCGCCCTGGGGATCGGTCTCGCCCATCCGTTCGCCCGCCCCGCTCGGTCGGCGGTGCTCGCCGCCGCGGTCGGCTTCGGCGCCATCGGGGTCACCTTCGCCGTCGGCCTGGGAATCAGCCTGGGCGACATACAGGCCGCGGGCAACCGCGACGCGGTCGGGCCGGTAACGGTGTTCACCATGGGGCCGCCCGACAGGGAGAACGCGGGCCCGCCAGGCCCGCGCGCTGGCGGTGGCCCACCGGCCGCCTCCGCCCCGGCACTCGGCGCCCCTGACCCGACGGCGACCGCTCCAGACCCGACGGCTGTCGCCGCCGCGATCACCGCGCAGCCGGGAACACGCCACTTCTACGGCCGCACGGAGGCCCAGGTGAGTGTCTCCGGGATCACCGGAGCGACCACCGTCGCGGCGTACCAGGGTGACTCGTCCTGGGCGGCTTACCAGATGATCTCAGGAACCTGGTTCAGCGGGCCCGGTCAGGCCGTCGTCGGCACCCGGTTCCTGCATGCCGCCGGGATCCGGGTCGGGGACACCGTGACCGCCACGGACCAGGGGCACAGCGTCCGGCTCCGGATCGTGGGCGAGGCCCTCGACCTCCACAACGACGGCATGACCCTGCTGACCGACATCTCCACCCTCACCGGCCTCGGCCTCGACGCGCGGCCGGACGAGTTCCACGTCGACCTGAAGCCCGGGACCGACCTGGCGGGGTACATCCGAACGCTCGACACCGCGGTGGCACCGATCGGAGCATCGGCCCAGGCCACCACCACCGGGAGTTCCGACGTGATCGCCACGATGGAGGCGCTGATCGCGATGCTCACCCTCGGGCTCAGCGTCGTGGCGGCCCTCGGCGTCCTCAACACGGTCGTGCTCGACACCCGGGAGCGCGCCCATGACCTGGGCGTCCTCAAGGCGCTCGGTATGACGCCTCGACAGACCGTCGGCATGGTCATCGCCTCGATTGCCGGCCTCGGGGCGGTCGCGGGCCTCGTCGGCGTGCCCGTCGGGATCGCGCTGCACCACGCGGTGGTTCCGATGATGGGCCACGCGGTCGGCACAGGAATCCCGCACGCCGACATCGCTGTCTACCACCCGGGCGTGGTGGTCCCGCTGGCTCTGGGCGGGCTGGTCATCGCGGTGGCGGGCGCGCTGCTGCCCGCCAGCTGGGCGGCGAGAACCCGAGCAACTGTCGCGCTGCGAACCGAGTAGCCAGCAGCCGGTGGGAGATCCGGCCCCCGACCATGCCGGATCTCCCATCGGTACGTTCACCGCCCGTGCGGGCTGCCTCAGGCCGTGGGCGACGTCCCCGGCGCCGTCGACCACTGCGTCCCGAGGACCTTGAGCAGCTGGAGCGCCCGGTGGGTGGGCGTCCCGGGGGCGGCCGTGTACAGGATGATCCAGTGGTCGCGCTCGGGGTCGTGCAGCGCGTCGCAGTCGAGGTCGAGCCAGCCGACCTCGGGATGCCGGATGCGTTTGTGGGTCGAGCGGCGCACCTGGAGGTCGCGCTCGGCCCACAGCCGGCGGAACTCCTCGCTGACGTCGAGCAGTCGCCGGACCAGGTCGCGGATGCCCGGATCGCGGGGATAGCGGGCCGTGGCGGCGCGCAGGTCCGCCACCGACTCGCGGGCGAACCGCTCCACGCTGGTCGGGTCGTGCCGTTCCCGAGCGCCGGCCCGGGTGAAGAAACGCCAGATGACGTTGCGTTCGGCCGGTGGGAGGGCCGAGAGGTCGCCGAGCAGCGCCGCGCCCATCGGGTTCCACGCCAGGATGTCGTACTTGGCGTCGCAGACCAGGGCGGGCGCGTCGTCGAAGCGGTCCAGCAGGTGCAGGACCCCTGGACTGACGTCGGACGACAGGACGGACGCGGTGGGCGGCTGCTCGCCGGACAGATGGTGCAGGTAGGCGCGTTCGGCGTCGGAGAGCCGCAGCGCCCGGCTGATGGCGCCGAGGATCTGACCGGACGGGCGTGGCCCGCGGCCCTGTTCGAGGCGGACGTAGTAGTCGACCGACATGCCGGCCAGCTGGGCGACCTCCTGGCGGCGCAGCCCCGGCGTACGGCGGCGCGGCCCGGCCGGCAGGCCCACGTCCGCCGGCTGTACCCGGGCGCGCCGCCCGCGCAGGAAGGCCGCCATCTCGTCGCGGCCGGCCTGGTCCATGACACGAGGGTGTACCCGCGCGGGTCCGCGAACCATGGGACCGCCGATACCAGCCTCGGGACTGCTCTCCTCATGGCCGGTCCCCGACGTGACGGTGAAACTCATGACCTCCCACGAACCCGCTTCCCAGGCCTCCCTTCGCAAGATCGTGCTCGTCACCGGCGCGAACAAGGGAATCGGTCTCGCCACGGCGGCGGCCGTCGCCAGGCAGGGCCACACCGTGCTGCTCGGCGCGCGCAGCCCCGAACTGGGCGAGGCGGCGGCCGCGGCGCTCGCCCAGCAGGGACTGGACGCCGCGTTTCTCCACCTGGACGTCACGGACGAGGCGACGATCGCGCACGCGGCCGCGGTCATCGACGCCCGGCACGGCCGGCTGGACATCCTCGTCAACAACGCCGGCATCACCCGCGACCAGGGGCGCACGCCCTCCACGCTGCCGGTCGCCGCGCTGCGCGAGGTCTACGAGACCAACGTCTTCGGCGTCGTGGCCGTCACGAACGCCCTGATCGGTCTGCTGCGCCGGTCACCCGGCGCGGTCATCGGCAACGTCTCCAGCGGCCTGGGCACCTTCGCTTTCCTGGCCGATCCCGATCCGACGCTGGGAAGATACGCGCAGCTGCTCGGCTACAACTCGTCCAAGGCGGCGCTGAACGCCATCACGCTGATCTACGCGCACGAGCTCCGCCCGTTCGGCATCACCGTCAACGCGCTCTCCCCGGGCTACTGCGCTACCGACCTCAACGGCCACACCGGTTGGGACAGCGCCGAGGAGGGCGGCGCCCGCATCGCGGCCCAGGTGCTCGCCAGGCACGACGAGGGCTCGGGAGTGTTCCTGAACGAGAACGGCGGTACCTACCCCTGGTGATGCCGGCCCCTGGTGATGCCGGCCCTCTCGTCCGACCTGATGCCGCGCCGCGGCCGGTCCGCCGTGCGCCTCCGCCGTGCGCCTCCGCCGTGCGCCTCCGCCGTGCGCCTCCGCCGTGCGCCTCCGCCGTGCGTCCGGCGAAGCGTCGGGCGAGCGCCTCCGCCGGCGCGTCCGGCGAGCTTGACCCTGCCGCGACGTCAGGGCGCAGAGTCGAGATGTGGAGGGTGAGAGCGCCGAGGAGCTGACCGTCGGGCGGGTGGCCGGGTTGTCCGGGGTCACCGTGCGGACGCTTCATCACTACGACCAGATCGGGCTGGTCTGCCCGTCCGGACGTACGGCGGCCGGCTACCGGGTGTACAGCCCGGCGGATCTCGAGCGGCTGCGGCAGGTGCTCGTCTACCGCGAGCTCGGCTTCCCACTGGAGGAGATCCGGGCACTGGTGAGCGACCCGGGCGTGGACACCGCTGCCCACCTCCGCCGGCAGCGCGGGCTGCTGGTGGAACGCGGCGAGCGGCTCGCGGCCTTGGGGGCCGCGCTCGACAGGCATCTGGAGGCACGCGCCATGGGCATGCGACTGACCCCCGAGGAACAACTCGAGGTCTTCGGCACCGACAAGGTCGGCGGTGAGTGGGCCGACGAGGCTGAGCACCGGTTCGGCGAGACCGACGCCTACCAGGAGTCCCAGCGCCGGGCCGCGTCCTACACGAAGGACGACTGGGCGCGCCTGAAGGCCGAGAGCGACGCGGCGTTGCGTGCCTGGCGCGAGGCGCTGCTGTCCGGTCTACCTGCGGACGGTCCCGAGACAACGGCGTTGGCCGAGGAACACCGCCAGCACATCACCCGGTGGTTCTACGACTGCGGCTACGACATCCACGTCGGTCTCGCTGAGATGTATCTCGCCGACGAGCGTTTCACCCAGGTCTACGAGATCGTCGCCCCAGGCCTCGCCCGGTACGTCCACGACGCCATCCTCGCCAACGCCCCCGCCCGCACCTGACCCAGGCGACCCAGGCGACGCGGGCTGTCGAGTGCCACCGCTCGGCGAAGGTTGGCGTGGATCCGGTTCGGCGGCGGCGCGGGGGAGAGCGGAGGCGTCCACTAGCGCCAGGCGGGCGTTGCGGGTACCAGGCGCGTTCCCAGGCTTCGAAGACGAGTGGTGAGGTGCCGCCGCCCGAGCGGGCGTCAGCCGCCCGGTCCGCCGTCCCGCTCCGTCAGCCGGCGCAGCAGGTAGATCGCCTCGTCGCCACGCACAGGGCGGAAGAACGCGGCGTCGACCTGCTCGACAGCCGCAACCGCGCGCGGCGCCAGCTCACCGCCCCGCTCGGTGATCCGCAGCAGCTTCGCCCGGGTGTCATCCGGGTCGGTCTCTCGCTCGACCAAGCCGTTGCGTTCCAGCGCGCGCAGCACCTGGGAGGTCATCTTCACGTCGGTGCCGGCGTACGCGGCGACCGCCAACTGGTTGGGACGCTCGCCTTGCGCGTTCAGCCACCAAACGGAGGCGAGCAGCACGAACTGGACGTGCGTCAGGCCGAGCGGCGCCAGCGCGGCTGCGACGGCGCGCTGCCAGCGCAGCGTCGCGTGCCACAGCAGGAAGCCGGGGCTCTCACTCGGATGCAGCGCCACGCTCGACCGTTCAGCCCTCCGTCACCTCCGCCGGCTGGCTCCGCCTTCCGGCCGCACGGGCCTGGCCATTGTCGCGCGGCCCTGGCCATTGTCGCGCGGCCCTGGCCATTGTCGCGCGGCCCTGGCCATTGTCGCGCGGCCCTGGGCTGGGCGCCTCGACTGGCCAGGGCGCCTCTGGCTAGGGTGCGTCGAACCGTGCCGCCGCCGGCTCGGTGGACTCGGCGAGGCGGACCAGCGCGGCGATCGTCTCCGGGAAATCCGCTGTGATCATCGGACCGACCCGGGGTCCGAGCTCGTCGGCCGCCGGGCCGCTGATCTCCATCCGGTAGGTCACCCTGTTGCGCTCGCCGTCGACCGGGTCGACGCGATGGGTGGTGCGCACGAGGACGTCGCCGAGGTCGGCCTCGTCGACGAACCGCTCGGGTTCGGCGACCTCGGCCAGCCGCAGCCGCACCGGGTTCTCGCCGTGCGGGTTCATGACGATCTCGCTTCCCACGGCGAACGGCCCGCTGACCTCGATCTGCTCGATATCCGCGTTCCAGGCCCCCCAGCCCGCCACGTCCACCCACAGCCGCCACACCGCGCCGGCCTCCGCCGTCGTCGCGACGCTGTGCTCATAGCTCCACATGCCCCGTCCTCTCGATAGGTTACGCGAAGACTATCTTCGCGCATCCTAAAAGGCCGGGGCTCATTGGGGGTCGCCGCATTCCCGCGAGCGGGTCGGCTCCCGCCTGGCCGGCCGGTGACCCACCATGTGGTCCACGCCGTTGACGAGCCTTCACCATCTTTCTGATCTTGCCGGACGCGGGGTGGTGCGCCGGGTCGCCGAGGGACGGTCGTCGGCACCGAGCCCGGGGCGCTGGACGCGCCGGCGACCAGCGCGGCCCGTACCCCGCCGTGAGCCCCGGGCCAGGCTGTGCTGACCGGCGGGCGGTCCGTGGTGGCAGGAGCGGGTCAGGTGTCGCCGGGGGAGCGGCGGTCAGCCGGGGTGGTAGGTGAGGCGGAACGGGAAGGTCTACCGCGGGACCCTTTCGGGGACTGGCAGCCGGACGTCGGCCTTTTCAGGTAGCGATACGAGCCCACTGCGGGTCCGGAGGGCGTGGCGGGTCGAACTAAGCGAGCCTGGGGCGGCGATGCGGCGGATGAGTCGTCCATCGCCCGCGCAGCCGGGAGGCGGCCCGATTTCCGGCTCCATTGGCCGCAGCGTCGCCGCCAGCCGCTTATTCTTCAGCGTCGCCGCGTCGCACTTCCGATAATTGCTCATCGACTTCCAAAAATTCGGGGGTGTACACCCCCGAATGACAAGAACTGGACATATGTTCGAATGCGTGGTTCCGTTGAGGCATGCTCGCGCCGCCTGTTCCCGAGGAACCGGATGGCCGGCCCGCCCAGGTGTGGGCCGGGCCGGACACCGGAATCCCTCAGGCTCCGTCTGACACCAACCGAGGTGGCGCCGCGGAAAATGGGCACGAGAACTACGTGGCGGTATCCGAAAACCATGTTTTCGACACCGCTAACTGCGGGGGCGGTGCCGGGTTTGGCGGGCGGCATCATGTGCTGGCCGAGCTGGACGGGGTCGTCGGCGGGCTGAAGACGCTGGCCGGAGCGAACCTGTGGGCGCTGTCCCACCCGGAGGCGCTGGAATTCCTTGACGCCGCGGAGCGGGCCGGCCGGCTGCTGGCCTCGGTCCTGTTCTCTGCGGTCCGGGACCTGGGCGGCCGGGACCTGCGCGGCGTGTTCGGCGAGGAGGACCTGCCCTCGACGGCGGAACTCCTGCGCTGGCAACTGAAGATCCGCCCCGCCGACGCCCGGCGCACCGTCGACCTGGCCCGCGACCTCGACCTCACCTACCCACGCACCGGCCACGCCCTGGCCAGTACGGCGATCAGCCGCGACCAGGCCACCGTCATCGTCACAGCGCTGCGAGCACTCCCGGCGGACACCCCATCCGAGCAGCGCGACTGGGCCGAACAGTTCCTGCTCACCCAGGCAGAAACCCTCGACGCCGGCGACCTCGCCGCCCTCGGCAAGACGATCCGCGCCCGCCTACAGGACCAGCTACACCCGCCCGGCTCGGACCCCCACGACGACGGCGACCAGGCACGACGCCGCGAGCTACACCTGACCGACCAGCCTGACGGCACCACCCGCATCCACGGCACCCTCGACGCCGACGGCGCCGCGGCCCTGCGCGCCGCCCTCGAACCCCTCGCCAAGCCCAGACCCCTCGGCGAGAACCCGGAAGATCACCGCACCATCCCTCAACGACGCGCCGACGCCCTCATCGAGATCACCGAACGCGTCCTGGGCACCGGCACCCTGCCGATCTCCCGCGGCACCCGGCCCCACCTCACCGTCACCACGACGATCGACGCACTGCTCGGTCGACACGGGGCCACCCCGGCCACCACCGGCCACGACCTGCCACTGTCGCATGCCGCCCTGGAAAGAATCAGCTGCGACGCCCACCTCACGCATATCCTGCTCTCCCGGGAAGGAACGCCCCTCGAACTCGGCCGCACCCGTCGCCTCGTCCCACCATCGCTACGCCGCGCCCTGGCCGCCCGCGACGGAGGGTGCGTGTTTCCTGGCTGCCAGAAGAACGCGACATGGACAGACGCGCATCACATTGATCACTGGCTTTCCGGTGGCGAGACAAACCTCGACAACCTCGCCCTGCTGTGCGGTTTCCACCACCGGACCGTGCACCGAGGAGAATGGGCCGTCGTTATGGGGCCGGACGGTCACCCATACTTCGTCCCGCCCTACTCCGTCGATCCCCAACGCAAGCCCCGCCGAAATCCCCTACACCGCGGCCTCGACCATCTTTACACCGGAATCTGGGAACCCCCAGCCCGCGCGGACGACACTCGACACGGCGACAACCCGGTCCGCCCGCCCATCGACGACTGCCGTGCCAGCGACGCGGCCGCCGACCCCGAGCCGACCCAACCCGGTGACTGCTCCGACCCCCTCTTCGACGAGGACGACGAGGACTACCAGGACCAGGACCACGACCTCCCGGCGACCGGCCGCGCCGGCCCGCCAACCAGCCACCCTGTGTCAGGCGAGGAAGACCGGGCGCGGACGAGCGCGCGCTCCGTGCGGACGGACCCCCAGCGTGACCGGTAGCCGTCCGGCCGCCTGTACCGCCGGCGACGTCCTCCACCACCTTCGGAAGTCTGTCGGTCACCCGAGCCGATGGCTCAGCTCTGTGGAGGCTGGAGGCATCGCGGTCCCTTGCTCCTGCCCGGCAGCGGGTACCCACCGCGTGGTCCACGCCGTTGACGAGTCCGGATCGTTTTTTCGATCTTGAAGGCTCGCCTGCTCGGCCATCCTGACCGGCTCGTCGAGATCAGGACGTCCGTCGGTCGGGCCGCCGG
Source organism: Pseudofrankia coriaricola (assembly GCF_032027725.1). Classification (NCBI taxonomy): domain Bacteria; kingdom Bacillati; phylum Actinomycetota; class Actinomycetes; order Frankiales; family Frankiaceae; genus Pseudofrankia; species Pseudofrankia coriaricola. The sequence continues at coordinate 35,592 of NZ_JASNFO010000027.1, read as the reverse complement.
TGACCAATCGTCGGTCCGACGTCGGACCGTGCCCCGTGCCCCGATCGGGCACCGGGCGTGGGAGTCCCGCGCGACGGCGTGGTCGACGCGGCGGTCAGCGGCGGCGGGCGCGCGCCAGGACGTCGGCCAGAGGCAGCGGCCAGCCGGGGTGATGGGTGAGACAGAGCGGGGTGTTCACCCGCTGGATGGGGAGGCCGGCGCTCGCGGCGTAGAACTCGCCGACGCCGAGACGGCCGATCTCCGGGGCCTCGCCGCCGAGCGCCGTCGCCAGCGCGCGGGCCGCGTCGATCTGTACCGGGACATTCAACCGGCCGAGGAAGTGCGTGGCAGCGCCCGCCGACACCCGCGGGTCCAGCCCCTTGGGGGACTGGGTCGCGAAGACCAGGCCCAGCCCGTGATCGCCGGCCTGGTCGAGCAGCGCGAGCGTGCTGTCCGTATACGGCGTCGCCTGCCCGGCCGGCGCGAACGTCTGCGCCTCGTCGAGCACGAGCAGGCCGGCGAGAGGCCGGCCCGCCGCCGGGCGTCCGCCCGTCCAGGCGAGCAGCGCCCGCTGGAGCTCGCTGACGAAGGCCTGCCGCCCCTCGACCGTCGGCAGCCCCATCAGGCTGACCACCGACACCCGGGCGCGCCGCCCCGGCGCCGGGGTGAGCAGCTCACCCGGGTCGGTCGCGGGACCGTCGCCGCCCGCGGTCAGGCGCAGCGGCCGGCCGTCGTCGAGGTTCGGCGTCCACACGACGACATCGGTGGCCGCCAGATACTCGCGGGCCAGCTCCGCGTCGCCGCGGCTCCGGCCGTGCCCGGGCGGCGACGGCCAGGCGTCGCCCAGGCGCGCCAGCTCGCCCGCTGGATCCAGCACGACCGACGAGACGCCGCGCAGCGCGCACTCCTCGACCAGCCTGCGCACCAGCACCGTCTTCCCCGAGCCGGACCCGGCGAAGACCACCGTGTGCCGGCGTAGCGCCGCCAGCCGGAGCTCCACCGCTGCCCGCGTCCCCGCCGCCGCCCCGAGCGTCACCAGCTCGCCCGGCTCCTCGACCGCCTGTGCAGGTACAGCCTGTGTAGGTACAGCCCGTGCCGGTACGGCCGGAGCTGGTTTGGCCGGGGCCGGAACAGCCGGGGCCGGTAGAGCCGGAGCCAGCGGCTGAAGCGCCGCCGGAGCGGCGACCGGTGGAAGCCGGGCGGCGTCGGCACGAAGAGTGGCCCGTTCGTCATGACCGGCCGACCCGTCGCCGCCGGCGGTCAGCGTCAGCGTGACCGGCACGAGCTGGGGCATCTGAGCCGGGGCTGGTGCCGCCGGGGAGGGGAGAGGGGAGCGCAGGGACACCTCGGGTGGCGCCGGGGAAGGCGCCGGGTCGACCGGCGCCTTGGGGACGCCGGCCCCGGGGCTCGTGACCGGAACCAACAGGGCGACCCCTGCCGGGGAGGTAACCGGGTCGAAAGCGGCCGGAGACTGGGCATTCGCCGCCGCTGGCGATGCATGCGCCCCGTTGGGCGAGGCCGCCGTCGCCGGCGGCGGGGGTACCGGCGGCGGGTCGGCGTTGCCGGAGTGCGTCGCCGCCGCGGGCATTCCCGGCAGCGCCACCGGCACCAGCAGGGGCGCGTCGGGAGCGGTGTCCGCCGTCGTCGCGGGCGGCGGCGGAGCCGGCTGGGAGCGCGCCGGCGCGCCGGGGACGAACACCGGCACCAGCAGCGGTGAGGAGGTCACGTCGTGGACATCGTCGTCCGGGCCGGCCCCCCAGGGCGTCCTCGGCGAGGACGGCCGCGAGGCCCGCGGCCAGCCAGCTGCCTCCGCCGGCTCGGCTGACTCTGGCCCGGCTGTCTCCGGCCTGGCTGTCTCCGGCCTGGCTGTCTCCGGCCTGGGTGCCGCCGACCTGGGTGCCTCCGGCCCGGCGGGCGTCGGCTGCCCTGGCTCGGCGGGTGACGTCTCACCCGGTCGAACTGGCCGTGAGGAGGGTGCGCCCAGGGGTGCCGGCGCGGTCCATGCCTGCGGTGCCGCCGCGACGTGGACCGTCGGTGGATTCGCCGGTGCCACTGGCACCGGCGGGTCCACGGGGGCGAGCGGCGTCGTCAGCGGGTCCGGCCACGTCATCGACGCCGCCGGCGCGAGTGGCGGTGAGAACGCCGGGAGGACGGGCGGTGTGGCCGGTACAGCCGGTCCGGACGGCGCCAGTGGCACCAGTTCCGCCGTCGGCGCCGTCGACGGGGAGGACGGCGCGAGAGCGGGAGGCGGCGGGGCTGGGGCAGGCGGGGCCAGGGGCGCCAAGGGAGCCAGCACGGCGGTCGGCGGCTCGGCCGACGCTGACCATGCCGACAGCATCGGGCGCACCGGAGTGACGGGCGGGACCGGCGGCGTCAGTTCCGCCCCCGCGACCGCGGGCGCCGTTGACGGGGCTGGCGGGTCCGGCAGGGCTGGCGGGAGCGGAGCGGGCGCCGGGACGGATGGAACAGGCGGCGCCGTTGGCGGTTCCGGCGATGCCACGGCCGGTTCCGACGACTCCGCCCGCCGCGCGGCCGGCGGCGGCAGCGGCGCCCAGGGGGACGGCGGTCTCGCCGGGTCGCGCGTCGGCGTCGGCGTAGACACAGGCACTGGAACCGGCACCGCGGGTGACCGCGGAGCAAGGGGGGCCGACGACGTCACCGGAAGGGCCGACGGCGTCACCGTGGTCGGCGCCGGCGCCTGGACCCGCGCTGGCGCGGAACCCTGCGCCGGTGAGACGGCCGGCCGCGGGTGCGTGGCGGCGGCATCGGCGGTCCGGGGTAGGGACGCGAGGACGAGCGTCGTCGGGACCGGGGCGGGAACGGGAGCGAAGGGCGTGCGGCGGGGCGGCTGGGCGGTCATCACCACGAACGGGTTCGGGGCGGGTGGGGTCGCCGGGGCGGCGACCACCGGGGGGTAGTGGCCCGGCTCGGGAGCAAGCTCGCGGTAGACGGCGTCGAGCGCCGCCGTGAGCAGGGGAGTGGAGCTCGCCGGGCGGCGGGCGAGCAGCCAGGTCTGAAGCGTCGGGTGCCGGCCGTCGAGCAGCTGGCGCAGCGCGGCGAACGTCCGCAGGTCCTCGTCGGAGAGGAAGTGGGTGATGCCGCCGGCCCGCTCGAACGCCTCGAGGGCGTCCTGCGTCTTCACGCCCTTGCTCCACTCGGCGGAGCGCAGCACCACCAGCGCCCGCCGCCCGGCCGCCGCGGCGCCGTCGAGCCCGGCGAGGCCCCGGTCGCGGCGGCGGATGCGGCCGCCCTCGCCCGCGCCGATCCCGGTGGCGATCCCGGCCATCGTGCAGGCGTTGTTCAGCCTGGTCAGCGCCGTGCCCGGGTGGGTGGTCAGGATCGCCCGGAACGACCAGTGCGCCTCGTCGCCGGTCGTCTCATCGAGGACGCGGCGCAGCCGGGCGTGCAGCGCTGGTTTGGCGCTCGGCCGCGCGTCCCGGCTGAACGCGCGGCCGGCCGGGCCGAGTTCGGCGATCCAGGCGTCCAGGCCGGCGGCGAGCAGGTCCGGGACGGCGTCGTCCTCGTCGCGGTCGGCCAGCGCCTCGAGCCCCGGCGCGCCGGCGCGCAGCCGGGCCCAGGCCACGTCCAGCTCGGCGAAGCCGACGACCAGCCGCCGACCGGCCGGCCCGTCGAGGTCGAACTCCTCCTCCTCGGCCGCGCCGTTGACCATGATCGTGCCGCCGCCGACGGAGATCGGCCCCCCGCCGGCCGCCCGCGCCCCGGCCGTGGGCGCCGCGCCAAGGACGGGCACGCCGATGGCATCCTCGACGGCGACGTCGTCGAAGGAGCGCAGCTCGGTGTGGGTGCCCGAGGCGAGGCAGGCGCGCACGTGGGCGTCAATGCGCTGTAGCAGCGCCCGCGGGGTGTAATCGCCCGCGGTGAGCAGCGCCTCCGGGCGCACCGGCCAGGTCGGGTACGGCGGGGTGAACCCGATCGTCCGGTAGCGCTGGTCGAACCGGCGGGCGACGAGCTGCTCGGCGAGTTCTCCCGCGCCGATGACGCCGAGCGGGCTGACCACCCGGAACCGGTCGCGCACCGAGCGGACCGCCTGGGTAGCCACCAGGTCCCAGGTGATCGGCAGGCAGGCGAGCAGGCACAGCGTCCTGGTGGTCAGGTCGCGCAGACCCAGCAGGCCGTCGGCGACCTCGTTGACGATCGGGCTGACCCAGGGGCCGCCCGGCCCTCCCTGACCACTCAGTGCGCCCTGACCGCCCTGACTGCCCGGTCCGCCCGGTCCGCGTGGACCGGGCGCGTCGTCGTTCGGCGCGTCGGCGGGGTCGGGGTGGTCGTGGGGGAGGTGGGTCTCGGCGGTGGCGGTGTCGATCTGGTCGACGGCGATGACGGTCGGGCCGGTGATCGCGAGCAGCCGGGACAACTCGCGGACGATCTCGGTGGCGGGCTTGGCGGGCGAGCGCATGCCGCGCTCGGCGCGCTCGTTCGGGAACTGCTCCTCCATCGACTGCAGGTAGCCGCGCCCGACGTCCTCGTCGTCGAGGTCGTCCGAGCCGAAGAGCACCAGCGCCCGCAGCGTGTCCTGGCAGTCGCCGCCGAGGCGGCGGTCGTAGCTGCGCAGCGCCACGACGAAGTCCTTCAGGTGGACAGGTTCCAGCGGGATCCGGCCGGTGACCGCGCCGACGATCGAGGGCGAGGCACCGACGACGTCGGCGAGGCGACGCAGGAACAGCCGCAGCTGGGTCTGGCCGCCCTCGGCTGGGCGGGTCAGGCCGTCGACGATCGCACCGATGACGCTCTCCCAGAACGGCGCCGCGCCACCCAGCGGGCCGACGAGGAAGAAGTAGCCACCGGCCTCGTGCACCTGCTCACGGACCCAGCCGAGCAGGTGCGTCTTGCCCGCGCCCGCCTGCCCCTGGACGACGAGGCCCGGCGGGTTGTCCTCGGGACTCGCCGCGGCGTCGCGGATCGCGTCGAGCAGCGAACGGACGGTGTCCGCGTGCAGCCCGTCCACATGCACGGGTGACGGCGTCCACACCCCGTCGGCGGTGCGGATCCAGTTCAGGTTGAGGGCGGCGAAGGCGTCGCGCTCGGTGGGTGCCGGCATACGCTCAGCCCTCGACCATGATCAGATGCTTGGCCTGGCCGCCGATCTCGACTGCCTCACGCTGGTCGGCACCCGTCAGCGCCTTCTGGTCCTCGTCCGGCGCGACGGTCACTCCCGGCCCGCGGTTCATCCGCCGCAGCGCGGCGTCGACGTCGGCGCGGGTGAGATCCGCGCCGAGGCGCGGCCGCAGGTCCGCGAGCCGCACCCAGTCCCCTGGCCACCGGGCAAGCGTCCCGTACACCGTCCTGATCCGCTGGTCGACCTCATGCCCGGCCTCGCCGGCCCCAGCCTCGGCCCCACCGGCCGGCGGGGGGCGGAAGAGGTCCGCCAGGGTGAGGCCGGTGCGGTCGAGGTGGCCGGCGAGCGCGGCGAGCAGCGCGTGGACGGCTCCAGATGGGATGCTCCCGGCTCGCCCGGCCGGCGGTGTGGCGAGCTCGCGGCGGCAGCGGGCCCAGCCGGCGGCGGTCAGCTCGTGGACGTAGGACCGGCCCGCCCGGCGGCTGGTGACGAGCCCGAGGCCGTTCAGCCGGCGGCGGTCGGCACCGTCGAGCGAGAGCCGGAAACGGGCGGCCAGCTCCGGGTTGGGCACGGGCCGGGCCTCGGCCATGAGTGTAAGCAGGATGCCAACCTGGCCGCCCGTGAGCTGGTCACCGGGCCGCCCGCCGTCGCGCTCGACCGGCTTCTCCCCCGACATCCGCCAGACCCTCTCTGCGTGCCTCGACCCGCGCCCCAGCCCGTCCCTACACCGGAGTGCCAGCCCCGCGCCGGGCGCGTGCGAGCGTGGCCGGCGGGTGCACCCGGTGCGGGGCGCGGTCGAGGGGCGCGAAACGCCACTTCAGCGTTCTAGGTTGGCACATCGCCACGGGGGCGCCGGCCGCGCCCTCCACTGTCGGCCAGACCTTCGAGGCAGGCGAATCCGGCGTCAGGCGAGAATGCATACGAAGGCGACGTGTCCGGGTGACCGGCCGTGCGCGCTGGCGACCCGCCGGCGTGCCCGTGGGGAGGCATACCGCACCCGATGTCGAGGAACCACCACATAGGCACCACCTGGGTACCACCGCACCGACCTCACGACATGACACCACCGCCGAACCGCCGGAGCCGGGAGAGCGCGGGGCGCGCCGAAGGCACCGGGCGCCGCGCGACCGAGCGTTCCGGGGAGGAGACGAGCACGCGTGCTGACGCCGCTGGGCAGGGACGACCCGAGCGAGATCGGGCCCTACCGCATCCAGAGTCTGATCGGCAGAGGCGGCATGGGCGCCGTCTACCTCGGGTTCTCACCCGCCGACAAGGCGGTCGCGGTGAAGGTGCCCTCGCCGGCGTTGGCGCGCGACGACGAGTTCCGCGGCCGGTTCCGCCGCGAGGTCGACGCCGCCCGCCGGGTGCACGGCCGCGCCGTCGCCGCCGTCCTCGACGCTGATACCGACGACGAGCGTCCCTGGATGGCGACGGAGTACGTCGAGGGCGCGAGCCTGGCCGAGGCGGTCGCCGGCCGGGGCCGCCTCGACGAGCGGCTCGTCGCTGGGCTCGCCGTCGGCCTCGCGGAGGCGCTGGTCGCGATCCACGCCGCCGGTGTCGTCCACCGCGACCTCAAGCCGGCCAACATTCTGCTGTCCTGGGACGGCCCCCGCGTCATCGACTTCGGGGTCGCGAGCGCCAGCGGGGCGACGCAGCACACCAGCACCGGCATGCTCGTCGGCACGATCGTCTGGATGGCCCCCGAACAGCTGCGCGGCGAGCGCGCAGGCCCCGCGGCCGACATCTTCGCCTGGGGTGCCTGCGTCGCCTACGCGGCGGCCGGCCGGGCGCCGTTCCACGCCGACAACCCGCAGGCGATCGCCCTCAAGATCATGAACGAGCCGCCGGACCTGTCCGGCGTGCCCGCGTCGCTGCTGCCGATGGTGCGCGCCGCGCTGGACAAGAACGCGGCGAGCCGGCCGTCGGCCGCCGAGCTGCGCGACCGGCTGCTGCGCGGCGTCGCCGCCGCCGACACGGCGACCAGAGCCGTCGGCGACGACCGCTACGCGACCGCGCTCGCCAGGCTCTGGGAGCTCCCGAGCCCGCCGCCTGGCCAGCCCAGCCCACCGCCCGGACAGCCCGGCGCGCCGTACCAGACCCCGCCCGGCCCGTACCCGCTGGCTGGGTACCAGCATTCGCCGCCGCCGCGGCCGGCCTATGGCCCGTCGACCCCGCCGCCGGCCTATGGCGGACCGCCCGGCGCCGGCTACGGCACCAGCGGGTATGGCGGTGGCTATGGGGGGTCGGGGTATCGCGACCCCGGCTACCCGGCCGGCGGCGCGCCGGCGGGCAGCTGGGCCCGGCAGCCGGCCCGGCCCGCTCCCGTGCCGCCGCCGCGCCGCCGGTCCGCCGGCACCGTCGTGCTCGTGGTCGCGTTCGTCCTGCTGCTCGGTGGCGCGGCCGCCGTCGCCCTGGCGCTCGCGAACCGCGGCGACGGCGGCTCGCCGGACGTGTCCGCCTCCACGGCCGGTGTCACCACCCCGGCGGACTCGGGCGCGCCCACCGGGCCGTCGACGAGCGGCGGGCCGTCCACGGGCGGGCAGGGCACGACGCCCGGCGGCCCGTCCCCGACCCGTCATCTGCTGACCGCGCAGGAGGTCAGCGGGATCGTCGACGGCGAGGGCTACCGGGCCGAAATGAACACCTTCGACCGGAACCGCGACCTCAACGTCGTCATCGGCACCAGGGACGTGCCCGGCGGCGACGTCAACGGGAACGACACGACGGAGCAGCTCGCGTTTGTCTTCGCGAATGGCGAGTACATCGGCACCGATTTGAAAGACCCCAGCCGCCACATCGAGGTGGTCCAGCAGACGCCCAGCTACGTCGTCCTCGAGTACGGCGTCTACGACGTCCCCGACGGCGACTGCTGCCCGAGCAGCACCGTCCAGATTCGCTACAACTGGGACGGCAAGTCCTTCCGCCCCCAGAACGAGTCCGACATCCCGACCTCCGACCCCAGCGTCGACGGCAGCCGCCGCTGACCTCGCGGCGTCAGGCCGTCAGGCCGTCACGGCGGCACGGTGTCACGGCGGCACGGATTCGCGGTGGCACGGATTCGCTGGCGCACGGCGTCACGGCGTCACGGATTCACAGCGCACGGATTCACGGCGCCGTGCGGCGCCTTCTCCACCGGGCCCCGCTGGCACGGATGGGTGTGTCCCAACACCGACATCTGTGATGTCGGGCAAAGGTGCGGCGCGGCGGGTCGACTGTTGAGAGGGTGATGGGCACTGGTGGTGCCACCTTCCTGAGGTCGGCGGCGGCTCTGATTCGGACGCGGCGCCACCTCGGGGCTTGGGGGAATTGTGCTGGCACCACTTGGCGACGCCGATCCGCGCATGATCGGCCCGTTCCGGATGACCGGCCGGCTCGGCTCGGGCGGCATGGGCACGGTCTACCTCGGGTTCGGGCCGGACGACCGCCCGGTCGCGGTGAAGGTCCCCACGCCCGAGCTCGCCGGCGACCCGCGGTTCCGCGCACGCTTCCGGCGTGAGGTCGACGCGGTCCGGATGATCGGCAGCAGCTCGGTTGCGACCGTCGTCGCCGCGGACACCGAGGCCGAGTCGCCGTGGCTGGCCACCGAGTACGTCGAGGGCGCGACCCTCCTCGACGCGGTCGCCGGCCGCGGGCCGCTCGCGCCGAGGCTCGTCGTGGGCTTCGCCGCCGGCCTCGCCGACGGGCTGGTCGCGATGCACGCGGTCGGCGTCGTGCACCGCGACCTCAAGCCGGCCAACGTGATCCTCGGCTGGGAAGGGCCGAAGATCATCGACTTCGGGGTCGCGCTGACCACCCAGCCCCTGCTAGGCGGCTCGACCACTGACTCCGACCCCGACCTCACCCAGGCCAAGACCCAGTTCGGCCAACGCATCGGCACCCTCGTCTGGATGGCGCCCGAGCAGCTGCGCGGCGAGGCGGTCGGCCCGCCGGCGGACGTGTTCGCCTGGGGCGCCTGCGTCACCTACGCCACCACCGGGCATTCGCCGTTCCGTGGCTCGCGCCCGCTCGAGGCCGTCGGGCTCATCCAGCACGCCGAGCCGGACCTCGCCGGCGTCCCGCCCGAGCTGGTCGACTTGGTGCGGGCGGCGCTGGCGAAGGACCCGCGAGCGCGTCCGTCCGCGACGGTTCTCGTCAGCGGCCTGCTGCACCGTGAGATCCGCACTCCCCTGGAGTCGGACCAGGCGGTCGAGACCGCGCTGGTGACGTGGGTCGAGCAGCCGCCGACCCCGGCGCCGCCCCTGGCCCTGCCGCCGTCCAAGTCGTCCGCCCCGTCCGCCCCGTCTGCCCCGTCGGCCCGCTCGCGGGCGGCCGCGGAGGCGGACGCGCTCAGGGGGACCTCTGCCGGGCAGACGTTGAACCTGCGATCCACCCAGGGACTCGCTGGCCAGCCGCGGCCAGGCCGCCCGGGTGAGCCGTCGGGGCCGCCACGCGGCGACCGGTACCCTCCCGCCGGCCGTGACGGCGCCCGCCCGGGCTATGTCACCGGCCCGTTGCCGGCCGGCGGCGGGCCGGGCCGCCAGGGTGACGACTGGACCGATGGGTCCGACGTGCCGACCTACGTACGCCCTCCCACAGGTCCCCTGCCCCGTGGGCGCGGCGGGGCCGGAACGGACGCCTTCGGGGCGGCCGCCGGGGAGGGCGCGGGCTGGTCTGACGGGCGGGGACGGCCGGGCGACGTGAGGCGGACCGGGCCGTCGACGACGATGAAGGCGCTGCTGGCGACCATGGTGGTGCTGCTCCTCGGCGGCGGCGTCGCCATCGCCCTGCTCCTGGCCAACGCCGGCGGCGGCGACGGCGACCCTGGCCTGTCGGTCAGCGAGACCTCGCCCGCCGTCGCCACGTCCGCGCCCGACTCATCCTCCCCGTCCGCGTCCGCGTCCGCTTCCCCGTCCGCGTCCGCGTCCGCCGAACCCACCTCCGCCAAGCCGTCACCGCGGCGCACCACCCGACCCCCCTCCCAGCGTCCCACCAGCAACCCGCCGACCACCCCGACCTCCCCGGTCACCGACACCCAGACGCCCCCGACGACGCCGACCACGCCGAAGATCACCGACACGGCCACCGCGCCCACCACACCTGGCTCGTCCCCGACCACCGGGGTCACCCCGACCCCGTAGCCCCCGCCCCTGGCACTGGTGCCCGTGCCGCCCCGCCGCCCGGCGGCGGGCCGTCCATCACGGTCGCGGCTGGGTACTCGAGGGCGTGCGGCGCAAAAAATTTGTCAAAATTGGTGATCTGAATAAGGATCTCCTGTGTAGCGGCGGATGCAGCGGCGGATATCCCGCATTGCGGGCCCGACGCCGTATCGCCGAGTTCGCGATTCTGCGATCCGGGGAGGTCCCGTGGCCGTGCCCGCGTTCGTGACTGGTAGCGCTGTCCGCCGCGAGCCCGTCGCGCCGCGCTCGTCGGACGGCGGCGGCACGGGTGTGACCGGGACGGGCCGGGTGATCGTGGCGCCGCGGGACGTGCCGGCGGTGCTGGGGCGCCACGTGCTGGTGGACGGTCTGGACCTGGTCGTCGACCTGGCCGCCAGCCGCGGGCGCACGCTCGTCGACGCCCGCACCGGCGAGCGCTACCTCGACCTGTACAGCTTCTTCGCCTCCGCCCCGCTCGGCGTCAACCCGCCGGAGCTGGCCGACGACCCCGACGTCGTGGCCGAGCTCGGCCGGGCCGCGCTCAACAAGCCGGCGAACCCGGACGTCGCGACCGTCGCCTACGCCGAGTTCGTCGCGACCTTCGCCCGCGTGCTCGGCGACCCGCGCCTGCCGCACCTGTTCTTCGTCGAGGGCGGGGCGCTCGCCGTCGAGAACGCCCTGAAATGCGCCTTCGACTGGAAGAGCCGCCACAACGAGGCGCACGGCCGCCCGCCAGAGCTCGGCACCCGGGTCCTGCACCTGCGGCACGCCTTCCACGGCCGCAGCGGCTACACCCTCTCGGTCACCAACACCGACCCGAACAAGACCGCCCGTTTCCCCACGTTCGACTGGCCGCGGATCGACAGCCCGGCGCAGACGTTCCCGGTGACGGCGGCGAGCCTCGCGACCGTGCGCGCCGCCGAGCGGCGGGCCCTCGACCAGGCCGAGGAGGCGTTCGCGCGCCACTCGCACGACATCGCCTGCGTCCTCGCCGAGCCGATCCAGTGCGAGGGCGGCGACCGGCACCTGCGGCCGGAGTTCCTGGCCGCCCTGGGCGAGCTCGCGCATGCCCACGACGCCCTGTTCGTCCTTGACGAGGTGCAGACCGGCGTCGGCGCCACCGGCGCTGCCTGGTGCTACCAGCGCCTGGGCCTGCGGCCCGATGTCGTCGCGTTCGCGAAGAAGGCGCAGGTCGGCGGGGTGATGGCCGGCGGCCGGGTCGACGAGGTGCCCGACAACGTGTTCCGGGTGCCTGGCCGGATCAACTCCACCTGGGGCGGCGGCCTCGTCGACATGGTCCGCTCGACCCGGATGCTGGAGGTCATCGAGCGCGGCCGGCTCTTCGACGCCGCCGCGCGCGCCGGCGAGCGGCTGCTGGCCGGGCTCACGGCGCTCGCCGCCGGTCATCCTCGGCTGCTGTCCAACCCGCGTGGCCTGGGCCTGCTCTGCGCGTTCGACCTGCCCGACCGCGCCACCCGCGACGAGGCCCTGCGCCGGCTGCGCGTCGACGAGCACGTGCTCACCCTGCCCGCCGGCGACGTCACGGTCCGGGTGCGTCCGGCGCTCACGATCACCGGCGACGAGATCGGCGCGGCCCTCGCCGCCTTCGGCCGGGTGGCGGCGGCCCTGGCCGGTGGAGCTGGCGAGGCCGGTGTGGCGGCGGGCAGGGCGACCCCGGCCCATCGGCCTGCGACCGAGTCGTCGCCCGCTTACGGTGGCGGTGGGGGCGGGCGGCTGGCCGCGTGCGCGGACATGACGGGAGACGGGAGCTGACGATGACCCTGGTGCACCCGCCACTGGTGGCGCCCATGATCGAGGGCATCGAGACCGAGGGCCCGACCGTCGCGTCGACGAACCCGGCGCGCCACGGCGACGTTGTCGCGGAGGTCCGCCTCGGCGGGCCGGAGGTGCTGGTCGCCGCGGCGCGGGTCGCGAGAGTGGCCCAGCGCGGCTGGGCGGACGTGCCGGCGCCGGTGCGTGGCACCGTGATCGGCAACTTCGGCCGGCTCGTTGAGGACAACGCGGACGCCCTCGCCCGGCTGGTGACGAGGGAGATCGGCAAGCCACTCGGCGAGGCCCGCGGCGAGGTGCAGGAGATCGTCGACACCTGCCGGTTCTTCCTGGGCGAGGGACGGCGGCTCTACGGCGAGACCGTGCCGTCGGAGATGCCCGACAAGCAGTTGTTCACGTTCCGCGAGCCGGTCGGCGTCATGATGGTGATCACCGCGGGGAACTTCCCGGTCGCGGTGCCGAGCTGGTACATCGTGCCGGCGCTGCTGTGCGGCAACGCGGTCGTCTGGAAGCCGGCCGAGTACGCGGCCGCCTGCGCCCGGGCGCTCACCGAGCTCGCCCAGCACGCCGGCCTGCCCGCGGGTGTGCTCTCGATGGTCCCGGCCTCCGGGGAGGCGACCGCCGACGGCCTCGCGCGGGCGCTCGAGGCCGGGGTCGTCGACAAGGTTGGCTTCACCGGCTCGACGGCGGTCGGCCGCCAGATCGGCGAGCTGTGCGGCCGGCACCTGCAGACGCCGTGCCTGGAGCTCGGCGGTAAGAACCCGATGGTCGTCGCGCCGGACGCCGACATCGACCTGACCGTGGACGGCGCCCTGTTCGGCGGGTTCGGGACCGCCGGGCAGCGGTGCACGTCGCTCGGCACGCTGATCGTCCACGAGTCCGTCTACGTGGGTTTCCGCCGCCGGCTCGCCGCCGCCGTCGAGAACGCGAGGATCGGCGACCCCACCCGCGATGTCCTGTACGGCCCGCTGCTCGACACCAGGTTCGCCACCGGCTACGAGCGCCACCTGGAACTGGTCCGCGGCCACCACTCGACATTCGGCTCGACCGCCGTCGGCCGGATCAGCGTCGGCGCCCCGCGGCGCGGGTTCGTCGGAGACCCGGCCGAGGGTCTCTATTACCACCCGGTCGTCGTCGACGGCCTGCTTCCCGACGACGAGCTGTTCCGCGAGGAGACGTTCGGCCCGATCGTCGGCCTGACCACCTACCGCACCCTGGAGGAGGCCATCGAGCTGGCCAACCTCCCCGGTTACGGCCTGTCGAGCGCGATCTACACCAATGACCCGGCGACGGTCTTCAGGTTCCGCCGCGGCGTGTCCGCCGGCATGGTCAGCGTCAACAACTCCACCTCCGGCGCCGAGGCCCATCTGCCCTTCGGGGGAAACGGCCGCTCCGGCAACGGCTCCCGCCAGTCCGGCCGCTGGGTCCTGGACCAGGTCACCCGCTGGCAGTCCGTGAACTGGGATTACTCCGGCCGCCTCCAGAAGGCCCAGATGGACACCACCATCCCCGACGCCGACCTGGGATTCCGCCTGAACGGCTGATCGCCGGAGTCTCGGTGAGATACGCGCCGACCACCGGCCGGCCAGCAGCGGCACGGAACGCCCAGGTTCTGCGCGCCGATTCCACGCAGATCGACGCAGAGGCAACCAATCGGCACGCAAATACGACTAATAGGCGGGAGGGGATCCGTCGCGGCCGGTCGGGAGTATGAGGGGATCGGCCGGTCGCCGACCGAGAGGTCAGCCTTGCAACGACGACTGAAAGATCATCTGCTCCGGCACTCCGAGCCTCGCCTGGCGGGTGCCCTCCTGGCGGGACCTGCCCGCACGCGGAACGCGTCGAAGGGCGCGGTGGCGCTCGCCGCCCTGGCCGTGTTGGGTGGAGCCGCCCTCCTGACAGGGTGTCAGCCGGTCACACCCACGACGGGTACCGGCGGTGGCACGGTGGTGGCCCCTCCAACCGGCCCATCCGGCACGTCACCCGGCACGACGGCGACGACCAGCGCGTCCTCGACCCCCGTGAGGACCACCCCGGCCGCGACCACGACCGTCGGCACCACGAGGCCGCCGGCGCCGGCGGCGTCAGCCGCGGCGACCTCCACCACCGGCGCGCTCGCGGCGTGGCCGAAGGCCACCGGCGAGGTCAGCTCCAGCACCACCACCAAGGTCTCCGGCACCTTCGACGGTGGGCTTCGGCGCTATCGCGGCGTCGGCGACGGTGGGCAGGGGGAGAGCCAGCCGGCCATGTTCGAGGTGGCGAACGGCGGCACCGTGCAGAACGTGATCATCGGTACGCCGGCGGGCGACGGCATCCACTGCCTGGGGACGTGCACCTTGCGCAACGTCTGGTGGGAGGACGTCGGCGAGGACGCGGCGACCTTCAAGGGCACGTCCGCGGCGCAGACGATGACGATCGACGGCGGCGGCGCCCGGCACGCGGCCGACAAGGTGTTCCAGCACAACGGGCCAGGCACCATGGTCATCCGGAACTTCCAGGTGGAGGACTTCGGGAAGCTGTACCGGTCGTGCGGGAACTGCAAGGCCCAGTACCAGCGCGCTGTCGTCATCCAGAACGTCACCGTCACCGCGCCGGGGAAGACGCTCGCCGGAATCAACTCGAACTACGGCGACACCGCGACGCTTTCCGGAATCACGATTGTCGGCGACACCAAGAAGAAGATCAGCATCTGTGACCGGTACGAGGGCAACGACGTCGGCGACGAACCGGTGAAGCTTGGCACCGGCGCCGACGGGACCTACTGCCGCTACTCGCCATCGGACCTCACCTACCGCTAAGCCCGCAGCGGGGCCGGTCCGGCGCCGAGGTCCACTCGGCCCTGGGCCGGCCAGGAACGGTGCGGTTGCCGGGCCGTCGGTAGCCCGCATCAGGAGGCCGGGACTCGCTGGGAGATGCGCCAGCCGGCCGGTGTCCGGACCAGCGTGATGTCGACGTGTTCTGGTGCGGCCTGGTCCTGGTGAACGAGCACATTGCCGCTCGCGTCCAGGATTTCGTAGGCGTTCAGCTGGTAGGTGACCCGTAGCACGACCCGGTCCTGGATCTGCTCGCGGATCTGGACGTCGAGGAAGTGGTACGACAGGTCCGGGACGTGCCCGCCCCCGCTGGCGACCTGGCGCAGCAGGGCGAGGTCGGCGGCGTAGACCGCGCTGCCAACCTCGTAGACATCCGCGAGCGCGGACTCGTCGACCCGCTCGAAGGCCCGTCCCCTGGCCGCGTCCAGGTCGGCGAGCGTCGTCGCCCACACCTCCTCCGACGGTTGGCTTGCCGTTGCCGTTGCCGTCGGTGTGGCTGTCGGAGTGGCTCCGCTCGTCAAGGCGGCTGCGCCCGGCCCGGGCGCTCCCTTCTCGTCGGGCGTCCCGCCGTTCGAGGCGCTCAGCAACACCGCCATGATCGTCACCGCGAGCAGGACGACGACTCCCGCGAGCGCGAGCAGCCAGCGGGGCGGCCGCCCGTGGCCGCGCGCCTCTCGGCCGCCCAGCCGCGGTGGTCGCGAAACCGTTACCGCCGCTGAAGGAACAGGCGATGACGGCTGCTCCTGCCCCATGCCCCGAGCGACCTTGTCGCTGCCTGACGGCGGGGGCGTCAGCTCGGGCTGGCGCTCGGCGAGACCGTCGGGCGATGCTGCCTCGACTGGTCCGGAGACGTCCCGCGGTCGGTCCAGTTCGGCCATCGGCGGCCATGCGTCGAGACGGGATGCGGCCCTGTCGTCATCCTCCTCGCCGGTGACTGCTCGGGATCCCGCCGTCGCGATCAGACTGCCGTACAGCTGCGTGGCGGACGGCCGGCGGTGCGGATCCTTGTCCATGGCGGCGGCGACGAGCGAGCGCAGTGGCTCGGGGACACCGGCGCAGTCGGGTACCTCGTGGACCACGCGGTAGACCTGCGCCCGGGTGCTGCCGTCGCCGAAGGGTGGGCGGCCCGTGGCCGCGTAGATCACCAGTCCGCCCCAGGCGAAGATGTCCGTCGCCGAGCCGACCGGTTCGGCGGCGTTGCCTCGTGCCTGTTCCGGGGCCATGAAGGCGGGCGTCCCCGGCTTCGGACGGGCGACGTCCAGTGTGGTGAACGAGCGTGCGATGCCGAAGTCGATGACGAGCGGGCCTTCGGCGGACAGCAGTACGTTGGATGGCTTCAGGTCCAGATGCACCGTCCGGGCCTGGTGAATCGCTGTCAGCGCGGTTGCCACGGCGACCGCGAGCCGTTCCAGCCGCGCCGGCTCCATCGGGCCGTTGCGGCGAATCTCCTCCTCGAGCGTGGGACCGTCGATGAACTCGGTGGCGTAGTACAACCGGCCGGCGTCGTTACCGGAGTCGAGTACTCGTACGGTGCCGATGCCCGCCACCCGCCGCGCGAGGCGGACCTCGTGCTCGAACATTTCCCGGAAGGCGGGATTATCCGCGTACTCCGAAAGGATGACCTTGACCGCCGCGCGTCCGCTCAGGGACCGGCCGAGGTAGACGGCCCCCATACCGCCTGCGCCGAGCCGGCCCTCCAGAGCGAACTGGCCGATCCGCATCGGATCATGCGGCAGGAGCGGCTTCAGCACCGAGCGGCCCGACCCGCCCAGGCCGCCGCCGGCCTGGCATTGGCAGGCGCTTCACCCACTGCACCGACGTCCTCCGCGAACCGTCGTCCTCCGCGAACCGTCGAACGCCCGGCATTCCCAGCCGTCCGACCATACCGCGTCACCGCCACGGCGCACAGTCGGATGATCGGTGACCCGATCGGGTGCGGAGCGGACCATCCGCGCATCCGCTCAGTTGTTCGCCGCCGGCACGCCGTCCTGGTCGAGGGGGACGAGGAGGTCGCGGGCCAGGATGGCGGCCAGGGCGAGGGTGCGGTAGCCGGCGTCGTCGAACAGGACGGTGAGGCGGTCGCCCTCGTCCCGGACGACCTGACCGGTGCCCCACTGCTGGTGGCGGACCTTGGTGCTGACCGGGAACGCGTGCCCGGCCATTGCCTGCTCGGCCGCCGCGCGCGCGGCCGTCTCCGGACTCGGCGGTCCGTCCGGCCGGGCCGCCGCGGCGGCCTCACAGCGGTCGCAGTTGCCGCAGTCGGCTTCATAGGGCTCGCCGAAGTAGGTCAGCAGGTAGCGGCGGCGGCACCCACGGCTCTCGGCGAAGCCGCGGATCTCGTCGACCCGGGACCTGTCGACCGTGCGGCGGGCCTCGGCGCGCGCGGCGGCGCGGTCCGCGGCGGTCGCCGCGTCCGGGGCGTCGGGACGTTGTTCGACGCTGCCGTCGTCGTTCACGGCCAGCGCGCCGGCCGCCGCGAGCAGGTCGACGAGCCGGATCAGCGCCGACTCGCTGAGATCCGCCTCCTGGGCGAGCCGGGACAGGGCGACCGGCCCATCGGCGTGCGACATCAGTACCGCGACCCGGCGCACCTGGACCGGGTCGGGTGGGCCGGCAATGAAGAACCGGCGCAGGCCCAGATCCTCGGGGCGGAAGAACAGGCACGCGTTGGCCTGGTCGCCGTCCCGGCCCGCCCGCCCGATCTCCTGGTAGTAGGAGTCGAGGGAGTCGGCGACGTCGGCGTGCGCGACGAAGCGGACGTCGGGCTTGTCGATGCCCATGCCGAACGCGGTGGTCGCGACGACGACGTCCAGGTCGCCCGCGAGGAACGCCGTCTCGGTCTGGCGCCGCCGGGCCCCGCCCAGCCCGGCGTGGTAGGGCTCGGCCGACAGCCCCAGCGCGGCAATCTCGGTGGCGATCTCCTCGGTGGCGCGACGGGTGGCCGCGTAGACGATGCCCGGCTTGGCCTCGACGGCCGCGTACTCGACGAGCGCGGCGCGCTTGTCGGCGTCGTCGGTGAAGGTCCGGACGGCGAGATGGATGTTCGGCCGGTCGAAACCCGAGACGGTCTCGGCCGGGTCGCGCATCCGCAGCCGTTCGATGATCTCGCGGCGCACCGGTGGCGCGGCGGTCGCGGTGAGGGCGACGACGGTCGGGTGCCCCAGGTCGTCGATGACCTCGCCGAGGCGCAGGTAGTCAGGGCGGAAGTCGTGTCCCCAGGACGAGATGCAGTGCGCCTCGTCGATCACGAACAGGGAAGGCGCGGCTTCGCGTAGCAGCGTCCGGACCTCGGGCTTGGCCAGTTGTTCCGGGGCGAGGAAGAGGAACTCGCTGGCGCCGTGCCGGATCGCGCCGAACGCCTGGGCCAGCGCCCGCGTGCCGACCTGCGAGTTCGCCACCACCGCGGCGCCCGGAGAGCCGGGCTTCCCGTTCCCACCGCCGAAGGCGTCGAGCCCGCCCAGACGTTCCGTCAGCCCGCGGACCTGGTCGCGCTGCAAGGCGATCAGTGGCGAGACGACGATCGTCGGCCCTTCGAGCAGCAGTGCCGGGATCTGGTAGACGGCTGACTTGCCGGCACCGGTCGGCAGCACGCACAGGGTGTCGCGGCGGTCGACGATCGTGCGCATCGCCGCGCGCTGCCCGGGGCGCAGGGCGTTGAACCCGAACGCGGCCGAGGCCACCGCGTCGAGCAGGTCGTCGGTCTCGTCAGCCGCCTCACCGGCGGCGCTCTCGACGGGTGCCGGTGTCCGCGGCGCCGGCGCTGATGCCCCTGGCGCTGTCCCCGCCGCCCGTGGCGCGGGCACCCGAGACGGCGCGCCGGGCGTCACCGTCCCAGCGGTCCCACCGCCGCGACGCCACCACAACAGCCGTCCGAGCCGCACTCTTACCGTCCCTTTTGTCCATTTTGTTCGTACCGTCTCGCGATCACGGCCGTTAGGCCGGGTCCGCGTCCCCTCGGGGATCGTCATCGGGATGGGCGGATGAACCGGTCAGGCCTGGGGGGCCGCCTGCTGCGCGGGCAGATCCGCGGAGGTACTCGTGGCCTGCTGGGCCAGGACCAGGCTCGGCTCGCCGTCGGCCTCGACCGCCACGCTCTGGGGGAGAGGAGAGGTCAGGCGCAGGATGTCGGTGACGGCGGCGCCGTCCACGGTCTCCTTCTCCAGGAGGAGCGCGGCGAGGTGGTCGAGGGCGTCGTGGTGCGTGCGCAGGAGGTCGACGGCCCGGGCCTCTGCCTCGCGCAGCAGGCGGGCGACCTCGTCGTCGACGACGCGCTGGGTGCCTTCCGAGTAGGGCCGGCTGACGAGCTCCTCGCCGCCTAGGAACTGCTGCTCGCGCCCGCCGTAGCCGACTGGCCCGAGCGCGGGGGAGAGACCGAACTCGCGCACCATCCGCGTCGCCAGCTGCGTCGCCCCGGCCAGGTCGCTGGACGCGCCGGTGGAGCCGTAGCCGAAGGCGACCAGTTCCGCCGCCCGGCCGCCGAGGCGGACGGCCAGGCTGTCGAGCAGGTAGGCCTCGGTGTAGAGGTGGCGTTCCGCCTCGGGTAGCTGTTGGGTGACGCCGAGCGCCATTCCGGACGGCAGGATCGTCACCTTCGCGACCGGGTCGGCATGCTCGGACAGCGCCGCGACCAGCGCGTGCCCGGACTCGTGGTAGGCGACCGAGCGCTTCTCGTCGGGCAGCAGCGCGTTCGACGCGTCCCGCTGGCCGAGCAGGATCCGGTCGCGGGCGGCGTCCAGGTCGGCGGCGGTGACGATGTCCCGGCCGCCGCGCACCGCGTGGATCGCGGCCTCGTTCACCAGGTTCGCGAGATCCGCGCCGGAGAAGCCGGGGGTGCCGCGGGCGACGACGTCGAAGTCGACGTCGTCGCCGAGCTGCTTGCCGCGGGCGTGCACCGCGAGGATCGCCGCCCGCTCCGCCTGGGTCGGCAGCGGGACGGTCACCTGCCGGTCGAACCGGCCGGCGCGCAGCAGCGCCGCGTCGAGCGTCTCCGGGCGGTTGGTCGCGGCGAGCACCACGACGCCGCTGCTGGAGTCGAAGCCGTCCATCTCGGCGAGCAACTGGTTGAGCGTCTGCTCCCGCTCGTCGTTCGCGCCGCCGATCACCGAGCCGCCGCGCCGGCCACCGATCGAGTCGATCTCGTCGATGAAGATGATCGACGGCGACCGCTTGCGGGCCTCGGCGAACAGGTCGCGCACCCGGGAGGCGCCGACGCCGACGAACATCTCGACGAAGCCGGAGCCGGAGATCGACAGGAAAGGCACCTCGGCCTCGCCGGCGACGGCCCGGGCGAGCAGCGTCTTGCCGGTGCCGGGAGGGCCGACCATCAGCACCCCGCGTGGGCCCTTCGCGCCGGCTCGGTGGTAGCGGTCAGGGTGCCGCAGGAAGTCCACGACCTCGCTGATCTCCTGCTTGGCGCCCTCGTAGCCGGCGACGTCGGCGAACCGGGTCTCCGGGCGCTCCGAGTCGGTGATCTTTGCCTTGGACCGGCCGATGGCGCCGAGAGGACCGCCGCCGGACAGCTGCCGTCGTGCCTGCCGTCCCGTCCAGACGAAGAAGCCGACGAGCAGCAGCAGCGGCAGGAAGCTCAGCAGGACCGAGATCCAGGAGCCGCCCGTCTGCGTGCCCTTGACCGCCACGCCCTTGGACTGAAGCTGGGTGGAGAGGACGGTCGTGTCCAGCGCGGTGGGGATCTGGCTGGTGAACTCGGTGCCGTCCTTCAGCTTTCCGTCGACGGCGCCCTTGTCGTTGATCGTCACCGAGGCGACGGTCCCGGCGTTGACGCGCCCCAGCATGTCCGAGTAGTCGAACGACTTCGTGCCGCCGCCGGACATGCTGGGGACGAACAGCAGCAGCGCCGTGATCAGCAGCCCGAGCGGCAGCAGCCAGCTCCGCCAGAACGGCGGCTTCGGCGGCGCGGGCTTGGGCGCCGGGTCCCGCGGCGGCCCGGACCTCGCCGGCGCCGAGTGGTGCACGCCCGGCAGGCGGACTCGTGAGATCACGTCAGACTCCCGTCACAGCGGCCGCGGCCCCGGCCCGCGCGGCATCTGGCACCGGCGCGCTCCGGTGCCCGCGGAACTTCCGCGGGCCAGCACGTACTTCAGAGTAATGAGGCGGTATGACAGCCGTGCGGCCCGAGCACTTCCCGCGCACCCGGCCCGGCAAGCCCCGCCGGGGCGCGCCCCGGCGGGCGCGCCCCGGCGGTCCGATCATTTCCGCGGCGGCCCCGGGCGCCATCAGTCAGGTGACTGCGACCGGTACGCCCGCACCGCACCGGACAGGCCGGGCGCGCGACGGCGGCGAGGCCACGCGCCCGGCGGCGCTGTCGAAGGTCAGTGCGGGACGGTGCCGCAGGACTCGAGGGTCGCGCCGCTCGAGCCGGTCTGGAACGCGGTCCTGCGCTGCTCGGCGGAGCCGTGGGTCCAGGTCTCCGGGTTGACGTCGACGCCGGCCTTCTGCTCGATGCGGTCGTCGCCGACGGCCTCGGCGGCGTTCAGCGCCTCGTCGAGGTCGGACGGGCCGATGGTGACGTTGCCGGCCTTGTTGGCCAGCGTGCTCCAGACTCCGGCGTAGCAGTCGGCCTGCAGCTCCAGCTGCACCGACAGCGCGTTCTCCTGCGAGGGGTCGGCCTGCTGTGCCTCGCGCAGCCGCTCCTCCGTGCCGGTGAGCGTCTGGATGTGATGGCCGACCTCGTGCGCGACGATGTAGGCCTGCGCGTAGCGGCCCTGGGCGCCGAACTGGTCCTGCAGCTGGCGCAGGAACCCGAGGTCGATGTACACCCGCTGGCCGTTCGGGCAGTAGAACGGGCCGACCTCCGACGAGGCCTGTCCGCAGCCGGTCGAGACGGCCTGCTCGAAGTAGACCAGCGTCGGGCGCGTGTAGGTCTGGCCCTGCTGCTGGAAATAGCCGGTCCAGACCTCGTTGACTTCGTTGAAGACCTTCAGCACGAAGCAGTCGTCGTACTGGTCGATCGCGCCCGAGGCGTTGCAGCGGGCGGCCAGGTCGGCCGCGGCCGAGGCACCGGCCTCGGTCCCGCCGCCGCCCGTCCCGCCCGCGGGGGACGACGTGCCGTCGCCGCCGCCGAGGAGCGTCACCAGCAGGTAGATGACCACGCCGATGACGCCGGCGCCCCCGCCACCCAGCGCGATCTTGCCGCCAGCGCCGCGCCCGCCGCGTTGGTCCTCGAGCTGGGAGGTGTCGACCCGATCGTCGTCGAAATCCATGGCCTGCCTCTCGCGCCGCCCGTCCCGACCCTGCGTCGGCACTGGGCTCGGCCGGAGCACCGATTGTGCCAACCCGGCCGATGGCCGCGCGAAGCTGGTGAAACCGACAGGCGGCGGACGTATCCGCCTTGGATCGATCTACACGGGCGGCTCGGTGCCGCGGGACCGCGTGCCGGGCTGGTGGCGGGCCGCGCCGGTGTCACCGTGCGTCCAGGCGGCGCAGCGCTGGCCGGAGGACCGCCCGTCGCTCGGCGCCGGCCCGGCGGCCGCGGGCGGCTGCTCTCGGGGGCGGGCGCAGGTCTGGCGCGGGGCCCGGGGCGCGTGCTGGTCGTGGCCGCTCATATCCGGCCCCGGCCGTCGCAGGAGACACAGACGTCGACGGCGTGCGCGCCGCGGTGCTCGCGCTGGACGTAGCCGGTGCCGCCGCAGCCGCCGCAGGTGAGCGGCCCCTGGTCGGAGTGCTCGTCCTCGGGAGGGGGACCGTACTTGGCGCCGCCGCGCTTCTCCTCGCGGCCGAACCTCATGTCGCCCTGGCGGCGCCCAGCGGGTCTCATGATCAAAAACTTAAGGTGCTCTCGACACCCTGCCAATGGGGCTGGCCGTGGTCTCGTCCAGAGAACCCCACTACGGGGCCGCCGCTGGTCACGCGGCGGGCGCCGGTCCCGGAAAGCACGACGGCCCGCTCCGGCGACCGGAGCGGGCCGAGCACGTCCCGCGGGCGTGCGCCTCGGCTGGCCTGAGGCCCTTGGCTGAGGGTCAGCCAGGGGTCAGGCCGAGGCGGGCACTCCCAGACGCAGGCGCTTCGGGTTGGCCACGGGGCCCACCGCGATGACGTCCGACTCGGCCGGGGCGGTCTCGGCCGGTACCTGCTCGGCGCCGGCGTCGCGCTGGCCCGGCGGCGCCCACGCGCCGGCCGACACGGCCGCTTCGTTCAGTTCCATCCGCGAGACCCCCTCTGTTCGCTGACAATCAGTACCGCGCAGGTCGTGCCGATACGGACGCGTCATGACGTCCGTGCCAAAACGGTATCGAGCGGGCGTGGCGAGGCCGAGCCCCGGATGTCCGGGGCGGGAGATAGCTGCGTCACAGTCGGGGCCGCCGCCGTCGTCCTTTGCTAGGCAGGAGGGCGCGGGTTGGGCGGGCAGCGGGAGGGCCGATGAAGGATATCGATCAGGCCGCCGGGCGCGAGGCACGCTGGGCGGACGTGGATGGGCCGGTTCACTACGCCGACTTCGGCGGGCCGGCGGACGGGCCCCTGGTGGTCTGCGTGCACGGGCTGGGTGCCTCGCACACCAGCTGGTGGTCGCTCGCGCCGCGGCTGGCGAAGCGGTCCAGGGTGCTCGCGCTGGACCTCGCCGGCTTCGGCCGCACGCCGGTGGGGGAGCGGGGAAGCGATGTCGCGGCCAACACCCGGCTGCTGGCCGGGTTCCTCGCCGCGGTGTCCGGCGGCGCGCCGACGCTGCTGGTCGGCAACTCGATGGGCGGGATGATCAGCGTCCTGCAGGCCGCGGCCGACCCAGGCTCGGTCGCCGGGCTGGTGCTGATCTCGCCGGCGTTGCCGATCCCGCGGCTGAGGCCGCCGGACCCCTCGATCCTCGGGATGTTCACCGGGATGGTGCTGCCCAAGGTCGGCTCGCTGGTGCTCGCGCGGCGGCGGGTCCGCTACACGACCGAGGAGCTGGTCGGCCAGGCGTTGAAACGCACGACCGTCGACCCGCGGCGGGTGCCGGCGGACGCGGTCGCGGCGATGGTGGCGCTGTCGGCCGAACGGGCGGCGGCGCCCGGTGCGGGCCTGGCGAGCGACACGGCGCTGGTCGCGGCCACCCGGTCGGTCATCGGCCAGATCGCGCGGCCCGGGCGGCTGGCCGCGGCGGTGGCGGCCGTGGCCGCGCCGACGCTGCTCGTCCACGGGCGCCAGGACCGGCTGGTGCCGGTCGCGGCCGCCCGGCACGCGGCCGCCCGCCGGCCCGACTGGCAGGTGGAGCTGCTCGACGACTGCGGCCACCTGCCGCAGCTGGAGGCGGTCGACCAGACCACCGCGCTGATCGACAGCTGGCTCGACGGCCCAGGCGCCGCCGCCGCGACGGCCGCGCGGGCCGGGAGCGCCGGGGCCGCCGGAGGCGTCGGGGACACCGAGGTCACGGTGCCCGCCGCGCGCGACGACGGCGAGCTCGCCCTGTCCTGACGGGCCCGCTGACGCCCCCTGGCCGGCCGGGCCGAGGTGATCATGAACTGGTGTTCGTGTCGGCCGCGGGGTTGTCAGACCCGGGGGCTAGGCTGCTGGCACCGCCCCGACATCACCCCGATCGCCGGACATCAGCATGATGCCCGCGTTGGGTGTCCTGTCTGCTGTGTGCCTCGTCCCGTACCCGCCCTCGGCCCGCGCCCTGGCCCATGGCCCGGACCTCGGATGGAAGGCCCGCCGTGTCCGACTCGTTCGTGCACCTGCATGTCCACACCGAGTACTCGATGCTCGACGGGGCCGCCCGGCTCAAGGACATGTTCGCCGAGGTCGGGCGGCAGAAGATGCCCGCTGTGGCGATCACGGACCACGGCTACATGTACGGGGCGTACGACTTCCACAAGCAGGCGACCGCCGCGGGCGTCAAGCCGATCATCGGCTGTGAGGCCTACGTCGCCCCCGAGTCCCGGCTGCTCAAGCAGCGGGTCCGCTGGGGCGAGCCGCACCAGAAGAGCGACGACGTCTCCGGTGGTGGCTCCTACACCCACATGACCATGTGGGCGCGCAACGCCGAGGGGCTGCACAACCTGTTCCGGCTGAACTCGCGGGCCTCGATCGAGGGCCACTACATCAAGTGGCCCCGGATGGACCGGGACATCATCGCCGAGCACTCGGCCGGCCTGATGGCGACGACCGGCTGCCCGTCCGGCGAGGTGCAGACCCGGCTGCGCCTGGGCCACCCCGACCTCGCGCTGAAGGCCGCGGCCACCTACCAGGAGATCTTCGGCCCGGAGAACTACTTCTGCGAGATCATGGACCACGGCATCGAGATCGAGCGCCGGGTCCGCGACGGGCTGATCGACATCGCCCGCAAGCTGAACATGAAGCTCGTCGTGACGAACGACTCGCACTACACCTACGAGTCCGAGCGGGAGACGCACTCGGCCCTGCTGTGCGTACAGACCGCCTCGACGGTGGCGAACCCGTCGTTCCAGTTCGAGGGCTCGGGCTACTTCCTCAAGAGCGCCGACCAGATGCGGGCGATCGACACCAGCGACGCCTGGCTCGAGGGGTGCGACACCACCCTGCTCATCGCCGAGCGGGTCGACACGTCCGGCATGTTCAAGAAGCACAACCTCATGCCGCTGTTCCCGGTCCCGGATGGTGAGACCGAGGAGTCGTTCTTCCGCGCCGAGGTGCTGCGGGGGATGGAGCGCCGCTTCCCGGACGGCATCGACGAGCGGCACCGCAAGCAGGTCGAGTACGAGATCGGCGTGATCCTCCAGATGGGGTTCCCGTCGTACTTCCTGGTCGTCGCGGACTTCATCATGTGGGCGAAGCGCAACGGCATCGCGGTCGGCCCGGGCCGCGGCAGCGCCGCCGGCTCGCTGATCGCCTACGCGCTCGGCATCACCGACCTTGACCCGCTCCCGCACGGCCTGATCTTCGAACGGTTCCTGAACCCCGACCGCGTGTCGATGCCGGACATCGACATCGACTTCGACGACCGTCGCCGCTCGGACGTCATCCGGTACGTGACGGAGAAGTGGGGCGACGACCGGATCGCCCAGATCGTCACCTACGGCACGATCAAGGCGAAGGCCGCCATCAAGGACTCGGCCCGGGTCCTCGGCTACCCGTACGCCGTCGGCGACCGGATCACCAAGGCCATGCCGCCGATGGTGATGGGCAAGGACATCCCGCTGTCCGGGATCTTCGACCCGAATCACCAGCGCTACAGCGAGGCCGGCGAGATCCGGTCGCTCTACGAGTCCGACGCGGACGTCCGCAAGGTCATCGACACGGCCAAGGGCCTGGAGGGGCTGATCCGCCAGGCCGGCGTGCATGCCGCCGGCGTCATCATGTCGGCCGAGCCGATCATCGACCACATCCCGGTGTGGCGCCGGGACGCCGACGGGTCGATCATCACGCAGTTCGACTACCCGACCTGCGAGAACCTCGGCCTGCTGAAGATGGACTTCCTCGGGCTGCGCAACCTGACGGTCATGGACGACGCCGTCCGCAACGTCGAGCGCAACCGCGGGATCACGATCGACCTGCTCGGGCTGGGGCTCGACGACAAGACCACCTACGAGCTGCTCGCCCGCGGTGACACGCTCGGGGTGTTCCAGCTCGACGGCGGGCCGCTGCGGTCGCTGCTGCGGCTCATGCGCCCGGACAACTTCGAGGACATCTCCGCCGTCATCGCGCTCTACCGGCCCGGCCCGATGGGCGCGAACTCGCACACCAACTACGCGCTGCGCAAGAACGGCCAGCAGGAGATCACCCCGATCCATCCGGACCTCGGCACCTCGCTCGACGAGATCCTCGGCACGACCTACGGCCTGATCGTCTACCAGGAGCAGGTCATGGCGATCGCGCAGGCGGTCGGCGGGTACACGCTCGGCCAGGCCGACCTGCTGCGCCGCGCGATGGGCAAGAAGAAGAAGGAGATCCTCGACAAGGAGTTCGCCCCCTTCTCCGCGGGGATGAAGGCGAACGGATACTCGGACGCGGCGATCAAGACGCTGTGGGACATCCTCGTCCCGTTCTCCGACTACGCGTTCAACAAGGCGCACAGCGCCGCCTACGGGCTGGTGTCCTACTGGACCGGCTACCTGAAGGCGAACTACCCGGCCGAGTACATGTCAGCGCTGCTGACGTCCGTGCGCGACGACAAGGACAAGAGCGCGGTCTACCTGAACGAGTGCCGCCGGATGGGCATCAAGGTGCTACCGCCCGACGTGAACTATTCCGACGCCGACTACACCCCCCACGGCGACAGCGAGATCCGAGTCGGGCTGGCCGCGATCCGCAACGTCGGCGCGAACGTCGTCGAGTCGATCACGCGCACCCGCGGGACGAAGGGCGACTTCACCTCGTTCCCCGACTTCCTCGAGAAGGTCGAGGCCGTCGTCTGCAACAAGAGGACGATCGAGTCGCTGATCAAGGCGGGCGCGTTCGACAGCTTCGGGCACACCCGCCGCGGGCTGGTCGAGCGGCACGAGCAGGCGGTCGACGCCGTGATGGCGGCGAAGAAGCAGAGCGCCCTGGGCCAGGAGAGCCTGTTCGGCGAGGTAGAGGACGACCCGACCACGTCCGCCTTCGGCGCCATGGAGTTCTCCGACAAGGAGTGGGAGAAGACCGTCAAGCTCGCGCACGAGCGCGACATGCTCGGCCTCTACGTCTCCGACCACCCGCTGTCCGAGGTCGCGCACATCCTGACGGCGAAGGCGGACTGCACAGTCCCCGCCCTCGCCGACTATCCGGACGGCGCCGTCGTCACGATCGGCGGGATCATCTCCAGCCTGCAGCGCAAGGTCACCAAGCAGGGCAAGGTCTGGGCGCTCACGACCATCGAGGACCTGGAGGGCGGCCTCGAGGTCATGTTCTTCCCCCAGACCTACGAGACCTGCGCGACCCAGCTGTCCGAGGACGCGATCGTCATCGTCAAGGGCAGGCTCGACAAGCGGGAGGACGCGCCCCGCCTGGTCGCCTCCGAGCTGTCCGTGCCCGACCTGTCCGAGCACGCGCTCACCCCACCGATCGTGATCACGTTGCCGACGTCGCGCGTCAACGCGCCGACGGTCGACCGCCTGCGCGAGGTGCTCGCCACCCACCCCGGCACGACGGAGGTGCACCTGCACCTGCAGTCACCGCACCGCACGACCCTGCTGCGCCTCGACGACTCCTACAAGGTCCGCCGCACCCCCGCCCTCATGGGCGACCTCAAGGCCCTGCTCGGCGCGTCAGCCGTCGCCTAGCCCCAGCTCGCGCGAGCGAGCGATGGCGTGCGGCGCCGCGGCTTGCCGCGCGCCACACGCCGGTTGACCGGGCGTGGCGATGAATGACTGCGCGCTGCGGACGGCGACGCTGCCCGGTCATCGACGCAACCGCGGCGGATTCGTGCCGAACGGGCACGGCTACGCTTGATTCGCGGCTTTGCCGGTTGGGCGGCCGTCTGGGCGTATCCGCCGGGGGGAACGGACATGACCTTGAAGAAGTGCCCACGTCCGGAAAAGCAGGCGTACCCGACCGAGCAGGCCGCGCTGCGCCATCGCAACGACCTTCGCTTCCGTCGCGACGGTTCGTCGGATCTTGTCGCCTACCTGTGCGTGTGCGGGCTGTGGCACGTCGGCCACAGCCAGCAGCGCCTGGATGCCAGGATCAGCGCCGCACTGCGCGGCAAGCGCTCGATGCCGGGAGCGAAGCGCAAAGCCTGGTAGGCCGCCGGTCTCCCGGAGCCGGCGGCCTACCAGGACGTCGTCAGCGCCTGGTCCTCGGGACGCCCCGTTGCCGGGGCGCCGCGAGATCAGGACGCCGCGAGGTCAGGACGCCGCGGTGTCGGAGGTGGGGCCGCTGTCGCGCGTGGGGTGGTCGGTGTGGTGGGGCCGGTCGAGGCGGGGGCCTCGGCGGGGGGCGCCGCGGCCGTCGCGGGACGTCCGGCCGCTTCCGGCCGTACCGCGATAGCCGCCGAAGCCGGCGCGGCCCGCATGGTCACCGCCGCCCCGGCCCTCGCCGAAGCGGGTGCCCGCCTGCCGGCTGGCGCCCTGGCGGCCCTCGCCCTGCCGACCCTCACCGGGGCGGCCGTCGCGGCGTCGGCCGTCGACCGCCTGCCGCGGCGGCGGGATCGAGCCCGGCTCGATCCTGGGCGCCGGCGGGCCGGCGATCTCGGCGACCAGCGGGTCGCCAGCACCGACCGGTGTGACGTGGGCGTCGACGCCAGCCGTGCGCAGCATCGCGCGGACCTTGCCGCGGTCGGCGGCGACGGTGACGAGCACGTCCGCGCCGTCGGCGCCGGCCCGGGCGGTGCGCCCGCCGCGGTGCTGGTAGGTCTTGGCGTCCTCCGGCGGGCCGAGATGCACGACCAGGCGGACGTCGTCGACGTGGATGCCGCGGGCGGCGACGTCGGTGGCGACCAGCACCCGGCGGGTGCCGTCGGCGAAGCCGGCGAGCGCCCGGGTGCGCGCGCCCTGCGGCAGGCCACCGTGGATCGGCTCGGCGGGCACGCCGGCGCGGGTCAGGTCCCTGGCGACATGGTCGGCGTCGCGCTGGGTGCGGACGAAGACCAGGGTGCGGCCCTGTCCGCCGGCGAGCGCCGTGACGACCTCCAGCTGGCTCGTCTTGTCGGAGGCCTCCAGAGCGTGCCGGGTCAGCGTCGTGACCTGGCTGCTCTCCGGGTCGACGGCGACCAGCACCGGATCGGGCAGGTAGTCCCGGACGAGCACCTCGACCTCGCGGTCCAGCGTGGCGCTGAACATCAGCCGCTGGCCGTTGGGGGAGGTGGCGTCCAGGATCTGCCGGACCGCCGGCAGGAAGCCCAGGTCGCACATGTAGTCGGCCTCGTCGAGGACCGTGATCTCGACGTCGTCGAGCTGGCAGGCGCCGCGCTCGACCAGGTCCAGCAGCCGGCCCGGGGTGGCGACGACGATGTGGACCCCGCGGCGCATGGCGGAGATCTGCCGGGAGATCGACGTTCCTCCGTAGACCGGGCGAAGCCACAGGCCGACCGCCCGCGACAGCGGGTCGAGCGCGTCGCTGACCTGCTGGGCGAGCTCCCTGGTCGGGACGAGGATCAGGCCCCGGGGGCGCAGCGGGGTGGCGGCGCCGCGCCCGGCGAGCTTGGTCAGCATCGGCAGGCCGAAGCCGAGGGTCTTGCCGGAGCCGGTCTTGGCCCGGCCGAGCACGTTCTCGCCGGCCAGGACGTCCGGCAGCGCCGCTGCCTGGACCGGGAACGGCGAGGCGATGCCGCGTTCGGCCAGCGCCCGGACGAGCCGGGCCGGCAGGCCGGCGGCCTCGAACGACTCGACCGGCGGGCGCGGCTCGCGGGTCGGCAGTGCCGGGCGGACCGGCGCCGGGCGACGCCCGATACCGCCGCCACCGCCATTGCCACCACGGCGCGGGCCGCTCGGGCGGCCATGGCCGCTATAGCCGCCGCCGGAACGGGACCGTCCGCCCGACCGGGCCGGCCGGGCACCCGTCGCCGAACCGCCGAACGAGCCCGCGGAGGAGCTCGTGGTGTATGTGGAAGAAGCTTTGGAGTTGCTGGGGTGAGACAGTGGATCCACCGATCAGGTCGGGGCCACCTGCCCATGTGTCAACACGTGCCGGCGGCCGGTGTGCGCGCAGGCCGGCATCGCGAGAGAAACCGAGGGAACCCCCCGGGCCGACCGCACCACCCACCCAGGCGCCGACCCGTCAGGGACCGCGCCGGCCGACCACTCCGCCCTCCCCACCCGTTCGACGGACTCCGCCAGACGGGACGAGGCAAGACTTCGTGACTGCCAGGAAGCTGGCCCGAATGGTCGGCTTCTCGGTGATCCGCGCTGCCTGTGTCCCCGGTCGAGCGAAGCTCGACATCGGGGGGTCCGGGGGGTCGTCCCCCCGGGCAGACATCGCGGCCTCCGGGAAGCTGACCCGAAGGGCCAGCGAACAGGATGAGCCAGCGCGTGCTCGCACCGACCTAACGCCCGGCCGGGACCGCGTGGCTCGCGGGTGGCGCGGACGTATGACGGCGTGAGAGGCCGTCAGGGTTATCACCGTACATGCCCGACCGGCCTTGCGCCGGATGGGTGGCGCGACCGTGAGCTATTCGTCGTCCACTTGCGGCTCGACCCCGCTTACGGCTAGGTACGGCGTCCGCGGATCCCGCGACGGGGACGTGGGCCGGCCGTGGACCTGGCGGGCACCCCAGGCGGGCAGCGCGAGCAGGCCGAGCGTCACCAGGTAGGCGCCGGTCACCGCGTCGCCACCGTGGTGCGCGCGCGCCAGCGCCCAGCACAGCTCCAGCCCGGCCAACGCGGGCACCGCGATCGCCGCCGCGGGTACCGCGAGCGTGGCCAGCCGGCCGATCCCGCGTTCGCCCGCGGCCCGGCGGGCGGCGCCCGCGAGGGGGCGGGCGGCGAGCGCGGCCAGGACGAGGGCCGACACGACGAGGTCCGGCGGGGTGCTCAGGTGCGGGGTGACCAGCAGCCAGCTCACCACGGTCGCCGTGGCCAGCGCCCCGGCCCGCTCGCCGCCCTCGAGCACCAGCAGCGGCGCCGCGAGCAGCAGCAGGTAGTGGCTCCACACGATCGGCGACGCGAGCAGCGCCGCCGCGACCGTGGCGGCGAACAGCAGCCCGTCGTCGCCCGCGCCCCAGGCCCGCGCCTGCGCCCGCGCCGCGCACCGCCCGACGGCCCAGCAGGAGGCCAGCAGCGCGGCGGCCACCGCGCGTGCCACCCAGGTCGCCGGCGTGAGGCCCAGGCCCACGTTCATCAGCAGCCCGGTCAGGCCCAGGCCGGCGGGTGCCTCCGCGCGGGCGAGAACGCCCAGCATGTCGCTGTAGGCCGCGATGTCCACCGGGCTGGCCAGCTCGCCGACGCCGAACAGCGCGCCGAGCGCGCAGGCGGCGACCGCCGCGGCTCGCCAACGCCCGGTGAGCAGCAGCCACAGCGGCAGCGGTACCAGGAAGAGCTTGCTGTAGACGAGCAGCGCCGCGAGCCCGCCGGCGGCCACCGGCCGGTCCCGCAGCCGCCACAGTGCCGCGAGCCCGGCGAACAGCGCCGCGTTCAGCGTGCCCATCTGCAGCCCGATGATCGTGCACGACGCCGCCAGCACCAGTGCGTACAGGCGGAAGCGTCGCGCCCCGGCCAGCCGGCAGCCGGCGAGCACCGCCAGCACCGACAGCCCGATGAACAGCGCCGCCGCGCCGCCCCGTGGCAGCCAGGCGAGCAGGGCGAACGGGAACGCCACCAGGTACGGGTAGACGAACGCGAACCCGGAGTAGACGTCCGCGGTGCCGGGCCGCGGGTAGGGGTCGCGCCCGGCGGCGACGGCGGTGCCGGCCCGCAGGAACACGTCGATGTCGAAATGGACCAGCGGATGGACGTAGGCCACCCAGATGACCGCGACCAGCCCGGCCAGCGCCACCGGCGCGAAGGCCGGCCACCCCGCCGGTACCACCCGCCGGGCGAGGACCGGCGGGATCCGTCGCGACGACGCGGCCGGCGCCTGCTCGGTCGTCACGCGTGCTCATGCTGCCAGACGGCCCGCGCGGTGACTCGGCCACCTCCCGGAGCGGCCAGTCGCGACTGTTGGTGGTGTTGGTGACGGCGCGGTGTCAACCTGGCCACCTCGATGGTCCGAGATCGACCGACCACCGTCATATGCCTCAGCCCGAGACTAGGCGGGGGGAGGGCGCCCCGCGCCCCGGACCTCCCAGATCGGCTACGCAAGCTCCCGGACCTGCCGGATCGCGAAGCGATCTGGGAGGTCCGGGTCGCGCCAGCGACCTTGAGCCGACCGCCCTACAGGGCGAGCTCGGTGATGAGATGAATCAGGACACCGGCGAGCGCGCCGACGACGGTGCCGTTGATCCGGATGAACTGCAGGTCACGGCCGACCTGCAGCTCGATGCGCCGGGACGCCTCGGCCGGCTCCCAGCGGGCGACGGTGTCGCCGATGATGGCCGCGATGTCGCCCTTGTACCGGGCGACGGCCCGCGTCGCGAGGTCCGCGGCCGTCCGGTTGACGGAGGTCGCCAGCTCCGGGTCGGCCGTGAGCTTGAAGCCGAGGCTGGCCAGGTGCGTGGTCGCCGCGCGGCGGGCCACGCCGCGCTCGTCGGTGGTCAGGTCCAGCAGGAGGCCCTTCGCCGTCTCCCACATCCGGGAGATCGCGTCGCCGGCGACGGGGGAGGCGAGCGCCCGCGCCTTGAGGTCCTCGACCCTGGCACGCAGGTCCGGGTCGGACCTGAGCTTGCCGGCCAGGTCGGCGAGGAAGCTGTCGAGGCTCTGGCGCATCCGGTGGTCACGGTCCGCGCGCAGCGCGCCGACGAGCTTCACCGCCTCGGCGTAGACCTTGGCCGCGACCGCCTCGTTGAGCCACTTCGGCGCGAAGCCGGGGGCGCGGTCGAGCACGGCCTCGTGCACCGCATGCGGGTTCTTGATCAGCCAGTCCTCGGCCTGTTCCAGGAGCACGTCGACGGCGCGGTGCTGCAGCCCGTCCTCCAGCGCCCGCTCGAGCAGGACGCCGAGCACCGGCGCCAGCGGCACGTTCACCAGCCGGGGCACGACCGACTTCTCGACCAGCTCGACGATCAGCTCGTCGTTCGCCTTGCGCAGGACGGACGCGAGCCGGCCGGCGACCTCGGCGCTGACCCGGTCGGCGTGATCGGGCTGGCACAGCCAGGCGCCCACCCGGTTCGCGACCTCGATCTGGTTGACCTTGTCGCGGACGATGGCCTCGGTGAGGAAATGGGTGGAGACGAACGACTGCAGGCCGCGGCCGAGGTCGTCCTTGCGCTTGCGGATGATCGCGGTGTGCGGGATGGGCAGGCCCAACGGGTGGCGGAACAGGGCCGTCACCGCGAACCAGTCGGCCAGCGCGCCGACCGTGCCCGCCTCGGCGGCGGCGCGCACGTAGCCCACCGAGGAGGGCGCGTCACGCCACAGCGAGGTCGCGATGTAGACCGCGACGGCGAACGCCAGCAGGCAGGTGGCGACCGTCCGCATCCGGCGCAGCCCGGAGCGCAGCGCCGCCTGCTCCCGGTCGTCCGGCCCGCCGTCCACTCGCCCCCCAGCTCGTCCCCCGCGGCCGCTGGATGCGCCGCGCCGGACACCATGGTCGTCTCGGGCCACGATACGGCGGTCGCCGTGACGGACGCGGCGCGTCCGTCACGGCGGCTGGCTCAGGGCAGAAGGGCGTCGAGCAGGGGGCTGGAGAAGACGCGGTTCGGGTCGTAGGTGTTCAGGGTCGCGACCGCCGTGTCGAAGTTGTCCCCGCCCGGCTGGCCGGTCCGCAGCGAGTTCGGCACCGTCGTGCCGATGGCGGTGCTGTCGGCCCATGCGGCGCTGTTCGTGTAGCCCCAGCCCTTGGACCATTCCACCCGGGCCGAGGCATAGCTGCCGGAATAGTTCGAGAAGACCCAGGCCTCGACCTCACGGTAGAACTGGTTCGCGTACGGCGTACCGGGCACGGTGAGAATGTCCAGCCAGACCGCGACGTCCCATTCCGGATGGTCGGGCCGTGGCCGCAGCGCGGACAGCTGCGGCGAACCGGCGCTCGGGACGCCGACGTCGCCGGCGGCGTCGAGCCCGGTGACCCGGATCTCGACGGGCCCGTTCATCGGGTACTGGCCGTTGTTCCGGTACGTGTTCAGCTTGTTGTTGTAGTACGTGCAGAACTCGTTGATGACGCGCTGGATGTTCGACCGGCTGGTCAGGATCGCGTAGCCGTTGGCGGTGACGCGCAGCGTCGTCGGCCGGACATAGAGGAGCAGGTCCTTCGACCAGCCCCATATGTCCCAGGTCGAGGTGGTGATCAGGCCTGCGCCGACGACGGCGATCTGCGTCCCGCCGAGCGTCGGGGCGAGCTCGGGATGGCCGGCCGAGATCTGGCCGACCAGGTCGGTGATCGACGACGGCAGGCTGTCGGAGAACGAGTAGTTGTAGGGGCTGGAGACCTGCCGCGACAGCAGTGGCTTGTTCGGGCTGCGGCTCCACACCTTCAGCCACGGGGTGTCGGTGAACGGGAACCAGATCGCCTCGACCCGGCCGGCGGAGTTGACGTAGCTGGCGAACGTGCGCCCGCTGGAGCCCTGCGTCGCGAACAGCTCCGTCCAGGGAACGTTGAACCAGCTCTGGCAGCGCAGCCGCTGGTTGGCGCCGACCTGCAGCGTCACCTCGGTGAGGAAAGCGCGGCCCAGGTGTGCCAGGAACGCCTTCGACGCCGCATCGGACCGGCTGAACGTGCGCAGCACGTACTGACTGGTGGCGGAGTCCCAGACGACGGCCGTCAGTGACGTGATCAGGTTCGACAGCGACCCGTAGGTGGTGCCGGGGACCCGGGTCTCGCCACTGGCGGGGACGGCGGTGCCGTGCGCGTCGATCGCGAGCACGCCGCCGACGGTGAGGTCACCGGGAGCGGGGGTGGCGGTCAGGCCGTAGCCAGCGGCCTGCAGCTGGGTGAGCAGGCTGTCCATCGTCACGCCGGTCTGCGCCCGGACGGTCGCCGGGGTCGACCCGGACGGCCCGGTGATCGTGACGGCGGTGAGGTGCTGGGTGGTGTCGACGAAGATGACGTTGTTGCCGGACGACCCGACGGCGACGCTCAGTGGTGACCAGCCGTGCGCCATGCCGCGGGGACGGATCTTGTAGTTGTTCGCCCGCGCCCAGTTGGCGAGGGTCACCACGTCCGCGGGCGTCGCCGGCGCGCAGGTCCACACGCCGGTGACGTTGATCTCCCGCGACCAGTTCTGGAATGTCTGCCGGTACAGCGGGATCGACGCCGGGAAGTTCGGCGGCGCCGGCGGGTCGGCGTGGGCCACGGCCACCCGCGCGACCGGCGTCCAGCCGACGGCGGTCACCGCCGCCGCACCGAGCGCCCCCGCCAGGACCGTGCGCCGGGTCCCGCCGCC
>NZ_JASNFO010000026.1:0-131176 GCF_032027725.1 Pseudofrankia coriaricola | reverse complement strand
CCTATTCGAGGTAGTCGCGCAGCTTCTGGGAGCGCGACGGGTGACGCAGCTTCGAGAGAGTCTTCGACTCGATCTGCCGGATCCGCTCCCGCGTCACCCCGAACTCCCGACCGACCTCCTCCAACGTCCGAGGATGCCCATCCGTCAACCCGAACCGCAGCTGGATGACCTTCTTCTCCCGATCCGACAACGTGTGCAACACCGAGTCCAGCTGCTCCTGCAACAACAGGAAACTCGCCGCGTCCACCGGCACCACGGCGTCGGAGTCCTCGATGAAGTCCCCGAGGTGGGAGTCCTCCTCCTCACCGATCGGCGTCTCCAGCGAGATGGGCTCCTGGGCGACCTTCTGGATCTCCCGGACCTTGTCCGGGGTCAGGTCCATCTCCTTGGCGATCTCCTCCGGGGTGGGCTCACGGCCCAGGTCCTGCAGGAGCTGCCGCTGGATCCGGATCAGCTTGTTGATCGTCTCGACCATGTGGACCGGGATCCGGATCGTCCGCGCCTGATCCGCGATCGCCCGCGTGATCGCCTGCCGGATCCACCACGTCGCATACGTCGAGAACTTGTAGCCCTTGGTGTAGTCGAACTTCTCGACCGCCCGGATCAGACCCAGGTTCCCCTCCTGGATCAGGTCCAGGAACAGCATCCCCCGGCCGACGTACCGCTTGGCGATCGAGACCACCAGCCGCAGGTTCGCCTCGACGAGCTTGCGCTTGGCGACATCGCCGTCGCGGGCGACTGCCTCCAGGTCGACGCGCAGCGCGACGGTCACCCGCCGCGCCTCGCCGAGCTTCTCGGTCGCGAACAGGCCGGCCTCGATCCGCTTGGCGAGGTCGACCTCCTCCGCGGCGGTCAGCAGCGGGACCTTGCCGATCTCCTTGAGGTACATCCGCACCGGGTCGGACGTGGGCGCCTTCGCGGCGAGGTCCGCCTCCTCGCGGCGGCGGCGAGCGAGCGTGTCAGCGGCCTCGCCGGAGTCAGAGCGAGGGTCGAGGATCTCGATTCCCTCGTCGTTCAGGAGCGTCATCACCTGCTCGGTCTGCTCCTGCGGCAGCTCGGCGGCCTGGATCGCCACCGTGACGTCGTCGGTGGTGAGAAAGCCGATCTCCTTGCCCCGGGCGACGAGGTCCTTGACCTCGTCGACCTGGGCTACACGCGGCAGGACGGTCTGGGTGCGCATGGGCGGAATCTCGTCACTTCCTTCTCGGCGGGATCGACCCAGGTCACGTGGCACCGCTGCCTCGTCCCCGGAGCTCCTTCTTGTACTGTTCGAGCGCTATGAGCTCGCCGAATGCCTGGTTGAACGCCTCGGGGTCGGTCACCGGGTTCAGCCGCTGGACCCGCGACTTCACCTCGTTGATCCGGCGGTCGACGGCGACTTCCTGCACCCGCGCGAGCTGAGCGGCGACGTAGCCGTCGTCGACCTCGTGGTCGACCAGCATCGGCTCGACCGCCAGCGCCGTGACCAGCCGCGCGACGGAGTCGTGCGGAGTCGCGGCGACGACCATGCCCACCCAGCTCGCCACGTCACCGGCGGCGGCGAGCCCGGCGGACACGCCGCCGGCGGCGGCGATCGCCCCGAGCACCGCGCGGTGCTCGGGCACGGTGAACACCTCGGCGTCGAGCTCGTCGAACATCGGCCCGGCGAGCCCGGGGCACTGCAGGGCGATCTTGAGCGTCTCCCGCTCGACGATCACCACAGGGGTGTCCGGGCCGCCGGCCGCGCCGCCGCGGGCGCCCCGCTGGGCCGCAGGCGAGCCGGCGCCCTTGCCCCCGCGCCGGACGGGCGGGCCGTCGAGCATCGGCGCCGACGGATGCTCGGTGACGCGGCGCAGCACGAACTCCTCGTCGTTGAAGCCCGTCCACCGGTCGAGCTGGATGGCGTAGCGCTGCCGCAGCGACCAGTCCTTGATCCGGTTGACGATCGGGGCGGCGGCGTCGAGCGCCGCGACCCGGCCCTCGATGCTGTCGAGGTCGTGGCGGCCGAGCACCTGCCGCAGCGCGAACTCGACCAGTGGCACCCGGCTCGCGACGAGCTCGCGCACCGCCGCGTCGCCGCGGGCCAGCCGCAGGTCGCACGGGTCGAGCCCGGACGGCTCGACGGCGACGTAGGTCTGGGCGACGAAGCGCTCCTCGTGCTCGAAGGCGCGCATCGCCGCCTTCTGGCCGGCCGCGTCGCCGTCGAAGGCGAAGATCACCTCACCGCGCTGGGCGTCGGAGTCCATCAGCAGCCGGCGGACGGTGCCGACGTGGTCCGACCCGAACGCCGTGCCGCAGGTCGCGACGGCCGTGGCGACGCCGGCGAGATGGCAGGCCATCACGTCGGTGTAGCCCTCGACGACGACGACCTGGTAGCGGCGGGCGATCTCCCGGCGGGCGAGGTCGGCGCCGTAGAGCAGGTGCGCCTTCTTGAACAGCGGCGTCTCGGGGCTGTTGAGGTACTTGGGCCCGGCCTTCTCGTCGTCGTCCGCGAGCCTGCGCCCGCCGAAGCCGACGACCTCGCCGGACAGGTCGCGGATCGGCCAGACGAGCCGGTGGCGGAACCGGTCGACCAGCTCGCCGCGGGCACCCCGCTTGGCCAGCCCGCCGAGCTCCAGCTCCTCCGGGGTGAACCGGCGGGCGAGCAGGTGGCGGGTCAGCTCCTTCCACCCCTGCGGGGCGTAGCCGACACCGAAGTGGGCCGCGACGTCGGCGTCGAAGCCGCGGGCGGCGAGGAAGTCCCAGCCCGCGCGGGCCGACGCGGCGGTGGACAGCTGCTCGGCGTAGAACTGGGCGGCGACGCGGTGGGCTTCCAGGAGGCGATGGCGCTGGCTGACGACCGAGCGGCTGGTGGTGCCGCCGCCCTCGTAGGTGATGGTGACGCCGGCCTTGCGGGCGAGCCGCTCGACGGCCTCCGGGAAGGTCAGCCCGTCGATCGCGCGGACGAAGCCGATGACGTCGCCGCCCTGCTGGCAGCCGAAGCAGTAGTAGACCCCGGTCGACGGCTTGACGTTGAACGAGGGCGTCTTCTCCTCGTGGAACGGGCACAGCCCGCGCAGGTTGCCGCTGCCGGCCGGGCGCAGCTGGACGTGCTCGCCGATGACGTCCTCGATCCGGGCCCGCTCGCGGACGAGGGCGATGGCCTCATCGGGGATGCGTCCGGTCAACGGTCCCTCCCCTGTGCGTCCGGCCCGTGCCAGGTCAGTCGACGAGCGGGCTCGGTCGACGGCGAGGACCCGCCGCGTGCCGACGCCGAGGAGGCGAGACGGGCGCCCGCCAGGCATGAGAACCTGACGCGCTCGCCCAGCACATCAACCACCACCCGGGCACAGCACAACGGCGCACATGGTCGCCGCCCACACAAGTGCCGCCCACACAACCCCTACGCGCCGATGGTACTTGTCGCGAACGCGACGGTACCGATCATGCCAGAACGGTGGCTGTCGTGAGGGGCGCTCCGTCACCTTCACGACAGCCACCCGCCGGGCGCTGAACGTCTCCTCGGACGGGAGAGGCATCCAGGCCTCACAGCACGCGGGGGAGCGGACGGCCGAGCAGCTGGGCGTGCAGCCGGCCGGCGCTCGCGTCGGTGAAGCGGGCCACCTGGTCGATTACGATACGCAACCGCGACGGGTCGTCGGGGGCCGCCCCCCAGCCCGGGCGCAGGAGTGGCTCCAGGGTGCCGGGCGCACCCGCGGCGACGAGCTCGACGAGCTCGGCGATCACCTCGCGCTGGCGCGCGCGCCGCGCGTCCCCGGAGCGCAGGCCGATGACGAAGTACCAGGCCACTCCCTTCAGCGCCAGGCACTCGGCGCGGATGTCCGCGGGGACGACCAGATCCGCCTGGTAGCGGCGCAGCGGCCCGCCGCCGAAACGCTCCCTGGTCGCGGTGTGGGCGGCGGCGGCGAAGCGGGCCACCAGCTCGCTTGTCATCGTGCGCAGCGCGGCGAGGCCGGCGGCGGACGTGGGACTGGGCGCGCCCCACCAGGGCTGAGCGGCCAGCCGCGCCAGCGCCTCGGCGATCGCCGCCGTGTCGGCGCCGTAGAGGCCGGCCGTGTAGTCGGCGAGCTCGGCCCGCCCGGCCGGCGCGAGGATCGCCGAGAGGTCCACCAGGCCGCCGACGACGCCGTCCTCGAGGTCGTGCACGGAGTAGGCGACATCGTCGGCCCAGTCCATGATCTGCGCTTCCAGGCTGCGCCGGCTCTCGGGGGCGCCAGCGCGGGTCCAGTGGAACGCCGCCAGGTCGTCGTCGTAGACGCCGTACTTGCGCGCGGCCAGGTCCGGCTGGTCGCAGCCGGAGCCCACCACGCCGGTGGCGCTCTCAGGCCGCGGCCAGGGGTACTTCAGCGTCGCGTCGAGGGTGGCCCTGGTCAGGTTCAGCCCGCCAGGTGCTCCGGTCTCGTCGACGGTCTTCGCCTCGAGCCTCGTCAGCTCGCGGAAACTCTGTGCGTTGCCCTCGAACCCGCCGCAGGCCGCCGCGGCGACGTTGAGCGCCCGCTCGCCGTTGTGACCGAAGGGAGGGTGACCAAGGTCATGCGCAAGGCAGGCGGCGTCGACCAGATCGGGGTCCGCCCCGATTGTCGCAGCTAGTTCCCGGCCAATCTGCGCCGTTTCCAGAGAGTGCGTGAGCCGGGTGCGGGGGAAGTCATCGTCCAGAGGCCCCATGACCTGCGTTTTTGCGGCAAGTCGCCGCAAAGCACTCGAATGCAGTACACGGGCACGATCCCGGGCGAAGGCACCCCGATCGTCCGGTGTAGCCTTCGGGCGCTCGTCCAGTCGACGTTGTACGTCCGCGTCGTCATACCAGGTCACCATGGATCCAACCTCGCCGGCTGAGCATTTCGAGAGGAACCCGCTACCTGGGGTCGACGCAGCGACCATACTTTGTGCCGCACCCCCTAGCACTCGGCCCGGAGGCCCGCCGTGAACAACATCGTCAAGTATTTGATCATTGCCTTCGTGCTGTTCTTCGTGGTGACCCAGCCGGACAGTGCGGCGAGCATCATCTCCAAGGGCATCGACGGGCTTCAATCCATCGGCAACGGTGTGTCCGACTTCGTCACCCAGACCGCCCTGTGACCAGCGCCAGGCGCCGGTACTCCCCCGCCTGTCGAGCCAGTCGGGCCGGGTATGGACGGCGGGGGTGGGGTGTGGGCGCAGGCTGGCGGTCTGGCCAGACTGATCGATGACGTCAGCTGAGGCGCGCGGCGGCTGGCGCCGCGCGTCAGGCACCACCGGCCTGCCCCGCTCGGCAGGGACCGTGGGTGCGAGCGAAGGCTCGCGGCCCGGCCGGGCCGGCCGGGGACGTCACCAGGGCGACGCCGTGGCTTCGCCACCGGGATCGCGCCGCAATCCCGCTCCTACATCCTGATCTGTCTGGGACACTGCCGCTGTGGTGAGACTCCGCCTTCCTGACCCCGCAAACCGCGACCTGAAGTACCTGGCCTCCCAGGAGCGGCTCGTTTCGATGGTCCGGCTGCACTGGGCCATCCTGCTGCGCGTCTGCGCCGAGACCGCCGGCGCCATCGCGCTCGCGCTCGCGGTCAACATCTTCCTGGCGGTCCGCGGCGGCGGCACGTTCATCACCACGCTGCTGTGGTACTTCGCGCTGTTCATGATCCTGCGCGCCCTCTGGCGGATCACGGACTGGCACATGGACCACCTGATGATCACGGAC
Organism: Pseudofrankia coriaricola; assembly: GCF_032027725.1. Taxonomy (NCBI): domain Bacteria; kingdom Bacillati; phylum Actinomycetota; class Actinomycetes; order Frankiales; family Frankiaceae; genus Pseudofrankia; species Pseudofrankia coriaricola. Next base: position 125,520 of record NZ_JASNFO010000026.1, on the reverse strand, counting down.
AAGCGGCTGCTGAAGGTGTCCGGGGTCTTCGTGCGCAAGGCCCAGACGATGCCGCTCAGCAAGATCACCGATATGACCTACACCCGGGACCCGCTGGGCCGCGTGCTCGGCTACGGGGAGTTCAAGGTCGAGTCCGCCGGCCAGGACCAGGCACTGAACAGGCTGCCCTACATCCCCAAGCCGGACCAGCTCTACATCACCCTGCTCGACATGACCTTCGGCGGCGGCCCAAAGCCCGCCGAGGACGACTAAGGCGCTCCCGTGCCGGACGCTCCGCGCCCGGCACCGGGCGGCGCCCTCGGGCGCTGAGCCTAACCTCCCAGCAGACCTCCCAGATCGCTTCGCGATCCGGCAGGGACCCCGGCTTCGCGATCCGGCAGGAACCCTGCTCGCCATGTGGTTCCGGGCCCCGGCATATGACGGTGGCTGGACTGGCGCCGGCCTGACGACGTGGTTGGGTTGGCACTGCGCTGATGCGCGGTCGCCTTCTGTGTCTGGGTTACGGACATTGCTCGCCAAGACGATTTCGGCCCCCGCCGCGAGAGCTCGTGACGGGGGCCGAATCACAGGGGGCGTTTGCTAGGCCAGCAGGGCTCGGGCGGCCTCCGCGATGTGCTTGGCGGAGATGCCGGCGAAGTCGAGCAGCTCCTCCGAGGTGCCGGAGCCGGGCAGCTCGCGCACGGCCAGGTGGCTCAGCCGCAGCGGGGCGCTCCCGTCGCCGAGTGCCTCGAGCACCGCGCCGCCGATCCCGCCCTGCGGCCAGTGGTCCTCGGCGACGACGATCCGTCCGGCGGTCGCGTTCGCCGCCTCCACCAGCGTCGCCTTGTCGACCGGCTTGATCGAGTACAGGTCGATCACCCGGGCGGCGATGCCGTCCGCGGCGAGCGCGTCCGCGGCGGCGAGTGCCTGGTACAGGGTGACGCCCGCGCCGATGAGCGTGACCACGTCGGCGTCCGAGCTGCGCAGCACCTTGGAGCCGCCGGGCGCGAACGGCTCGTCCGGCCCATAGAGCACCGGGTAGGCGCCTCGGGTGGTGCGCATATAGCTGACGCCGTCGAGGTCCGCCATCGCGGCGACGAGCTTGGCCGTGCTGGTCGCGTCGCTCGGGTAGAGCACGGTCGACCCGCCGATCGCCCGCATCATCGCCAGGTCCTCCAGCGCCATCTGCGACGGCCCGTCGGCGCCGATCTCCACACCGGCGTGCGAGCCGGAGAGCCGGATGTCGGCATGCGAGACCGCGGCCATCCGGATGAAGTCGTACGCGCGCGAGAAGAACGCCGCGAAGGTGGACGCGAACGGCACGTAGCCGCGCACCTGGAGGCCCACCGCGGCGGCGACCATCTGCTGCTCGGCGATGAACATCTCGAAGAACCGCTCGGGGTGGGCCTTCTTGAAGTCCTCGGCGTGCGTCGAGTTGCTCACCTCGGCGTCCAGGGCGACGACGTCGCCGCGCGCGCCGACGGCCGCCAGCGCCTCGCCATAGGCCTTTCGGGTGGCCACCTTGGTGCCGATCTCCCATGTCGGCAGCGTGACCCGCACGTCGGCCCGCGCCGCCGGCCGCGGCAGCGACTGCCCGGGCACCGGGCCGCGCACGCGCAGGTTGCGCTCGCCACCGAGCTCGGCGATGGCGCGCTCGGCCATGTCGGCCGGCAGCGGCTTGCCGTGCCAGCCCTCGTGGTCGGCGATCTCGCTGAACCCGTCGCCCTTGATGGTGCGGGCGATGATCGCCACCGGGCCGTTGTATCCGTCGGCCTCGGTGAGCGCCGCGTCGATCGCGTCGATGTCGTGACCGTCGATCTCGATCGTCTTGATACCGAAGGCGCTCACCCGCTGGGCGTAGGTCGCCAGGTCCCAGCCGAGCTCGGTCGGGCCGCGCTGGCCGAGCCGGTTGACGTCGATGATCGCGACCAGGTTCGACAGCTCGTAGACGGAGGCCTTGTCGAAGGCCTCCCACATCGAGCCCTCGGCCATCTCGCTGTCACCGCAGAGGACCCAGACCCGGTAGGGGCTCTTGTCGAGGTACTTGCCGGCGATCGCGACGCCGACCGCGTCGGGCAGGCCCTGGCCGAGCGAGCCCGTCGCCACGTCCACCCAGGGCAGCACCGGCGTCGGGTGGCCCTGCAGCCGCTGGCCGAACCGGCGGTAGCCGGTCATCAGCTCCTCGTCGGTGACGACGCCGACGGCCTTGTAGACGGAGTAGAGCAGCGGGGACGCGTGCCCCTTCGAGAAGATCAGATGATCGTTCGCCGGGTCGCCCGGGTTGTCCCAGTCGTAGCGCAGGTGACGGGCGACCAGCACGGCCAGCAGGTCTGCGGCCGACATCGACGACGTAGGGTGCCCGGAACCCGCCGACGTGCTGGACCGGATCGAGTCGACCCTCAGCTGTTGAGCGAGTTCGCGAACCGTTTCCAGGTCGGCCACGCCCACCGCTTCGGACACGGGACTTGCCACGCCTGCCTCCTCCATAGCGACGCCGGCGGCAGGTCCACATCGACCCGCCCGTCGTCGCACTACCCGGCGTCTAAGCGTTCCGAACCGTACCAGCGCGGCCGGTGGCCTCTATGCCCGCCAGGCCACGGGGATGTGCGTCACATCCCGAGTTCCGGCAGCCTTCAGCGGCGCGACGAGAACAGTCGCGCACCGCCCGCCGCCCAGATACGCCGCGTCGGGCGCGGGCATCAGTTCCGGCCACCAGCCACTGGCCGGCCAGAGTCGCGTCGCCAGCGGACACCGCGCCCTGACCAGCGAACCACATCGCCAGACGGCCACGACAGACCTCACGCGAAGTTTGTTGGAGCAAACAGCAAACTGGCCACGACCGAAGCTCCCCGGCTGGGGTGAACACCACGAAAAGCGCGGGCCACGGGGACACTCAGGTCCGCTACCTCGTGCGGATTGCGGACGCGCGGGCTCAGGAGCCGTTAGTGATCCTGGGGACAACCGAACCTCCCAGATCGCTTCGCGATCCGGCAGGAACCCCGGCCGGGTGTGCGAAGGAAGATCATTTTCGCGCACCCTTTGGCCCTCTAGACGGCGGGGTGGCTGGCGCCGGACGGGGTTGCGCGGTGAAACAGCTGGTAGAAGCGGTATCCGATCGCCTCCCGCACGATGTAGCGGGCCTGGGTGTCCCACCCCCGGTTCGCCGGACCGGTGCGGGTCGGCGAGGTGGTCGCCTTCAGGCCCAGGTCGCGGGCCATGGCCACCGAGCGCAGGCAGTGCCACCGATCGGTGACGACCACCGCGCTGCGCAGTGACCGCGTGTTCATCTCCCCCGCGACGGCGACCAGCGACTGGAGGGTGTCCCGTCCCTCCGGCACCGCCAGTACCGCCGAGGCTGGTACGCCCTGCTTGACGAGGTAGGACGCGCCGACGCCAGCCTCGGAGAACGGGTCGCCAGGGATCCGCCCGCCCACGGTGATCACCAGTGGGGCGACGCCCGCGCGGTAGAGCTCGGCGGCATGGTCGAGCCGGGCCGCGAAGACCGCCGACGGCCGGCCGTTGTACTGCGACGCACCGAGCACGACCAGGGCGTCCGAACGGGGCCGGTGGTCCTGGCTGCCGACCCACCACACCTGCCCGATCGTGACCAGGGCGAAAACGATCACCCCGGCCAGGAGAGCGAGCACACCACGCGCCAGCCACAGCCACCAGGGCGCGCGCAGCCCGCGCAGCAGGCCCGGCCGGCGGCGCGGGGTGGACGCCGGTGCTGGCGTGGCCGGCACGGGGGCCGTGGGCGGCTCGGCGCTCGCGGCCGGCATCCTGCCCATCGCGCGGCGGCCAAGGGTTCGGATCACTGGACTCCTCCGCCGCAGACCCTATCGGCCGGACTTACACCGCTTTGCGTGGGACACCCGCTCAGCCCGCGACTGTGCCTCGCGTCCGGATGGTCCATGCTGCTCTGCATTCCCCGTCCGCCGCGGATCACGCCCAGGGACAGGCGTGATCGCGCCCGGAAGTGGGCCCCGGCGGGACGGCTCCCGCCAGCCGGGTGATCCACTGAACCGAAGATGAACATCACATGACAAGGCCATCGGCAGTCGCCCCCGTGACATGCGCGGCGGCCCGATGTTTGCCACGATGCGCCGCGAAACGGTCCTACGGGGCGATCCGCCGCGAGGACCCGACACGCAGACAACAGAGGAGGCCGGCAGGTGGCCACTGGTCGCGGCAGCGGCCGCGTCGTAGGTCCGATCCTCGCCGCGCTGCTGGTGTTCGGGGTGGTGGGGCTCGCCATCATCCCCCGGCTCACCGGCGGCAAGGACGGCGGCGGGCAGGGCGGCAAGCTCACCGACGTCCGCATCCTGGCCGGCTCGGAAACGCAGGCCTACCTCACCGACCCGGACGTCACCAAGCGCCTCGAGGAGCTTGGGTACCGGCTGCGGGTCGACACTGCGGGCTCACGCGAGATCGTCTCGCGCACGTTGGACGACTACGACATCGCGCTCCCGTCGAACTCCCCGCAGGCCGACCAGATCAAGCACGACAAGGCGATCACCCGCCCGCAGTACGTGCTGTTCTTCACGCCGATCGCGATCGCGACCTTCACGAAGATCGTGAAGCCCCTCACCGCCGAGGGGGTCATCAAGGCCGACGGAAACGTCTCCTACTTCGACATGCGCGGCTACCTCGACCTGGTCGCCGCGGACAAACGCTGGTCGCAGCTCAAGGACAACCCTGACTACCAGAACTCTGGGTCGGTGCTCATCAAGTCGACGGACGTCCGCACCTCGAACTCGGCGGCCGTCTACCTGGCGATTGCCTCCTACGTCGAGAACGGCAACCAGGTCGTGAGCGACTCGGAGACGGCGGAGAAGCTGGGTCCCAAGCTTGCCAAGTTGTTCACCCATCAGGGCTTCACGGACCCGTCCACGGAGGGGCCGTTCAACGACTACCTGTCGATCGGGATCACCAAGACGCCGATGGTCATGATCTACGAGTCGCAGTTCCGAGCGCGCCAGATCGCGGGCGACGGCTCGATCAAGGACGGCCGAGTGCTGGTGTACCCGAGCCCGACGATCTACGCGAAGCACACCGCGGTCCCCCTGAACGACAAGGGCGACGCCGTCGCGAAGCTGCTGGCCACCGACCCGGAGCTGCAGCGGCTCGCCGTTCACAACGGCTTCCGCACCTCCAACGCCACCCAGCCAGCCGGCAACTCGGGCGACGGCGGCGTCGCGCCGCCGCCGCAACTGGCCAATGTCGTCGAGCCGCCCATCCAGAAGATCTCCGAATTGATGATCAAGAAGATCGACGAGGCCTACGGATGAGCCGCGGAATCACCTCGGAGTCCCGGCGCGGCCGGCAGCGGCGGTCGGGCGGCGCGCTTGGCGCGCTCGGAGCGCTCGTCACGGCGGTCACGCTGCTCGTCGGCTGTACCGACGGCGGCTCGGGCGGCCCGGACACCAGCACCTCGTCGCCCCCGCCGCCCAGCAAGCCGGGAACGTTGCGCATCCTCGCTGGTTCCGAGCTGAAGGACCTCGAACCGCTGCTGCCCGACCTGAAGACGGCGACGGGCATCAGCGTCACGCTGAGCTACACCGGCACCCTCGACGGCGCGGACAAGATCCTCCACGGCACCGCGGACGCGGACGCCGCGTGGTTCTCCTCCGACCGCTACCTGCGCCTCCTGCCCGGCGGCGCGGCCAAGGAACTGGTCCGCACCCCGGTGATGCTCTCCCCGGTAGTCCTCGGCGTGCGGACGCCGCTCGCGCAGGAGTTCGGCTGGACGGGCGACGCGCAGGTCACCTGGGGTGACATCGCCGCGAAGGTCTCCTCCGGCCAGCTCACCTACGCCATGACCAACCCGGCGGCCTCCAACTCCGGTTTCTCCGCGCTCGTCGGGGTGGCGGCGGCGTTCGCCGGCACCGGCGACGCGCTGCAGGCCTCCGACATCAAGGCGGCCCCGCTCAAGAGCTTCTTCTCCGGCCAGGTGCTCACCGCCGGCAGCTCCGGCTGGCTGACCGACGCCTTCGTCAAGGCCCCCGCCGCCAGCGTCGGCGCGATGATCAACTACGAGTCGGTGCTGCTCACCCTGCAACGCTCCGGCGCCGCCGGCCCGATCACGATCATCCGCCCCCACGACGGCGTCATCACGGCCGACTACCCGATGGCGCTGCTCGCCGACAACCGGCGCGACGAGTACACCCGCGTCGTCACCTGGCTGCGCTCCCCCGAGGCCCAGCGCCGCATCCAGAACGACACCAGCCGCCGGCCCGCCGTCCCCGGCGTCCCGCTGGACGCCCGCTTCGGCACCGGCACGCCGATCGAGCTGCCGTTCCCGGCCACCCAGCAGGTCGCCGACCAGCTGCTCGCCGCCTACTTCGACGAGTACCGGCGCCCCACGCACGCCATCTACGTACTGGACGTGTCGGGCTCCATGGAGGGCACCCGGCTGGCCGCGCTCCAGCAGGCGCTCGTCGGGCTGACCGGGGCGGACGACAGCCTCGCCGGCCGGTTCGCCCGGTTCCGCGGCCGGGAGCACGTCACCATGATCACGTTCAGCAGCAAGGTGACCGGCACCCGCGACTTCACCATCACCGACCCCAGACCCGGCTCGCCGGACCTGCGCGCCATCACCGACTTCGCCGGGGCGCTACGGGCCAATGGCAACACCGCCGTCTACAGCGCCCTCGACGCCGCGTACGACAAGGCGGCGCAGGCGATGAAGGACGACCCGAACGCGCTGACGTCGATCGTGCTGATGACCGACGGCGAGACCAACAGCGGTCTCGACGCCGACGAGTTCACCTCCCGTTACGACGCACGGCCGTCCACAGCCCGCGCCGTGCGCACGTTCGCGGTCGTCTTCGGCGAGGCGGACCGCGAGGCGCTCACCGCCATCGCCACCAGCACCGGCGGCGCGGTCTTCGACGCCACCGCGCCGGGCGTGTCCCTCTCCGACGTATTCCGGGAGATCCGTGGCTACCAGTAGGGACCGCGACCGGGACCGCCGGGCCGCCGGCCGGGGCCCCATGGGCTGGCTCGGATCCGGCCGCAACATCCTCGGGTGCGTCGGCGCGCTGGGCGGCGTCGTGCTCGGGGTCGTCGGGGTCGTCCCCGCGCCCTGGTGGCCGTTCGGCGTCGCGGCGCTCTACGGGGCGGGCGCGCTGGCGTTCCCCCGCCGGGCCGCGAGCGGCCCCGGTGCCCTGGGCGGCCTCGGCGAGGACGACGACGGGGTGGATGTCGAACGGCTGCGGGCGGCGGCCCGGGCACACCGCAGCTCGCTCATCGGCCGGGCCCCGACGGAGGTGATCCGCGCGACCGAGCGGGTCACCGGCGCGCTCGACGAGCTGTTCGACCGGCCGGAGCTGCTGCGCGGGGGCTCGCAGGAGGCCGACCTCGTCGAGCGGCTCGTGGACGACTACCTGCCGACCGCGCTGAACACCTACCTGGGCCTGCCGCGGACCTTCGCCGGCACACACCACCTGCCCGACGGGCGCACGCCGCGGCAGGTGCTGCTCGACCAGCTCGCGCTGCTGGAGCGGGCCGTCCGCGAGGTCACCGAGGACGCGAGCAACGGCGAGGCAAGCCGCCTGCTCGCCCACGAACGCTTCCTGGCCGACCGGTTCGGCCCGAACACCCTCGAGATCCCCGACCGGCCCGCGCCAGCACCAGCACCCGGCGCCGACGCCGACGCCGCTGAGACGAGGCCCTTTCCGCCCGGCTCGGCGGGATGACGGCCCTGGAGACGCCGCGGGCCTGGCGATGCCGGTCCGGGCAATGAAGAACGGCGCCGTCCGGAAGCTCGGGGGGTACTTCCGGTCGACGCCGCTGCATTCGACGGTAGCAAACTTGTCCCCCGAATGTCCCAGTCGTGTCCCCCAAATGTCTGCGGGATCGCACACACGGGAGACAACGCCTGGCCGCGCGGCGCCCGGCCAGGCGCCACGCGGCCGGGCGCCTAGATCGGGCCGAGCTGGGCGTTCAGGTAGGTGACGACCTTGTCGAGGGAGACGCGCTGCTGGGCCATCGAGTCACGCTCGCGGACCGTCACCGCCTCGTCGGTCAGCGTGTCGAAGTCGACGGTGACGCAGTACGGCGTGCCGATCTCGTCCTGGCGGCGGTAGCGGCGTCCGATGGCCTGCGAGTCGTCGTACTCGACGTTCCAGTGCCGGCGCAGCTGGGCGGCGAGGTCCCGGGCGATCGGCGACAGGTCGGCGTGGCGGGACAGCGGCAGCACCGCGACCTTCACCGGGGCCAGCCGCGGGTCGAGGCGCAGCACGATGCGCCGGTCGACGCCGCCCTTCGTGTTCGGCGCCTCGTCCTCGTCGTAGGCGTCCAGCAGGAAGGCGAGCGTGGCCCGGTCGACGCCGGCCGCCGGCTCGATGACGTACGGGGTGTAGCGGACGCCGGTGGCCTGGTCGAAGTAGGACAGCTCCGCGCCGGAGGCCTTCGCGTGCGAGGTCAGGTCGAAGTCGGTGCGGTTCGCGATGCCCTCCAGCTCACCCCACTCCAGGCCGGCGAAGTTGAACCGGTACTCGATGTCGACGGTGCGCTTCGCGTAGTGGGCGAGTTTCTCCCGCGCGTGCTCGAAGTGGCGGATGTTGTCCGGCTTCATGCCGTGCTCGGTGTACCACTTGGTCCGCTCGGTGATCCAGTACTCGTGCCAGGTCTCGTCCTCGCCCGGCGGCACGAAGAACTCCATCTCCATCTGCTCGAACTCGCGGGTCCGGAAGATGAAGTTGCCCGGGGTGATCTCGTTGCGGAACGACTTGCCGATCTGCCCGATGCCGAACGGCGGTTTGCGCCGCGCCGTCGACTGGACGTTGGCGTAGTTGATGAAGATGCCCTGCGCGGTCTCGGGGCGCAGGTAGGCGAGGCCGGAGGCGTCCTCGACCGGGCCGAGGAAGGTCTTGAGCAGGCCGTTGAACATCTTCGGCTCGGTGAACTTGCCACGGGTGCCGCAGTTCGAGCAGACGACCTCGGACAGGCCGGCCGGCTTGCGGCCGTGCTTGGCCTCGAACGCCTCCTCGAGGTGGTCGGCGCGGTAGCGCTTGTGGCAGTTCGTGCACTCGGTCAGCGGGTCGGTGAAGACCTCGACGTGACCGGAGGTCTCCCACACCTCGCGCGCGAGGATGACGCACGAGTCGAGGCCGACGACGTCCTCGCGGCCCTGCACGACCGCCTTCCACCAGGCGCGCTTGACGTTGTTCTTCAGCTCGACACCGAGGGGCCCGTAGTCCCAGGACGCACGCAGACCGCCGTAGATCTCGCTCGACGGGAACACGAGTCCCCGCCGCTTGCAGAGACTGACGATGGTGTCCATCAGGTCGGATGTGCCTGCCACGGGACCCTGCTCCTTAACCACACTGACGTCTCGTCGTCGAGGCGATGTACAGGGGTCCAGCCTACGGACTCGGACGCCCACCCGGTGACGGCCCGCGCCGGCACCGCGCCGGCACCAACCCGGAGCCGCCCCGCGCCCCCGTCTCAGACGGCGTCGAGGTCGAGGTACTCGGCGAGCCAGGTGCGCAGGCGCTCGCCGTCGACCAGCTCCAGGCGGTTCTTCGCCGCGAACTCCCAGGACGAGGGACCGAAGCCCGACGTCGTCACGAGGATCCCCTTGATCGCGTCGCGGTCGTGGACGGTGCCGGCGAGCTCGCGCACGTAGTGCGCCGCCACGGTGCGCTTCAGCCGCTTCACCGAGATCACGATGAGCCCGCTCGCCAGCGGGTCGTCGGAGCGCTCCTCCACGTCGACGCCGCCGTCGCCGGAACGCCCGGTGCGCTGGGTGGTGTAGCCCATCGCCGTGAACAGGTTCGCGACCAGCTGCTCGAAGTCGTACGGGTCCATCGCCAGCAGGTCCAGCGGCGCCCGCCGCGCGGCCCTGGCGACAGGCCGGACGTGCAGCAGCCGGCTGGCACCCGCCCAGCCTCGCCGGACGTCCGAGCCGTCGTCGCCGGTCTCGCCGGCGTCGTCGCCGTCCCGGGCGCGCGTGCCGTCCCAGCCGCTGGCCCGGCGGCCGGCGGGGCCGGCGGGGCCGGCGGGGCCGGCGTCGTTGTCGGCGGGCTGGCGGGGCCAGTCGCCGAGCTCGATCCGCACGCGCTGGCCGTCGACCTGCCACAGGCAGCCATCCGCCGAGCGGCGCTGGTTGTAGAAGACGAGGTCGCCGTCGTCGCGGACGCGCCGGTCGCCGGTGAGCTCCAGCGCGAACAGGTCGACGGCGTGCGCCGGCAGGCTCGATGCGAGTGACACCCGCACCACCGGGCTCGGCACCGCGGCGTTCGCGCCCTTCGCCAGCTCCACGACACCCCCGCGATCCCGCCCTATCCCCGCCACCCGCACGCAACAGGTCAGATCGGGCTGACCAGCACGCGAAGCCTACAAACCGGCGCCGGCCATGGGAGTCGTCCGCGCGACCCCAGGGCCAGGCTGCCGACCAGCGCGAGGGGCGGGAGGGGTGGAAAGCCGCCCGGACGGCCAGTGGCCGGGGTGATCAGTGGCCGGGGTGGAGAAGCGTCGCGGTGATCAGTGGCCGGGCGCGGCGGTGGCGGCGTCGGGCGCGAGGGCCGAGCCGTAGCGCCGGGAAGCGGCGGCCGGGCTGTCCTGGCCGACCAGCACCTCGAACGCGCCCGGCGCGTCGACGGCGTGGACCAGCAGCGGTGTCAGCTCGATCTTGACGTCGAACCGGCCCAGCGCCCGCCGCCAGGCACCCGGGCCGTCCCACTCGGTGACCAGCACCCACTCGTCCGGGTCGTCGACCGCCCGGGCGAGCCGGCCGGCGCGGTAGCCGTCGGCCTGCCCCAGCGCCGTCAGCGCCCGGTCGGCTCCCGCCGCGAACTCACCGGCCATGGCCGTCTCGCCGGATCCGGCCGGCAGCCGGAACCGCACGATCGCGAGCACGGGCGCCGCCACCGGACGGCCGGGCCGGGCCACCGCGCCCCGGCCGACCTCGGGCCCGGACTGGACCTGGGACGGGGACTCGAAATCGGGCTCGGGCATGTCAGGCACTCGCGGCGACGCCGCCGTAGCGGCGGTCGCGGCGGGCGTAGTCCTCGCAGGCGGCCCACAGGTCGCGGCGGTCGAAGTCGGGCCAGAGGGTGTCGACGAACGCGAACTCGGCGTAGGCCGCTTGCCAGAGCAGGAAGTTCGACAGGCGCTGCTCGCCGGAGGTGCGGATGAGCAGGTCAACGTCGGGCATGTCCGGCTCGTCGAGGTAGCGGGCGACGGTACGTTCGTCGATCTTGTCCGGCCGCAGCAGGCCGTCCTTCACGTCCCGGGCGATGGCCGCGGCGGCGTCGGCGATCTCGGCCCGGCCGCCGTAGTTGATGCACATCGCCAGCGTGAGGCGGTCGTTGGCGCGGGTCCGCTCCTCGGCCTTCTCCAGCCGGCGGATGACGCTGTTCCACAGCCGGGGGCGCCGGCCAGCCCAGCGGACCCGCACCCCGAGCGCGGCCATGTCGTCGATGCGCCGGCCGAACACGCCGTCGACGAAGCGCATCAGGAAGGCCACCTCGTCCGGCGAGCGCTTCCAGTTCTCCGTCGAGAACGCGTACACCGACATCCACCGGACGCCGAGCTCGATCGCGCCCTCCACGCAGTCGAACAGCGCGTCCTCGCCCGCCTCGTGGCCCTTCGTCCGCGGCAGCCCGCGCAGCGTCGCCCACCGGCCGTTGCCGTCCATGACGATGGCCACGTGGCGGGGTACCAGCTCCTCCGGCAGGGCCGGCGGACGCGCTCCGGACGGGTGCGGATGCGGGTCCCGAAGGGGCCTGACCCCGTCATCCTGCAGGCTCACCGGAAGTCCACCTCCCCGCTGATCCGGCCCGATTCCGACGCGCATTGCCTCCCCCATCTTCATGCCTGGTCCTTGACCGTTCCCACCGGGGTGCCAGGCCGTCGCCCGCCGCCTAGTCTCGGCCCGCGCCGCCGTCGGCGCAGGCCAGGCGCGGGCCAACGGTCCGGTACCGCCGTCACGCTCGTTCGAGATGCGGCAGCGCGCGCAGTCCCCGTTCAAGATGCCACTGCAGGTAGGCGGCGACGAGCCCGGCCGACTCCCGTCTGGTCCTGGCATCGGTGGCCTCGGCGCCAGCCCAGTCACCGTGCAGCAGGTCCGCGAGCAGCCCGACCGCGGCGAGCGACGCCGACGCGGCCCCACGCGGCCGGCACCGTGGGCAGACTATGCCGCCGGCCGCGACCGACACGGACGGATGCGGGCCCGGCTCCCCGCAGTGCACGCAGTCGTCCAGGGCCATCCCGTACCCGCTGACCGCGAGCGCCCGCAGCAGGAACGCGTCCAGCACCAGGCCCGGCGGGTGCTCGCCCGACGCCAGCGTGCGCAGCCCGCCGACGAGCAGCAGAAACAGCCGCAGCGCCGGTTCGCGCTCCTCACTGGTCAGCCGCTCGGACGTCTCCAGCATGACCGCGGCGGCGGTGTGCCGGCCGTAGTCGCCCGCGAGGACGGCGCCATACGGCCCGAGCAGGTCGGCCTGGGTGACGGTGTCCAGTGACGAGCGGCCCTGATGCAGCTGCAGGTCGACGTACATCGCCGGTTCCAGCCGGGCGCCGAACCGCGACGACGTGCGGCGCACCCCCTTCGCCACCGCGCGCACCCGACCGTTACGCCGAGTGAACACGGTGATGATCCGGTCGGCCTCGCCGAGGGGGATCGTGCGCAGCACGACACCCTCGTCGCGGTACACCGGCATGCATCCATGGTCGCATAGCCACGCGGCTGGCCCACGGTTCGGCCTGCCCCGTCCCGCTTCGCACGGTGCGGGCTGCCACGCTCCGTGCGCGACCGGGCGGAGCCCGCAAGGCCAGGTCAGAGCACTCACGACCGGCGGCCACGGCACCGGCCCGCGCCCCGCCGGCCCGGTAGCTCCCTCAGAAACCGAGGCGGCGCAGCTGCTTGGGGTCGCGCTGCCAGTCCTTGGCGACCTTGACATGCAGGTCCAGGAAGACCGGGGTACCCAGCAGCGCCTCGATCTGGCCGCGAGCTTTGGTGCCGACCTCCTTGAGACGTGAGCCGCCGGCGCCGATCACGATCGCCTTCTGGCTGGACCGCTCGACGAACACGTTGACGTGGACGTCGAGCAGCGGCCGGTCAGCGGGCCGGTCCGGGCGGGGCAGCATCTCCTCGACGACGACGGCGAGCGAGTGCGGCAGCTCGTCGCGCACTCCCTCCAGCGCCGCCTCGCGCACCAGCTCGGCGACCATCACCTGCTCTGGTTCGTCGGTGAGCTCGCCGTCCGGGTACAGCGCCGGCCCCTCCGGCAGCCGGGCGACCAGCAGGTCGGCGAGCACGTCGAGCTGATAGGTCGCCGCACCGCCCCCGGAGGACGGCCCCCGGGCCCCGGGGGCGGCGCTCACCGGAACGATCTCGGCGAAGTCGCCGAGGGCGGCGAGCTCGAGCAGCCGGGCGCCGAGCCGGTCCGGTTCGGTGACCTTGTCGGCCTTGGTGAGGATGGCGATGACGGGCGTGCGTTTGGGCAGCCGCGACAGCTCCTCGGCGATGAACCGGTCGCCGCGGCCGACCGGCTCGTCGGCCGGCGCGCAGAAGCCGACCACGTCGACCTCGGACAGGGTGGCGCGGACGACGTCGTTGAGCCGCTGGCCGAGCAGGGTGCGCGGGCGGTGCAGGCCGGGGGTGTCGACGAGTATCAGCTGGGCGTCAGGCCGGTGCACGATGCCGCGGATCGCGTGGCGGGTGGTCTGCGGCCGACCGCTGGTGATCGCGACCTTGGTGCCGACCAGGGCGTTCGTCAGCGTCGACTTACCGGCGTTCGGCCGCCCGACGAAGCAGGCGAAGCCGGACCGGAACACCGGGCCGGCCTCCTCCCCGGCCGGCTGGGCGCCGCCTGCCGGTTGCTCGGTCACGGCCTGGGAGCCGCCGGGGCGCCGGCCGGTGGCCGGGCGGGATCTCTCGGTCGGGAACTGGCGCGGCACGTCAGACCGTCGTCCTGGTACGCGCGACGCCGTCCGGCCCGGCAAGGAAAACCGGAGTACCTTCGCCGAACTCGGCGAGCACGGCCAGGTCGTCGGCGGCGAGCTGGCCCACCTCCGACACCACCGCGGCGGCCTCGAACCGGCGGGCCCCGCTCGCGGCGGCGGCAACGACGGCCGCGCGCAGCGCGGCGGTCGCGAGGTCCGGGCGGGCATGCCCGACGGTGGCCGCGGCATACGTCCGCCCGTCGGTGTCCCGCACGGCCGCGCCCTCGGCCCGCTCGCCGCGCGGGGTGTAGGCCCGCAGCCGGGCCGAACGCGCGAGCACCACCAGCTTGGCGTCCTCGGCGGCCAGTTCGCCGGTCACCGGCTCACCGGCCAGCATGATCTGGTTGGCCTCGCTGCCCATCGCGCTCGTCACCCTTCTCCCGGCCGGCCTCCCGGCCGCCTGCCGTCCCGGCCTCCCGGCCACCGGCCGAGCCGGCTGACCTTGCCGCGGAGCGGCTGATGGCATCCGCCTCGTTGCCGTCGTCCGCGCCGTCGGTGTCGGCGGCCACCCGGTGTACTACGACGGTACCGATCTGGTTGCGCCGGCCGGCGGCCCGTTCCGCGACCAGCGACAGCCCGCCGACCGTGGCCATCGCCCCCGGGATCGGCACCCGGCCGAGCGCGCTGGCCAGCAGCCCGCCGACGGTCTCCACGTCGTCGGATCCCGGAAGGTCGTCCTCGGCGACGCCGAACAGCTCCGCGAGGTCCTCCACCTCGAGCCGGGCGGTCACCCGGGCGGTGTCGGCGTCGAGCCACTCCACCCGCGGGACCGCGCTGTCGTACTCGTCGACGATCTCACCGACGATCTCCTCGAGGATGTCCTCGATGGTGACCAGGCCCGCCGTACCGCCGTACTCGTCGATCACGATCGCCATGTGGGTCCGCGACGCCTGCATCTCGCGCAGCAGGTCATCGGCCGGCTTGCTCTCCGGCACGAGAGCCGGCGAGCGCATCACCGACCCGACGGGCTCGTCACCGCCGCCCCCGCGCTCGCGGCCGACGAGGTCCTTGAGGAAGGCGATGCCGACGACGTCGTCGACGCTCTCCCCGACCACCGGGATGCGAGAGAAGCCGCCGCGCAGCGCCAGCGAGATGGTCTGCTCGACGGTCTTGGTCGACTCGATGAAGACCATGTCCGGGCGGGGCACCATGACCTCGCGCACCAGCGTGTCACCGAGCTCGAAGACGGAGGCGATCATATCGCGCTCCTCCGGCTCGATGACCTCGTTCTCCTCGGCGAGGTCGACGAGGTCGCGCAGCTCGGCCTCGGAGGCGAACGGGCCGTCGCGGTAGCCCTTGCCCGGGGTGACCGCGTTGCCGAACGCGATCAGCAGCCGCGGCAGCGGGCCGAAGACCCGGGCGAGCCCGAATGTGAGCCCTGCGCTGGTGAGCGCGACCGTGGGGGCGTGCTGACGGCCGAGCGTACGGAACATCACCCCGACGAGGACGTAGGAGATCAGCGTCGCGATCGCCGCGCCGAGGAACACCGCGGCGAACCCGGTGCCGTAGGCGTGCGCGGCGACGATCGTGACGCAGGCCGCGGCGACCATCTCGCCGATGATCCGTAGCAGCAGGAGCAGCGCGAGGTACCGGCCCGGGTCCGCGACCACCGTCGCCAGCCGGCGCGCGCCCGGCCGGGACTGGCGGACGAACTCCTCGACTGTGACCCGGGAGACCCGGGTCAGCGCGGCGTCGACACCCCCCAGGGCGGCCGCGGCCAACGCGGCGACGACCGCCAGCAGGATGAGCGGCACGTCCGCCGAGCTCATCGAGACGCCCTTCTCATAGAGACGTCCCTCGTCGGGACGTCCTGTTCATCAGAATGCCCGGAACCCGGATCCGTGATGTGGGTTTCCGGATGGAGCGGAGACCGTGGGAACGGCGCGGGCCGCCCGGCGCGCGCGCTCGGCCGGTCGGGTCGCCTCAGCCCGCGGAGCCGGCGGTCTGGCCGGCCTGGCCGGCGGTGCTGGCGGCGTCCCAGCGGGCCAGCAGGTCCTCCTGCAGGCGGAACATCTCGCGCTCCTCCGCCGGTTCCGCGTGGTCGTAGCCGAGCAGGTGCAGGATGCCGTGGGCGCACAGCAGGTGCAGCTCGCGCTGGGCCGAGTGGCCGGCGCTCCCCGCCTGGCGGCGGGCCACCTCGGGGCAGAGCACGACGTCACCGAGCAGCGTCGTCGGGTCGGAGTCGGCCGAGTCGGCGTAGCTCGACTCGAACGCCTCGTCCTGCGGGAAGGCGAGCACGTCCGTCGGGCCGTCCTCGCCCATGTAGCGCACGTGCAGCTCGGTCATGGCCGTCGTCTCGACGAGCATGACGGACAGCTCGGCCAGCGGGTTGACCTTCATCGCGTCCAGCACGAACCGGGCCAGCGAGGCGAGCGTGACCTCGTCGACGTCGGTCTCGCCCGCCTCGTTGGCGATGAACACGGACATGTCGGTGTCTCTCCTAAACAGCGTTCGCGACGGCGCCGGCGCCCGCGGCGCCGCCGGTACCACCGGCGGCCGCCGTCACCGGCGGTCCCCGCGGGCGGCCCTGGCCGTGGGGCGAGGGCGCGGGGAACCGGGTGGCGCCACCGGAGCCTCGCCGCCGCCGGCCGCGTCCCAGCGCGAGTACGCGTCGACGATCTCGCTGACGAGCCGGTGGCGGACCACGTCGGTGCTGGTCAGGTTCGCGAAGTGCACGTCCTCGATGCCGTCGAGGATCTCCCGGACGACGCGCAGCCCGCTGCGGGTGCCCGACGGCAGGTCGACCTGGGTGATGTCGCCCGTGACGACGATCTTGGCGCCGAAGCCGAGCCGCGTCAGGAACATCTTCATCTGCTCGGGCGAGGTGTTCTGCGCCTCGTCGAGGAGGATGAACGCGTCGTTGAGCGTCCGGCCGCGCATGTAGGCCAGTGGCGCGACCTCGATCGTGCCGCTCTGGATCAGCCGGGGGATCGAGTCGGGGTCGACCATGTCGTGCAGCGCGTCGTAGAGCGGGCGCAGGTACGGGTCGATCTTCTCGTAGAGGGTGCCCGGCAGGAAGCCGAGCCGCTCCCCCGCCTCGACGGCCGGCCGGGTCAGGATGATCCGGTTGACCTTCTTGGCCTGCAGGTACTGCACCGCCTTGGCCATCGCCAGGTACGTCTTGCCGGTGCCCGCCGGGCCGATGCCGAACACGACCGTGTGCGCGTCGATCGCGTCCACGTAGCGCTTCTGGTTCAGCGTCTTCGGGCGGATCGTCCGGCCGCGGCTGGACAGGATGTTGAGGGTCAGCACCTCGGCCGGGCGCTCGTCGCCGCTGCGCAGCATCGCCAGGGAGTGGTCGATGTGCTGGGCGGTGAGCACCGTGCCGGCGTCCAGCAGCGCGGACAGCTCGGTGAACAGGCGGACGGCGAGGTCGTTCTCCGCCCGCTCCCCGGTGATGGTGATCTCGTTGCCGCGGACGTGGATGTCGGAATGGAGGGCCTGCTCGATGACCCGCAGGAGCTCGTCCTGGTGGCCCAGCAGGCTGACCATGTTGTGCGGGCCGGGCACCACGAAGCGGGTGACCGTCTGGGCGCTCTGCGACGTGGCGCCGGTGGTGGTGGCGGATTCGGGCATGAGGACGGCCACGGCGGGCCGGGACACCTCTCGTCGGTCATGCGTCTCGTCGGGCGCGGGGCTGGCTGCGTAGGACTGGCTGTGTAGTACTCACATGGCGCGTGTCTCGGTCTCGAGGCGCGCACGGACAACACGTTACGAACTTCCAGGTCGAGTCTAGCCGTCCCAGCGACCGGTGGCCGCGAGCAGCACGGCGGCGGCGGCGACGCCGGCCGTCGACGTGCGCAGCACGGTCGGGCCGAGCCGCACGGCCGTCGCGCCGGCCTTCTCGAAGACGGCGAGCTCCTCGTCGGCGATCCCGCCCTCGGGCCCGACGACCAGCACGATCTCGCCGCGGGGCGGCCACGGCTCGTGCCGGCCGGGCAGGGCGGCCAGCGGAACCGTCGCCGTCTCGTGTAGCACCAGGGCGAGGCCGGCGGTGGCGAGCCGGTCGCGCACGGTGGTGGTGCGGGCGGGCTCGGCGACGACCGGCCAGCGTGCCCGGCGGGACTGCTTGGCCGCCTCGGCGGCGGTGGCCACCCAGCGTGCCCTCGCGCGCGCGCCGCGCTCGCCCTCCCAGCGCACGACGCTACGGGCCGCCGGCCAGGGCACGATCTCGTCCACGCCCGCCTCGGTGAGCATCTCGACGGCGAGCTCGCCGCGCTCTCCCTTGGCCAGGGCCTGGACCACGACGATCCGGGGCGTCGGCTCGGGAACGTGCGCCCGGCCCAGCACCCGGCAGTCGAGCTCGTCCCGGCGGACGGCGGCGACCTCGCAATGCGCCAGGCCGCCCGCGCCGTCGGTGACGTCGAGCCGCTCCCCCACCCGCAGCCGCCGAACCGTCGCCGCGTGCCGCCCCTCCGGTCCATCGAGCGTGAGCACGTCGACGGCGGGCAGCGACGCCAGGTGGAAGACCGGGGTGGTCGTCAAGTCTTGCGGCGGCCGCCGCGGCGGCGGTTGAACAGGCCCGTGGGCGCCGTGGCGGCGCTGACGACCGTCGGCTGCTCCTCGGCGCGCAGCCGGGACAGCTCGCGCATCAGCCGCTCCTGCTCGGCGTCGAGCTTGATCGGCGTCTCGACCAGGACGTGGACGTGCAGGTGGCCGCGGCCGACACCGCGCAGGTGTGGCACGCCCCGCCCGGACAGCCGGACCACCTCGCCAGGCTGGGTGCCCGCCTTGAAGGTGATCGTCTCGGTGCCGTCCAGCGTCTCGATCGTCGCAGACGTGCCGAGCGCCGCGGCGGTCATCGGCAGCCGCAGCTCGCAGTGCAGGTCGTCGCCCTCCCGGGTGAAGACCGGGTGCACCCGCTCGGAGACCTCGACGTAGAGGTCACCCGCCGGGCCGCCGCCGGGGCCGACCTCCCCCTCGCCGGACAGGCGGATGCGCATGCCGTCCCCGATGCCGGCCGGGATCTTGACGGTGAGGGTGCGGCGCTTGCGCACCCGCCCGTCGCCGGCGCATTCGCGGCAGGGGTGCTCGATGACGGTGCCCGTCCCCGAGCAGCGCGTGCACGGCCGCGAGGTCACCATCTGCCCGAGGAACGAGCGGGTGACCTGCTGGATCTCGCCCCGTCCACCGCAGGTCTGGCAGGTGATCGGCGCGGTGCCGGGGGCGGCGCCGGAGCCGATGCAGACCTCGCAGACGACCGCGGTGTCGACCATGATGTCGCGGTTGGTCCCGAACGCGGTCTCGGCGAGGTCCAGGTCGATCCGCAGCAGCGCGTCGTTGCCGCGGCGGACTCGGGAGCGCGGCCCGCGGCTCGCGCCGCCCCCGAAGAAGGCGTCCATGATGTCGCCGAGGCCGCCGAACCCTGGGCCGAACGGCGAGCCGGCTCCGGCGCCGCCGCCCGGGGCGAGCGGGTCGCCGCCGAGGTCGACGATCTGGCGCTTCTCCGGGTCGGAGAGCACCTCGTACGCGGCGGTCACGGTCTTGAACCGCTGCTGCGCTTCCGGGTCCGGGTTGATGTCGGGATGGAGCTCCCGGGCGAGCTTGCGGTACGCCCGCTTGATCTCGTCCCCGGTCGCCTCACGGGAGACGCCCAGCACCGCGTAGTAGTCCACTGCCATTTAGAAGCCCACCGCTAGAAGTCACGACCCTTTCGCGATCCCGGTGACAACCGGACCTCCCAGATCGCTTCGCGATCCGGCAGGAACCCCGGCCAGGCGTGCGAAGGAAGATCATTCTCGCACCCCCGCTGACCCGCTAGTCGGCACCCAGGAGTTCACCCACATAGTTGGCAACGGCCCAGACCGCCGACATTGTCCCCGGGTAGTCCATCCGCATCGGACCGACCACCCCCATGCCGCCGAGCGCCGCCGCGCCACGGCCGTAGCCGGTCGCGACGACGGCGGTGGACCGCAGCGCGTCAACATCGGTTTCACGGCCGATGCGTACCGTAACGGTACCTGGCTCGCGAGCCCAGCCGATCAGCTTGAGCAGGACGACCTGCTCCTCGAGCGCCTCGAGGATCGCCCGCAGCGAGTCGGAGAAGTCCAGCGCCGAACGGGTCAGGTTCGCCGTTCCCGCGAGCGCGATCCGCTCCTCCTGCCGCTCGACCAGCGTCTCGATGAGGACCGTGGCGAGTGCCGTGAGCTGCGTGCGAAGGCCCGGGCCCGCCTCGTCCGGCAGGACGGCGGCGGCCTCGGCGGCGTCAGCGAGCCGGCGTCCGCCGAGTGCGCGGTTGAGCACGGTGCGCAGCTCGGCGACCGTGTCCTCGTCGATCGGCTCGGCGACGTCGACGACCCGCTGCTCCACCCGGGCCGCGTCGGTGATCAGGACGATCAGCAGCCGGCCGGGGCTGATCTGGACAACCTCGATGTGGCGTACCCGGCTGGTGGTCAGCGACGGGTACTGCACGACGGCGACCTGCCGGGTCAGCTGGGCGAGCAGCCGGACCGAGCGGCGCACCACGTCGTCAAGGTCGACCGCGCCCTCGAGGAAGCTCTGGATGGCCCGCCGCTCCGCCCGCGACAGCGGCCTGACGCCGGAGAGCCGGTCGACGAACAGCCGGTAGCCCTTGTCCGTCGGGATGCGGCCCGCGCTGGTGTGCGGCTGGGTGATGTAGCCGTCCTCCTCGAGGGCGGCCATGTCGTTACGGACAGTAGCCGGTGAGACCCCGAGCGCGTGCCGCTCAGCGAGTGCCTTGGAGCCGACCGGCTCGTTGCCGATCACGAAGTCCTCGACGATCGCCCGCAGCACTTCCAGGCGGCGTTCCTCGAGCACGTCACGCACCCCCTCGGTGACCACCGGACCGGACACCATGTACCCGGCGAGATCCGCCGGGCCACGGCGGCCCTGGCCGCCTCCGGTGCCATGGCGGCCGGAGCGCGGGATCAACGCGCCCCCTCCGCCGTCGAGCCACGGCCAGCCACCGGCCGGCTGACGGCGACGACGCGGCGCGGCCTCGCGAGCCCCACCCGGGCCGGCCAGTGGCCGGCGGGACGATGCCCGCCGGGACCGGTGACCGCGCCGCTGCGCACCCTGGTCGTCCGCGCCGTCTTTGTTCGCATAGTCCATGGTGCGCATGTCGGGCCCGACGAGTGGCCAGATCAACCCATTTGACCTCGACCCACCTGGCACTCCATCGCCGTGAGTGCCAAGTCTAACCGGCAACCGGCGGCTGGCGCGCGGCAGCAGCCGCGCCTGTCAGAGATCGGGCAGGAGGGCGCGTACGACGGTGTCGGTCAGCAGCCGGCCCTGCCTGGTCAGGCTGATCCGGCCGGCGGCGAGGCCCGCGGGGTCGACCAGGCCGGAGGCGACCAGGCCGTCGACGGCCGGGGGGGGCGCCCCCCGGCCCCCCGCGGCGGGGGGGCCCGGGGGGGCCCCCCCCCCCGACCGGCAGGCCCTCGGCCAGGCGCACCCCGAGCATCACCCGCTCGACGTGGCGGTCGCCCGGGGAGACGGTCTCGCGGGCCTGGGCGGGGCTCTGGCCCGCGCGCAGGCGCTGGGTGTACTCGGTCGGGTGACGGACGTTCCACCAGCGCACGCCGCCGACGTGGCTGTGCGCCCCCGGGCCGATCCCCCACCAGGTCGCGCCGCGCCAGTAGCCCAGGTTGTGCCGGCACCAGGCGTCCGGCCCGCTGGCCCAGTTGCTCACCTCGTAGGCGGCGAGGCCGGCGGCCTGGAGGGTCTCGTCCGCCTGGATGTAGCGGTCGGCGAGCAGGTCGTCGTCGGGCTCGAGCAGCTCGCCGCGACGGACGCGGCGGGCGAGCTTCGTGCCTTCCTCGACGGTGAGCGCGTAGGCGCTGACATGATCGGGGGTGAGCTCGACCGCCGCCGCGAGGCTCGCCGCCCAGTCCCGTTCCGACTCCCCCGGCGCGCCGTAGATCAGGTCGACGCTGACCTGCTCGAAGCCGGCCTTGCGCGCCCAGCCGACGACGTCGGGCAGCCGGCCGGGGGTGTGCTGGCGGTCGAGGGTGGCGAGCACGTGCGGCCGGGCGCTCTGCATCCCGAACGAGATCCGGGTGAGGCCCGCGGCGCGCAGCTGCTCCAGCGCGGCCGCGTCGACCGACTCGGGGTTGGCCTCGGTCGTGACCTCGGCGCCGGGGCGCATGCCGAACGCGTCGTCGACGGCGCAGACCAGCGCGGCGAGGTCCGCCGGGGGCAGCAGCGTCGGGGTCCCGCCGCCGAAGAACACCGTGTCCACCGCCGGCGCGTCGGGGCCGAGCCGCTGTGCGGCCAACCGGATCTCGGCGGACGCGGTGGTGGCGAAGGTCGCGGCGCTCGCGCCACCGCCGAGCTCGGCCGCGGTGTAGGTGTTGAAGTCGCAGTATCCGCAGCGGGTCGCGCAGTACGGCACGTGGATGTAGATCCCGAACGCATGCCGAGGGAGCTCTGCGAGCGCCGCGGCCGGCAGCGTCCCGTCGGCCGGTGGGGTCTGGCCCTCGGGCGGCTTGGCGGACATGTCCTCCAGTGTGCGCCCGCCGCCGGGGTGTCCCGCTTCCCCAATCCACGTAATAGGCACGGTTCCTGTAGGTTCCGCGTGGTCTTACCGACTGGCGCGGGCGTGAGCCCGCCACCCCATCGCCGAATGTTTACCCGCGGTTGGCGTGCGTTGCAGCCATGATGGGCGTGTCGTCGTGGCTTTGTCGCGATCTGTGCGGAAGGATCGGACATATGGACGAAGACGTCATGGATCTCCCCATCGAGGCGGACCTGTTGGAGGAGGGCCTGGCGCTGCTGCCGCCGCGGACTACCGAGTACCGCTCCGGCGCCGTCTCCTACCCCTGGGCCGAGGAGCCGGTCACCCAGCCCATCCGGCTCCCGCTGGCCGTCCCCGCCCCCCTCGCGTCGCCGGTGGCCGAGCTCTAACCAACGCCAGCGCGACGCGGACGGCTCGCCCAGGGCGATTGCGAAGCGGCGCACAGCACCAACCGCGGCCACAGCACCAACCGCGGGCACAGCAAAAGCCGGGACGCGGATGCGTCCCGGCTTTTCGCCGACTTCCGGTATGGGAGCCGGTTCAGGAGCTGGTGAGGCTCGCGTGCTGCTTGGCCATCGCCGACTTGCGGTTGGCGGCCTGGTTGGCGTGGATGACGCCCCTGCTGACGGCCTTGTCGAGCTTGCGAGAGGCGATCTTCAGCGACTCGGTAGCGGTCTCGACGTCACCGGCGTCGGCGGCCTCACGGAAACGGCGCACCACGGTCTTCAGTTCGGACTTCACGGCCTTGTTGCGCAGCCGCGCCTGCTCGTTGGTGCGAATACGCTTGATCTGCGACTTGATGTTGGCCACGCGGAGAAACCTCGTCGTCGAGTCGGGACTAGATCTTCGGTCTGGGTGCCGCATCCAGGGTGCCGTGCCCGCGGGCGGGCGCCCGTGAGCCGTGTACCGCGGGTCGGGGCCGGACCATGGCGGCCTGAAGCGCCGTCAGCTAACCACAGGTCAGCCGACCGCCCGTCCGCCACGATCGCCCCACCACGTCAGCCGTGCTGTGTCTGCTCGCGCGGCGCACGGTGGACCCGATGCAGCGCGGTCAACCTTACCGCACCTAGGACCAACAGTTATGCCGGGCTGACGTCGACAGGGCATGACGATCCTTTACCCGTGCCGCCGGAGGGCCGCCGGGGTGTCGTGGAGGTGTCGCCGGCCACGCCATGCGTGGCGCGCGGTCCAGCCTTGCCCGGGATCCTGGCACGATGGAGAGGAGCCCGCACCTTGCGCGGGCGGACCACCGTCCGGCGCCGCCGGCCGGCGGGGCGGGGCCGTGGGCCGGACCCGCCCACCCGAACCGTCGGCGTGCCCATCCAGAAACGAGACCTGCCCGCGTGTCCTCAGCCCCGCAGGCGCCCGGTGCCGACCAGGCGTTGATCCGCAACTTCTGCATCATCGCGCACATCGACCACGGCAAGTCGACCCTCGCCGACCGCATGCTCGGCGTGACCGGCGTGGTCGAGGCGCGCAACATGCGCGCCCAGTACCTCGACCGGATGGACATCGAGCGCGAGCGCGGAATCACGATCAAGGCGCAGAACGTCCGCCTCCCCTGGAAGGCCGACGACGGCAGGGACTACGTCCTGCACCTCATCGACACCCCCGGGCACGTCGACTTCACCTACGAGGTCAGCCGGTCACTCGCCGCCTGCGAGGGCGCCGTCCTGCTGGTCGACGCGGCCCAGGGCATCGAGGCGCAGACGTTGGCGAACCTGTACCTGGCGATCGAGAACGACCTGACGATCATCCCGGTCCTCAACAAGATCGACCTGCCGGCGGCACAGCCGGAGAAGTACGCCGAGGAGATCGCGAACATCATCGGCTGCGAGCCGACCGACGTGCTGCGGGTCTCCGGCAAGACGGGTGTGGGCGTCCCCGAGCTGCTCAACGAGGTCGTGCGGCGGGTCCCCCCGCCCTCGGGCGACCCGAACGCCCCAGCGCGCGCGATGATCTTCGACAGCGTCTACGACATCTACCGGGGCGTCATCACCTACGTCCGGGTGATCGACGGCTCGATCACCACCCGCGACCGCTGCCTGATGATGTCCACCGGGGCGGCCCACGACACCCTCGAGGTCGGCGTCATCTCGCCGGAGCCGGTGGTGACCGGGTCGCTGTCGGCCGGCGAGGTCGGCTATGTCATCCCCGGGGTCAAGGACGTCCGGCAGGCCAGGGTCGGCGACACGATGACCTCGGCCCGCCGCCCCGCGACCGAGATGCTCGGCGGCTACCGCGACCCGCTGCCCATGGTCTACTCGGGGCTCTACCCGATCGACGGCAGCGAGTACCCGGCGCTGCGCGAGGCGCTGGACAAGCTGCAGCTCAACGACGCGGCGCTCACCTACGAGCCGGAGACGTCGGCCGCGCTCGGGTTCGGCTTCCGCTGCGGCTTCCTCGGCCTGCTGCACCTGGAGATCGTCCGCGAGCGGCTGGAGCGTGAGTTCGGCCTGACGCTCATCTCCACCGCGCCGAACGTCGTGTACCGGGTGGTGATGGAGGACCTCGCCGAGCACACCGTCACCAACCCGAGCGACTGGCCGACCGGCAAGATCGCCGAGGTGTACGAGCCGGTGGTGGACGCGATGGTGCTGCTGCCGACGGACTTCGTCGGCGCGGTGATGGAGCTGTGCCAGTCGCGGCGCGGCGTGCTCAAGGGCATGGACTACCTGGCGGCCGACCGGGTCGAGCTCAAGTACACGATGCCGCTCGGCGAGATCATCTTCGACTTCTTCGACGCGCTGAAGTCGCGCACCCGCGGCTACGCGAGCCTGGACTACGACCCGGCCGGCGAGTCGCAGTCCGACCTGGTGAAGGTCGACATCTTGTTGCAGGGCGAGACGGTCGACGCCTTCTCGGCGATCGTGCACAAGGACAAGGCCTACGCCTACGGCGTCTCGATGACCGGTAAGCTGCGCGAGCTGATCCCGCGCCAGCAGTTCGAGGTGCCGATCCAAGCCGCCATCGGCAGCCGGATCATCGCCAGGGAGAACATCCGCGCGATCCGCAAGGACGTGCTCGCCAAGTGCTACGGCGGTGACATCACCCGTAAGCGCAAGCTGCTGGAGAAGCAGAAGGAGGGCAAGAAGCGGATGAAGACCATCGGCCGGGTCGAGGTCCCGCAAGAGGCCTTCATCGCCGCCCTCTCCAACGACGCCTCCAAGAGCAACCGCTCCGGCTGAGGCCGTCCCGCGGCCCGGGCGCGGAGCGCCCGGGCGCCGGGCACGGCCTGTCGGGGCGAGGCGCTGGACGCGCTCGCCCCGTGTCGGGCGCTGAGCCTGACCTCCCAGATCGGCTACGCAAGCTCCGCCGATCCGGCAGGGACCCTGCTCCTCGCGTGGTGCCAGGCCCTGGCATATGGCGGTGGTAGGGCTTGGACCGGGCTGAGGACGTGGCTGGCAGACCTCCCAGATCGGCTCCGCCGATCCGGCAGGGACCCCGGGCGCTGCGCCGATGCGCCGTCACCGACGGTGGCTGGGTTGTGTGAGTTGGGTGGAGAGATCCACCGATCGCGGCCGGGCGGCGGGGCGGTCAGGGGCGGGTGATGCGGTCGAGGGTCTCGAGGTAGGCGACGGCGATCACGACGACGAGCGGCAGAGCGAGCAGGACCCAGGCGCTGGTCAGGTCCGAGAGCGCGATCACGACGGTCAGGACCGCCGTCACCGTGAACAGCAGGCCGCGCATCCAGCCGGCGGGCAGAATCCGGAAGCCGAACCCGGTCTGCTCCCGCCCCGCCTCGCCGTCCCTGGCCGGGCCGATGTCGCTCGGACCGATGTCGCTCGGACCGGCGCCGTTCGCGCCCGTGGCGCTCGGGCGGTCGGCGGAGACCGGGCGGTCGGCGGAGGGGGCCGGGTGACCGGCCTCCCGGCCGGGCCCGGGACGGCCCGCCTCGTGGCGGCCGGTCATCGGGCACCCGCGCTGGCACGGCCGCGGCGTCCGCGGGCTTCGACGACGGTGTGGATGAGTGTCTCCAGCGCGTAGGCGGGGTCGGCGGCGCCGCCCTTGACGCCGGCGTCGGCGGTGGCGGCGGCACGCAGGGCGCGGGCCAGGCCTTCGTCCGACCAGGCGCGGGCGGTGCGCTGGGCGCGCTCGACCTTCCAGTCCGGCATGCCGAGCGCGCGGGCGAGGTCGAACTTAGAGCCGCCGCCGGCGCCCGCGACCCTGGTGAGGTCGCGCAGGCCGCCCGTGACCGCGCTGCTGATGAGCACCGCCGCGGTCCCCGTCTCGAGCGCCTGGCGCAGCAGAGTGAGCGCGCCGGCCAGGTCGCCGGCGACGGCGGCGTCGGCGACGGCGAAGCCGCTGGCCTCGGCGCGGCCGCGGTGGAAGCGGTGGACGGCGGCCTCGTCGATCGGGCCGTCGGTGTCGGCGACCAGCTGCTCGCAGACGGCCGCGATCTCGCGCAGGTCGCTGCCGACCGCGTCGAGCAGTGCGGTGACCGCGGCGTCGGCGATCTTCCCGCCGGCGCGGCGCACCTCGGCGACGACGAAGTCGTGCCGCTCCCGGGGCCGCGTGATCTTCGAAACCGCGATCATCCTGGCGCCCGCGGCCTTCATCGCGTCGGCGATCTTACGGTTGCGGACCGCGCCGTTGTGAACGACAACGAGGATGACGTCGTCCATCGGGTGGGCGATGTAGGCGATCAGCGCGTCGCGCAGCTCGTCGGTGAGTTCCTGGGCGGCGCGGACGACCACGGCGCGCAGCCCGCCGAACAGCGAGGACGCGCCGAGGTCGACGACGTCGGACTCGGTGAACTCGCCCGCCGCCCGGTCGGTCACCTCCAGCTCCGGGTCGGCGGCGCGGGCGGCGGCGAGCGTCTCGCGCACGGCCCGGGCGACCAGTAGCTCCTCGTCTCCCTGGACGAGGACGAGCGGCGGGACGGTCGGCGGCACGGCACCGAGCATGGCACACCGCGGCCGGTCCGGCCGATCACGCCCGCCGCGCGCCGGTCGTTCCGTTCGCGTCGTGGGCGTCGCCATCAGCCGGCCCGGCCAAAGGGCGCGCGACGATGGCGGAGCCTCGCGCGCCCGGAGGCCACCAGAGCTGTCACAGCCAAAGGGCGCGCGACGATGGCGGAGCCTCGCGCGCCCGGAGGCCACCAGAGCTGTCACAGCCAAAGGGCGCGCGACGATGGCGGAGCCTCGCGCGCCCGGAGGCGGTCAGGCGATCAGGCGTCACGGTGCTGGCGGCGGGCGACCAGGGCGGGGACGCCGGCGGGGGCGGCGACGACGGCGGTGGCACCATCCGTGTCGGTGCGGGCGTAGGGGATCCCGGCGGCGGTCAGCGCGGCGAGGGTGACGGGCGCCGGATGGCCGTACTGGTTGCCGGCGCCGACGCTGATCAGCGCGGTCCGGGCGCCGGAGGCGCCGAGCAGGCCGGCTTCCTGGCTGGCGGAGCCGTGGTGGGCGACCTTGAGGACGTCGATGCGGGGCGCGGCGGCGGCGACCGCCCCGGCGGTCAGCAGCTGGCGCTGCTCCGCGTGTTCCGCGTCGCCGGCGAGCAGGATCGTCAGCCCGCCGGCGCGGGCGACGGCGACCAGGGAGTTGTTGTTCGGGTCGCTGTCGGTGCCGCGCAGGGGACGCACCGGCCCGATCACCTGGACGGTGACCGGCCCTACCGCGCGACTGGCCCCGGCGCCGGACTCGACGAGCGGTACGCCGGCTGCCTCCGCCTCGGCCCGCAGCGCCGCCCACCGATCGGCCGGCTCGTGTAACGGCCCGACGAGGACCTCGCCGACCGGCAGGTGCCCGAGCACGGACGAGAGCCCGTCGACATGGTCGGCGTGCAGGTGGGTGAGCAACACGACGGGCAGCCGGCGGATCCCCAGGTCGTCGAGGCAGGCGGTGAGTGCGCCCGGGTCCGGCCCGGCGTCGATCAACACGCCGGCGCCCGGCCCGGCGGCGAGCACGAGGGCGTCTCCCTGGCCGACGTCGCAGGCGACGAGCAGCCAGCCGGGCGGTGGCCAGCCGGCGAGCCGGCCGACCAGGACGCACCGGGCGAGCAGCAGCCCGGCCGCCGCGGCGGCGCACACCCGCCGCCCTCGCGGCCGGCGCAGCGTCGCGAGCGCCGCCGGCAGGGCCGCGAGCGCGGCGAGCGCTCCGAGCGGGCCGCCGGGCCAGCGCACGGTCGCGCCGGGCACGTCCGCCGCCGTCCGCGCGACCAGGACGAGCCACCGACACGGCCAGCCCGCGAGCCAGGCGGCCAGCCGGGCGAGCCCGCCGCTGACGGGCCCCACGGCCAGCGCGACGACGCCGAGCACGGTGACCGGGGCGACCGCGACCGCCGCCGCGACGTTCGCCGGGATCGCCACCAGGCTGACGCCGCCCCCGATCCAGGCGATCACCGGCGTGCAGGCCAGCTGTGCCGCCGCCGCCACCGCGGCGCCGTCCGCGAGCCAGTGCAGTCGGGGTGGCAGCCGCCGGGCGAGCCGGTCACGCCAGCCGGGCGCGACGATGACGATGCCGGCGGTGGCCAGCACCGACAGCGCGAACCCGGCCGAGAGCGCGAGCCGCGGGTAGGCCAGCACCAGCACGGCGACCGTGGCCGACAGCGCGGGCAGCACCGAGGCGCGACGCCCGGTGCCGGTCGCCACCGCCGCGAGCAGCCCCATCGCGCCGGCCCGCAGCACGCTCGCGGACGGCCGGGCGATGACGACGAACCCGACGATCGTCGCGGCGGCCCACAGCGCCCTGGACCGCACGCCGATGCGGGTTCGCCGCAGGGCCGCCAGCAGCGCGCCGGTGAGGATCACGACGTTTCCGCCGCTGACGGCGGTGAGGTGGGTGAGCCCGGCGGCGCGGAAGTCGGCGCGCAGGCCCGGATCCAGCCCGCTGACGTCGCCGTCGACCAGCCCGGGGAAGAGCCCGCGGGCGGGCTGTGGCAGGACACCGGCGGCGGCGCGCAGGTCGGCACGCAGCCGGCCCGCGGCCCGCTGGTACCAGACCGGCCCGGCCACGGGTCTCGGCGGGCCGCGGACGAACAGAACGGCGCCGACCTGGTCGCCCGGCCGCGGCGGCTCGAGTCGCGCGTCGACAGCCACCCTGGTACTCGGCAGCAGCCCCGACCAGCCGTCCCCCGGTGCCAGGACCAGGACCGGTACGTCCAGCCGCGCGACCAGACCGCCGGACGCCGTGCCGATGGCAGCACCGGCGGCGTTCGCGGCGGTGTTCGCCGTGGCGCCAGCAGTTGCGCGCGCCGGGGCGGCGCTGGACGCCGCCACGCGCGTCCCGGCGGCGCGCTGGCTGGTGGCCAGCTCGACGAGCCGCGCGGGGACGGCGACATTGCCGGGACCGCCGGCCGGGCCGGCGAGACCGCCTCCGATGGGGCGCGGGTCATCGGTGACGACGAGTTCGACGCCGACCGTCGCCCGCGCGGCGGCCAGCTGGGCGAGCATTCCGGACCGGCCGTCCTGGCCGCCGGCCCCGGCCACGAACACACCCGCCGCGAGCCCCGCCACCGCGGCCACGGCCACGGCCAGCCACGCCCGGCGGCCCGCCCCAGACCGGCCTCGCTCGGCGACCAGCAGCGCCCCGCCGACCAGCGGCGCGATCCCGCCGACCACCGCCGCCGCGATCAGGACCGCGGCCGATGGCCCCCATCGCCCCGCGAGCGCCGCCCCGCCCCACACGGCCACGGCCGGCACCGCGAGCCGCAGATCCAGCGGCGGGCGCTCCGCCTCGACGGGCCCATCGCCACTCGCCGCGGGTCCGCCGCCGGGCACCCCGTGATCCGATGCCACCGCCTGGCCCGCCGGCTTCCGGTTGGGCCGCCCGCTCACAGCGCGATCAGCGGGAGCAGTTCGGCCAGGCGCTGGTCCCCGACACCGGGGACCTCGGCGAGCTGGTCCGGCGAGGCGAATGGACCGTTCTCCTCCCGGTACCGCACGATCCGCTCGGCGAGCACCGGGCCGATGCCGGGCAGCGTGTCCAGCTGCTCGACCGTCGCCGTGTTCAGGTGGATGGGCCCCGCCTTTCCCGATCCCCCGCCTGGCCCGCCACCGGCGCCGCCAGTCCCCGCCTCAGCCGTCGGCCCCGCGGGCGCGCGGCCCGGTTTGCCGTCGACGAGGATCTGCTCGCCGTCGACGAGCTGGCGGGCGAGCGCGAGACCGGTGGTGTCGGTACCCGGCAGCACTCCTCCGGCCCGTTCGATCGCGTCGATGACCCGTGCCCCGGCCGGCAGGCGTACCACCCCGGGCTCGCGCACCAGGCCGGCGACGTCGACGACCACCTCGGCGGCCGGGGTGGGGCTCTGGCTCGCCCCGCCGGACGCGCTCGCCGCGGCGGACGCCGTGCCGGCCCACGTGGCGCCGCCGGGGAGAGCGCCCGTCCCGGCCGTCGGGCGCGCCGTCCCCCCGCCGGCAGCGGTGTCGATCCGGACCGGCCGGCCATGCCAGGCGAAGAATGCGGCGACGGCCGCGGCCACCAGGGCGACGAGCGCGAGCACCATCGCGCCGCGGGCCGCCGGGTCGAACACGGCGCCCCGCAGCACCGCCGGCAGCTTGGCACCGAGCTCACGCCCCCGCCGGCGGCCCGGCGGCTCGGGCTCGGGCTCCCGCTCGAACGGGACGCCGCGGTCCAGCGTGCTCAGGTACGCGTCGTCGGGCCCGCCGAGCGGCGCCCCGCCGTCCTCCCACGGTCGCGCACTCGCCGGGCCGTCGCCCTCCCAGTCATGATCGTCCGCCGGGTGGGACTCGCGCCGCGCCGCGCCGAGTCCTGAGTCCACCGAACGCAGGCCGAGCAGGGCGGCGACATCCGGGGGGACCACCCGCTCGGAGGCAGCCCAGCCCGCCGGACCCCCACCCCGATCCGCCGGGTCCCGGCCGGGTGGAGCGCCTTCGCCGGGCAGGAAGCCCGGGTCAGGCGCGGCCCACGCCGCCGATTCCTCATCCTCTCCGGGGCCGGCTAGGAGCGGGCCGGGGCGGGCCGGGAGGGCGTCGAGGGAAAGCTCGGAGAGGTCTGGCAGGTGGGCGCGACCGGGCGACGTCCGGTCGGCGGAGGTGTCGATCAGACCGCGCCTGGGGTCGGTCGCGGCGGCGCGACCGGCGCGGTCAGGGCGGTCGAGATGCTGATCGGTCATGGGCCGGACCGTAGGCCGGCGCGACGCCGCCGCGGGCCGGTCAGCGAGCCGCTGTGGACAGCGACCGCCCGTCCACAGCCCTGCCCGATCCAGGCCGGGGCCCTGCCAGCATGGTGAGGACGGCTGGGACGAGCGGCACACCATCCGGGCGTGGAGCGGCGGTGGGAATACGCGGGTCGCTCTATATAGTTGCTCGGGCAACGATCGGTGATACCCAGCACCGGTCGAGACGTCCACCGCCACCGGCGGCGGTGGAGATCCGCGTTACCAGGAGGACCCAGATGTCCGAAGCCACCGTCACCACGACCGACCTGTCCGCGCTGACCGGCACCTGGACCGTCGACGCCGCGCACTCGCGCATCGGCTTCTCGGCCAAGCACGCGATGGTCACGACCGTACGTGGCTACTTCAACCAGTTCGAGGGCACCCTCGAGCTGGACGGCTCCGCCCCGGCCAAGTCCGCGGCCAACGTGACGATCCAGGCGGCCAGCTTCGACACCGGCGTCGCGGACCGTGACGGCCACGTCCGCTCGGCTGACTTCCTCGACGTCGAGAGCTTCCCGACGCTCACCTTCGTCAGCACCGGTGTCAGCCAGGACGGCGACGAGTACACGATGACCGGCGACCTGACCATCAAGGGCGTCACCAAGCCGGTCCAGCTGGCGATGGAGTTCGAGGGCAGCTCGCTGGACCCGTTCGGCAACACCCGCACCGGCTTCACCGGCGCCACCACCATCAGCCGCAAGGACTTCGGCCTGACCTGGAACGCCGTCCTGGAGACCGGTGGCGTCCTCGTCAGCGACAAGGTCAAGATCCAGCTCGACATCTCCGCCATCAAGCAGGCCTGACCCGCCCGGCCGCCCACGACCCGTCGCTGGTCCGCATCCCGCGCGCCGGCGACGCCGCTCCGCCGCTAGCTCATGGCCTGGTGGGCTCCCTCCGCTCTGCGACGCGGACGAGCCCACCAAGCCATGGGAGCGGCCGCGGGGACGTGCCCAGCACGCTCCAGGCCGATGCCGGCCGTTTCAGACGTGGCCGGACAGATCGACAGGGGCCTCGGCCGTCGTCGGGGATGCGGGGTCGGGGGCGGTGAAGAGGTCGATGGGCTCGCCCGCCACCGGGGCGGGGGCAGTCGCCTGGGGGTCGGGGGCGCCCGGCGGGAGTTCTATGCGTTCGACCAGGGTGGGGCCCTGGTTGTGGACGTCGCCGACGGCGGCGTCGACAGGGTGGGTCTCGAACACACCCGCCGGCGCCGGGACGAGCAACGCGCGCAGGGCGTCGGTGTCGGCGTAGCCCGGGTCGAGCCAGCGGTCCCAGGCGGCGGCCGGCAGGACGACCGGCGAGCGGTCGTGCAGGAACTCCAGGCCGACGGCCGGGCCAGTGGTGAGGATCGTGTAGGTGGTCAGTGGCTCGTCGCCACCGCGCCACACCTCGTACAGGCCGGCGAAGGCGAGCAGCGGACCGGCCGGGCCGATGCCCGGGTGCTGGCCGCGGTGGATGTAGTACGGCTGGCCGCGCTTCTTCCTCTCGGGCCGGTGCCACTCGTAGAAGCCGGTCACGGGGACGAGGCAGCGCCGCGCGGCGAACGGCTTACGGAACACCGGCTTCTCGGCGATCGTCTCCGACCGCGCGTTGATCATCCGCGAGCCGATGGAGACGTCCTTCGCCCAGGACGGCACCAGCCCCCACCGGGCCAGCCGCAGCACGCGGCCGCTCGCGACAGGGGTCTCAGAGGAGCCGTCGGCGCCGTCGGCGCCGCCCGCGGAGTCCCCGGGGGATGGCTTCGGGCGCTCAGCCGTCACGATCGGCTGGGTGGTGGTCGGGGCGACGTTATAGCGCTCACGCACCTCGCCGCCGGTGTCGTCACGGGCCGACATCGCGTCGGCGAGGTCGTCCGCACTCAGCGTCTGGGTATACCGGCCGCACATGTGTTCAGCGTAGGACCGTCCTACGACGATTCGGAGCGCACGCGGCTACCAGACACCGGCGAGCAGCGCGGTGCCACCGGCCAGGCAGGCGAGGCTGGACACGGCGAAGACGGCGACCCACAGGCCGGCCGGCAAGCCTGTGAGGCGGGCGAGCTGGTCGGGGTCGGAGCCGCCGCCCCGCTGCCGGCGGCGGGACCGCGACACCTCGTACACGGGCCGCACGCCGCCGATCAGCAGGAACCAGGTCACACAGGCGGCGAAACCGCCGCGCAACGCGTCCGGGGCGACGACCGAGACGGCGAGCACGATCAGGATGCTCACCACCACCGACAGCAGGCCGAACCCGTTGCGGATCACGACCAGTACGCCGACCAGCAGCACGACGAACAGCTGCAGCAGCAGCGCGGTGCGCCCGGTCGACACCAGCGCCGCCGCGCCGAGGCCGAGCAGCGCCGGCGCCGGGTAGCCGGCGGCGACCGTGCAGACCACCCCGGGTCCATGGGGCCGGCCCGAGGAGATCGTCACTCCGGAGGTGTCCGAGTGCAGCCGGATCCCGGCGAGGCGGCGCCCAGCGCACAGCGCGACGAGGGCGTGCCCGGCCTCATGGACGATCGTGATGACGTGCCGGGCGACGGGCCAGGAACGGTTGCTGGCGACGGCCAGCAGCGCGAGCAGGCCGGCGGCGGCGAGTACCGCGCGGCTCGGCGCCGGCTGGACGACGAGCGCGCGGTGCAGCAGGTCAGACAGGGCCGTCTCCTCGGTGGGGAGCCTCGTGGCCGGCGACGGCGCGGCGGCGCCACCACGGCGGGCCCGTCCCGATGACGGGCCATCGCGGTGACCACGCGGTCGTCGGCCGCATTCCCCTACGGCCCGTTCATACCGGTTTCCGAGGAGAAGGTGCACCCCGGCCGTCGCCACCCGGCCGGCATGGGCCGGAAGTGTCCGCCGGTGGCGGTAATGTTGGCCGGCCGGCGGCGGCCGCGGCGGCCCACGCCGAAGCGGGCGCGTGGCCACCCCGACCTGCGGCCTGACCTCGGAAGGTCGCCGAAGCCATACCCGGCCGGCAGGCGCTGGGCGAGCCGGCGCACTCTGGGCGGACGGCTGGACAGGACGGAGGCACAGGTGGCGGAGTACGTGTACCGGCCGGTCATCAGCGTCGCGCTCGGGCTGTTCCGGGCTCTCGACCTGAAGCTCGACGTGCGCGGCCGGGAGAACATCCCGGCGACCGGCGGCGCTGTGGTGCTCATCAACCACATCTCCTACCTGGACTTCGCGCTCGCCGGCGTGCCGTTCTGGCGCGAGCGCAAGCGCATGGTCCGGTTCATGGCGAAGAAGCCGACCTTCGAGAGCAAGGTGACCGGCCCGCTGATGCGCGGCATGCACCACATCCCGGTCGACCGGGCCGCCGGTGCCGGGTCACTGAAGGTGGCGATCGAGGCGCTGCGCGCCGGCGAGCTGGTCGGCGTGTTCCCCGAGGCGACGATCCACCCGCACTACTGCCTGGCGCCGTTCAAGTCCGGCGCGGCGCGGATGGCCAGGGAAGCCGACGTGCCGGTGATCCCGCTGGTCATCTGGGGCAGCCAGCGGATCATGACCAAGGGCCAGCCGCGCAATCTGCGTAAGGCCCGGCACACCCCGGTCTCGCTCACGGTCGGCGCCCCGATCCCGCCGGCGGAGCTCGCGGACCCGGCGGCAGGCACAGCCCTGCTGTTCGACGCGATGAGCAAGCTGCTCGACGAGGACCAGCACCGCTACCCGCCGCCCGCGCCCGGCGGGCCCGACTGGTGGCAGCCGGCCCACCTGGGCGGTTCCGCGCCGCCGCGCCCACAGGACGCCGCGTCCACCCGCCCTGACGACCCAGCTCCCGCGGCGTCCACGGCTCACCCGCTGCCCGACCAGGCGTCACCGGAGCAGGCGTCGCCGGTACAGGTGGCGGCGAAGCAGGTGCCGGCGGAACAGGCGCCGGCGGGCGCCGAGAGCACCGCGGCGGCGCCGACTGAGCAGACGACGCCCCCGGCGGCCTGACGGCTTTCTGTCAGGCTGTTTGACGGGAGCCAGCCGCGCGGCGGATCGTCCGAATCGTCAGCTTCGGCACCCCGTCACCAGGACGGACGCAGCCCGCTCGCCGCCATCCTGGCGGCGGCGTCGGCGAGGCTGGCTTCCCGCGATGCCGCGCCGTGCGCGGCCGAGACCCCGGAGAGTTGTTGATGGTGTCGCACCCGGACGTCGCCGACAGCAGCACGATCAGGGACAGGGCGATCAGAAACAACGCCGCGGCTGGCAGCGCCGTCAGCGACGAGGAGTTCGTCGACGCGCTGCCCAAGGTCGAGTTGCACGTCCACCTCGAGGGTTCGATGCTGCCCGGCACGGTGCTCGCACTCGCCCGCCGTCACCAGGTCGACGACATCCCGACATCCGAAGAGACGCTGCGCGAGTGGTACGCCTTCAAGGACTTCAGCCACTTCCTGCGCGTCTACCGGACGGCGGTGCGGGTGCTGCGCGACGAGGACGACTTCGCGCTGCTCGCCCGCGAGACCGCCCTCGGCCTCGCCGCGCAGAACGTCCGCTACGCGGAGATCTACTTCACCCCGTACATCCACACGATGCGCGGCGTCCCGATCGAGGACGTGTTCGCCGGCATCAACCGCGGCCGGGCCGAGGCGCGGGCGGCGACCGGCATCGAGATCCGCTGGATGGCCGACATCCCCGGCGGGCTGCCCGACGTCGACATCCTCGAGGTCGCCGACCTCACCGTCGGGTACGCGATCGCCCACGGCGGTGACAGCGTCGTCGGCCTCGGCGTCGGCGGCGCCGAGGCGGGCGTTCCCCGGCCGCAGTTCGCCGAGGCGTTCGCGGCGGCGCGGGCGGCCGGCCTGCGCAGCATCCCGCACGCCGGCGAGACGACCGGTGCCCGCACGATCTGGGACAGCGTCGAGTACCTGGGCGCCGACCGGATCGGCCACGGCATCCGCTCGCTGGAGGACCCCGCGCTGCTCGCGCGGCTGCGCGCGGACGGCATCCCGCTCGACGTCTCGCCGACGTCCAACCTGTGCACCGGCGTCGTCGCGGACTACCCGAGCCACCCGCTGCCCAGGCTGATCGCCGAGGGACTGTCGGTCACGCTGAACAGCGACGACCCGCCGATGTTCGGCACGACCCTGCGCGAGGAGTACCTGCACGCGCTGCGCGATCTGGGCCTGTCCCGCGCGGCTGTCGCCGGGCTCGCCACGGCCGCTGTCCGCCACTCGTTCCTCGACGAGGACCGGAAGGAGGCCTTGGTCGCCGAGCAGCGCGCCGCCGTCGACGCGCTCACCGCACGCTGACGCGCACCAGGACTCAGGGAAAACACGGATCCCCCAGCGCCGTCGCCGCGTTACTGTCTGACGCAGGCCGGCCAGGCGCGAGCGCGCGGCCACCGCGAGGACACCCGCCGCGGCCTCTCAGAATGGGGCCGGGCCGCCCGAGCATCCTCGGACGGCCCGGTTACGGGGCCCACACGCAAGGGCCCGCGCGCGACGGCGGCCTGGCCCGCCGGTCAGCGGCCGCGAGCGGCCCGGACCATGCGGAGCCGAAGATCCGGCTGACGGCGAGATGGGCGACGGCCAGCTCGTCGCCGACTGCGTGGTCCGCCTGGCGATGAGCTACCTGACCCTCCCGGGCGGCGCCCCCGAGCTCACCGGCCAGCCCGTGGCCGCATCCTCGGCCCCTTAGTCCTCACCGCCACCAACACCGCCCACCGACCGGCCGCGACGCCCAGCGAATGACGGCCAGCGCGGTGGACGGCTCGGTACGCGTGTCTTCCTGGCGTCGACGTCGGCATTTGACTATTGAGCCGGGTAACTGTTTGAACGTGGGCTCGGCGAGCCGAATCGTCGACAAAAGCGCTCGACGAGCGCTCGATTTGTTTCGACGAGCTTTCCGAGCGACTACCTTCCGTGCCGGTTTGCCATATACGGGCCGATTTGTTTATGGTGGGCGCCATGCCGAGCGGAGAACACGAGGCGCCAATCGAGCTGGCCACGCTTGCCCCGAACGTAGTGCTCGACCTACTGTCGGATATCTTTCTAGTCAAGGTGCCGAGCTTTCGCGAGGTCACGGAGCCGAGCACCGACATGCGGATGCTTGCTCCCCGCACCTACCATGCCGACGGGGCGCTGCTGTTCAAGGATGCCGACAATCACCCGGTACTGGGTGTCGTGCTGGAGATCCAGCGCGGCTGGGATCCGCGCAAGCAGTGGACATGGATGCTCTACGTGGCGCACATGGCCGTGCGCCTGCGGGTTAGGACGCTTCTGCTCGTCTACTGTCCCGACCCCACCGTGGCTCGGCGCTATCAGCGGCTATACCAGCCCGGGGGCCGCTACTCACCGCAGGAACCGCTCATCTTCTCGCCGCGGGATGTGCCTCGGATCGTCGACGTCGACCAGGCTCGTGCGAATCCCGCGCTCGCGGTGTTCTCCGCGATATGCCACGGCAACGACCCCAACATCGACGACCACTTCCCCGCGCTCGCGGAGGTCTTGCGAACGGCTCCGACCGAGGTGGCGGCCTCGTACGATGACATATTGGTGGCCGGGTTGCCTCATGCGGTCCGGACCAGATGGGAGGCGTACATGGCCCGCGCTGTTGGACACAGGTACTACAGCGACTTCTACCGCCAGCTCGACGCCCGAGCACGCGCAGAGGGCCGTGCGGAGGGTGAAGGGCGCTCGGTGCTGACGGTGCTGGATGCTCGCCATGTGGCGGTCCCCGACACCGCCCGCGAGCAGATCCTCGCCTGCACCGACCTCGACCAGCTCGACACCTGGCTACGCCGCGCCGGCACCGCCACCACCATCGACGACGTCATCCAGCCCTGACTCACGGGCCGCGTGCAGGCCCCGGACCGTACCCGGCCACGGCTCGACGTTGACCGGGGAGCGATCCGCTGGTGGCGACTCGCGGTATTTTCTGCACATCTGCGTCGCCTGGTGATCGGAATAATGCGTATTGTCAGGAGTCACGCGCCGAGGGCAGCGGCCGAGGGAGACCGATGACGAGCGCTTCACCTCACACGTCTGACGGGACGGAGCCGCTTTGGGCCGCGGTCTTCACACCGCTGACTCCGCAGGATCCTCGTGTGATCAGCGGATACCTGCTCAGAGCCCGGATCGGCGCGGGCGGCATGGGTGCCGTCTACCTCTCCTACACTCCCGGCGGCAGGCCGGTGGCGCTCAAGGTCGCCCGGGCGGAGTTCGCCGCCGATCCGGAGTTCCGCCGTCGCTTCGAGAAAGAGGTGACGATCGCTCAGCGGGTCCAAGGCCTCTATACCGTCCCCGTCATCGACTGTGACCCGCACGCGCCCCTGCCCTGGCTGGCCACCGCCTACGTACCCGCTCCCTCGCTCGCCGCCTCCGTGGCCCGACAGGGGCCACTACCGGCGGAGACCGTCCTCGTGATGATCGCCGGGGTGGCGGAAGCACTCCAGTCGATCCACGCCGCGGGTGTCGTCCACCGTGACCTCAAGCCGGGGAATGTCCTCCTCGCGGAGGAGGGCCCGCGGGTGATCGACTTCGGCATCTCGCGGGCGGTCGAATCCTCCTCGGCGGCCCTCACCGGGACCGGGGCTCGGATTGGAACGCCCGCGTTCATGGCCCCCGAGCAGGTACAGGGAAAGGTTTTCGGCACAGCTGGGGACGTGTTCACCCTTGGTTCCACCGCCTACTACGCGGCCACGGGCGAATACCCGTTCGGCGGTGACGCCGCCGTCTTCCATCGCATCCTGCACGAACAGCCCGACTGGGACAGCTGCCCGGATCAGGTCCGTGCGGTGCTGGAGCAGTGCACGCGGAAGGATCCCGCAAGCCGACCCACTCCCGCCAAGTTGATCGAACTGTGTCGGGAGGCGTCCACCGATGAGCGGCTGCGCATCGGTGGGGGCTGGCTGCCCGCGACCGTGCGCGCCGACCTCACCCGCTACACCCTCACCGCGCCCGCCCCGTCGCCGTCCCAAGCGCGCACCGTACCCGGGCCTCCTCAGCCGCCGGCGCCATGGATACCGTCGCCACCATCTCCTCGCCCGTCGCGCTCCCGCGCATTGCCCTGGGTTTTCGGCGCACTCGGCGCGGCGTTGCTCGTAGTCTTGGTCGTCGTCGGAATTCTCGCGAATCTACCCAACGAACCGTCGGGCCGGGAGAACAACGGTAGCAGCGGTACATCCCCGGCCACAGCTGGGACAGGTAGTTCAGGCCCGAGCGCGAGCGCGGCACCGACGACTGTCGACCGCTATCTCTCGGACTCGAAAATCGTACAGGAGAATGTAGATTCTTCCGCTCCGGGCACGAATGGATCGGCCTCGGTCAGTGGCGCCGCGTACGTGCACAGCGTTCGACTCCCCGCCAACCTCGGGTACAGCGGCGAAACTCCAACGTACGTGGAATATGACCTTGGAAGGCATTTCCAGCACCTTCAGACGACGGTGGGGCTCTCGGACGACGCCACGAGCGGCACGGTCTACCTGATCGAGGTCTTTGGCGACGGTCGCCGGCTGGCGTCACACACCGTCAAACTGGGCGACTCCGTCCCCGTCGATATCAACGTC
This sequence comes from Pseudofrankia coriaricola, assembly GCF_032027725.1. Lineage (NCBI taxonomy): Bacteria > Bacillati > Actinomycetota > Actinomycetes > Frankiales > Frankiaceae > Pseudofrankia > Pseudofrankia coriaricola. The sequence continues at coordinate 85,526 of NZ_JASNFO010000026.1, read as the reverse complement.
ACGGGAGTCCTTCGATTGCGCCTCATGACCACGAAGGTGCAGGCGGACTACTGGGACCGATCGGTCACGGTGTTCGGCGACGCCCACGTCACTGGCGGCTAGGGCGGGGGCCCAACTGACCGGATCATCTGTTTCCCAACGCCCACCCGAACCGCGTCCCGCCGGTCAGCGCGGCAGTCGCCCGCCTGGCCCACTCATGCCGAGCGGTCGACTGACGCCGTGCGTGCCGGCGATGTGACGCACCGATCCGGCGGGTACTCGCATCACCAGCGCAGCACCGAAGGACGTCCCGGAGTGGGGCGAACTGCTTGAAACCGCCCGATGGTCCCCCTAACCTGCGCACACGCCGTCGATCGCCGGATCTGGCGCCGCACCAGCGACAGGACCCGCCATGAGCGCAACCGCCGCCGCCAGCACTCCTCCCCGAGACCTCCCGCCTGGCGGGACCGGTGACGAGACCGGACTCGGGATCAGCCGGCTGTGGCGGCGGGAACTGGCGCACTATCCCGCGCTCGGGCCGCGGCTGGCGGCTCTGTCGATCGTGGTCCTGACGACGATCTTGTTCTACTACCAGTACTACCTGATCAGCGGTGTCAGCGAGCAGGTGCTGACCAGCACCGGCATCTCGTTCCTGTTCTTCGTCAACATCAACGTGGTGTCCGCGCTCGCCAGCGCCCTGGCGTCGCTCGCCGGCGGGGTGTGCGACCGCTACGGCCGAGCGAACATCGTGACCATCGGCGTGCTGCTTTGCGCGCTCATCTGCCTGTTCGGCTTTCCGAACGTCGAGTCGGGCTGGAGCGTCGGGATTCTCTACTCGCTGCTCGGCGCGATCGAGGGCACCGTGCTCGTCGCGACGCCGGCTTTGATCCGTGATTTCAGCCCGCAGGTGGGCCGGGCGTCGGCGATGGGCTTCTGGACGATAGGCCCCGTCGCCGGCAGCCTGATCGTCAGCGTCGTGGTGAGCAACACCGCCGATCACCTCACCGACTGGCGGGACCAATACGTGATCGCCGGCTTCGCCGGGCTCGGCGTGTTCATCATCGCCCTGCTGTTCCTGCGCGAACTCTCGCCGCGGCTGCGGGATCAGGTAATGGTCAGCGAACGCGACCGCGCCCTGGTCGAGGCCAGGGCCCGGGGCCTCGACGCCGCCGACCTCGAGGCGGCGCTGCGCCGGCCGTGGCGGCAGATGCTGCACCTGGACATCGTCGGCTCGGCGCTCGCCATCAGCCTGTTCCTGTTCATCTACTTCGTCGCCGTCGGCTTCTTCCCGATCTTCTTCCAGACACTGTTCGGGTTCAGCACCTCGCAGGCGAACGCGTTGGGCAACTGGATGTGGGGCTGCGAGGCGGCGGCGCTGATCCTGATCGGCTGGGTGTCGGACCGGCTGCGGGTCCGCAAGCCGTTCATGGTCGTCGGCGCGGTCGGCGCGGTCGTCTGCACGCTGCTGCTGATCGGCCGCACCAGTCACGCCGACACGGGCTACTACACGTTCGTCGGGATCCTCGTCCCGCTCGCGATCTCGCTCGGCCTCGCGTTCGCGCCGTGGATGGCGAGCTTCACCGAGACCGTCGAGCGGCGCAACCCCGCCCTCACCGCCACCGGGCTGGCGCTGTGGGGGCTGACGATCCGCGCCGTCGTCACCGTCTCGACCTTCCTGCTCCCCTACGTCGTCACCACCGTCACGCCGCTGGTCCAGGACGGCCCCACCGTGCAGGCCGCGGCGAGCGGGCAGGACCCGACACTCGACGCCACCCAGAACGCCGTCGTCAAGGCCGTCGCGGCGGACCCGGCCATCGTCGGGAAGGTTCAGGCCCTCGCGACGAAGTACGAGACACAGCTCGCGACGGCCGCGAAGCTGACCCCATCCACCCAGAGCGCGCTGTCCGAGGACCCGGCGAACACCGCGACGCAGGCCGCGGCGCTCAGCGAGATCTCCGGCAAGCCGGTCGCCGACGTCGCCCGGGTGATCGATCTCAGCGGCCGCTACGGGGCGGAGCTCGCCACGGCGGAAACGATCGACGACCAGACGATCGTCACAGTTCTGACGAACCCGGCGGACACGGCGGCGACGGCCACAGCCGAGGGCGAGATCGCCGCGAAGCTCGGCCTCACCCCGGAAGTAGCCCACACCAGGCTCACCGACCTGCGCGCGGTGCCGCTGCCCGATCTGCTTTTCATGGACGCCAACGGCGACGCGGTGCAGCAGGCCGCCGACCAGCTCACCGCACTCGCCGCCGTGCCCGCGGCGGACCTCGACTACCTCGACAAGTACGGCACCCCGTTGCAGAACCCGAAGGTGCAGGCGGTGCTGATGTACCTGGACGAGAACGGGGCGAAGGTACAGAAGGCCGCGGAGGACTCCCCCGGCCAGTGGCAGACCTACTTCTGGATCGCTGTCGCGGGTGAGCTGGTGTTCATCCCGCTCATCTTCCTGATGGCCGGGCCGTGGCGCCCCAGCACCGCCCGACGCCAGGAGCAGGAACATCAGGTGATGGTCGACGCCGAGTTGGCCCGCCTCAACACCCCCACCACACCCACCACCGCCAGCTCCCACGGATCATCCGGAACGGCTGCGGAGTGAGGCTGTTCTCCGTCACATCCATGATCAGAGATGTACCCGAACCACCGCGAGAGACGCTCCAACTCGGACCGACGTCGCGGTGGGGCCCGGGCGGGCGAGGTCTCCGGACGAGAAGATGTGCCGCCAAAGTCGGCCGACTTGGCTGGATGAAACAGGCCCGTTGGACGGGCGTATGGTTGGGGCGGTAGCGGACCGCTGGCCCAGCCCCGACCCGTTGGAGACGACGATTTTTCTGACGGGAGCGAGGTCGGTGCTCCACCGCCCGACCGCCGCCACGGCGGGATCCGGCGAGGTGGTCCCGCAGGCCGACGCCCGGCTCCCCAAGCCTACGATGATCGCCAGACACGGGCTGCCTCATCTCATCGAGGCGACGGTCATACCGGCGGTTCTTTTTCTTGTCGTCCTGCACCTTTCCAGCTTCACTTTGGCGGCGTTGGCCGCGCTGGTGTGGGAATACGCCGCGGTGAGCCGGCGTGTGGCCACCAGGCGGCGCATCCCGGCGCTGCTGGTGCTGTCCTCGGTCGGGCTGACCGTGCGCACCGCGGTAGCGATCATAAGCGGCAGCGCCTTCGTCTACTTCCTTCAGCCCGTCATCGTCGCTGGAATCATCGGAATGATGTTCCTGCTGTCCGCTCTTTCTCCGCGGCCCCTCGTTCATCGGCTGGCTCGCGACTTCTGCCCGCTGCCTCCCGGCGTGACGGCCCGGCCCGGCGTGCGCAAGCTGTTCCTCGGGCTCACCCTCCTGTGGGCGGCGGTGAATCTCGGGAATTCCGCTTTCACGTACTGGTTGTTGACATCCCAGACGACCGAGGTCTTCGTCGCGGTCCGCGGGATCACCGGCACCGCCCTGCCCGTCGTGGCCACGTTGATCACAATCGCCTGGTCGTGGCGGGTCGCCGGTCAGGAAGGTCTCCGCGCAGCTCGCGCGGCCTGATGGCGCTTCGCGGTTGTTCCCTTCGCGGGCCGCGTCGCGATCCCATGGCATCGTCGTGGGGTGCGCGCCGGCCGACCGGCGTTCCAGAACGGTGAAGCGTGCAACTACACGATTTTGCTGGCGAGCGCCTCGATCATGCGGCTCGTTGATATTCGTGGAGGAGGCCTGTACAGCTCCTACCGCCTGGGACCGGTCCCATGATCTGGTAGTTCGCGGCGCCTACCCGGCCCTCCTGCTGGCGCGTTCATTACTTCATGACGCAGACCAGCCACGTTTTGGATACGTCAAACGGTGGACGGCGTGTGACGATGGTCACAAGCCGGCCGCCGATCTCCTTGTGGGTGAGCGGAGAATGCGCTCGGTCAGCGATCGGCACCGTGCCCGGTGATGCCGGGCGTTTGCCCTCGGCCCCGAGTCCTGTCTAACGTTGTACTCGTTCCGGTCGGGAGCACGAACCCGCCGGGGCGCGTACGCCGGACCGACGCCGAGTTCTGCCCACGGTTCCGGTACATGTCATCTCATCTGTTCGCGGGGCAGAAGCGGCGAACCTGCAGGCGTTCGCCGGGCGGGTGCGAAGAAGCATTCTCCTCGTGGGCGCGGCCAGCCGATCGCGGTTTCACGTGCCGGTTTTCCGGGCATCCGCAGGTGTCGCGGGAAAGCATTTCTCTTGTCAATCCGCGCCAGGAGCACCCTGCGTAACCGGTCCGGAAGCGCGTGGCATGCAGACGGTCGGATGGGTGGACCCCGTCGGGGAGCATGCGTGCGCGGTCGGTCACCGGAGGCGAGGCGGGACCTGAACGAGCGCAACGTCCGATCTCGGCTGGTGGCCTGGATCGTGGCTGGGGCCATCGCGCTGACGTCGGCGGGCGTGATCGAGTCCGCGCGACCGGCCCTGGCGGCCGAGGCAGCGGCAGCAACGCCAACGCCGCCGGCGGCGGCGTCAGTGGCCATGCCGAAACGGCCCGTCTACACCGTGCACCAGATCCTTCCGCGGGCCCCGGCCAACGCCGTCGCGCTGACCCTGGACGACGGACCGAATCCCTCCTGGACGCCGCGAGTACTGGCGCTGCTCCGGAAGTACGACGTGCGGGCGACCTTCTGCCTTGTCGGGAGACAGGCGCAGGCCCACCCGGATCTCGTCCGGCAGATCGTCGCTGATGGTCATGCGATCTGTAACCACAGCATGACGCATCCCCAGCCGTTCGCTCACCGGTCCGCGGCCGCGATCGAACAGGAGATCAGCAGCGCCCAGTCCGCGATCGTGGGCGCCGCGGGCACCGCCCCGCGCCTGTTCCGCTCGCCGGGCGGCGACTGGTCGCCGGCCGTGTTCGAAGCGGCGGCCAAGCACAGCCTGACCCCGATCGCCTGGAACGTCGACCCCAGAGACTGGTCTCGCCCCGGTACGCAGAAGATCATCGACAGCCTTCTGACGGCGAAGCCCGGGGACATCCTGCTCTGCCATGACGGTGACGGGGACCGGCCGAGCGGGCACGGCACGGATCGCTCGGAGACGGTGAAGGCCCTGGAGGTGGCGCTGCCCAAGCTGAAAAGCAAGGGCTACACGTTCGTGACGCTGTAACAGGCGGCTACGCGGCTCCGCCCCAGGCGATCGCCGAGACCCGCCTGAACGCTGACGTCAGGCGCGCGCTGGGCCTCCCGGGCCGCCAGGGCAGGCCAGTGTGGTTCGTGCGGCCAGTCGTGCAGTTGGAGAAGCACCGCGTTGTTGGCATGCAGGAGCACGACCCGCGCGGCGAGGCGGACGACGGGGTCACCGGTGTGGCGTCCGGTCATAGCTCCCATCGTCGCGTCGACGCGTCGATATCGGGGCGAGGACTGACAGGTGAGGGCGAAGTCGCCATCGTGCCTGGTTTGTGATCTCCTGGCGAACGATGTCCTGGTCTGTATCCGTCACGCCATCCAGAAGTGCAGGGGCAAGCCGGACGCCAAGAAGGCCGTCGAGCTGGCGAGCCGGGATCCGGTACCGCTACATGTAGGGCCCATTCCGGCTCCAGAACCTGGCTCTCGGGCCGGGTCTTGACTACGTGCTGAACCGTGGAGCGTTCGACGCCTTCTGGCAGAGTTCACACCTCGACAATCTGGTGCGCCATCAGCACATCATCGCCTGCGTGAAGACACGGTCAGGCGGGCTGCCACAGCTCGATCCGATTACCCGCGGGATCGGTGACCCAGCCGAATCGACCGACGCCCTCCATGTCCTGCGTCTCTTCAACCACGTCCGCGCCCTTGGCGCGCAGTTGCGCGAGCATCGCGTCCAGGTCGCGGACCCGGAAGTTGATCATAGCCTGCTGGGCACGGGACCCGAAGTAGTCGGTCTCGGACTCGAACGTCGCGAACACCGTCAGCCCGACTTCCTGATGCCACAGGCCGTGCTCATCAGCGTCCAGGCCGAGGCAATCGCGATACCAGGCACCCAGGGCCACCGGGTCGGCGGCACGCATGAAGTATCCACCGATTCCAAGCACACGTTCCATGTCGCCATCCTGTCAGGACGGCGATCGGGCGAGCCAGTGCCACGCCATCGCCCGCTTCACTCCCCACCTCAATCGCCGGGGAACTCGTCAAGCAACGCGTGCGGGCACGCTTCGGCCCATCGCAGCTCGCGCCCACAGCGAAGATGGCAGCGTGGCTGATCCTTCCGACCTCGGGCCGAACGGCGGGACGCTGTGGGCAAGGCCTGACGAGTGGGCATGGCAACGCACACCGCAGGGATGCGTCATCTGCACACCGCAGGGATGCGTCATCTGCACCGCTGGACCGCTTGATGTCATCGCCGAGCTCACCGGCGTCTGGGTGACGGCACCGTCGCCGCCGCTGGCCAGCAGCACGCCCGGACCGAACGCCACTCCGCCGATGTCCACTGATGTACGTCACGGGGCTGATGGCCACAGCGGGCGTCCGGGCTCGTCCATGCACGGTCCGGGCAGTCAGCGCTGGGGGGCGGCGCCGACAAGTGCGGCGAACTCGCCCCGCAGCGGCGGGAACGGCGGCAGTTGGGGCGGTTCCTGTGGTGGCGACGGGCCGTCGCCCCGGATCGCGGCGGCGAGCTGGCTGAACAGCAGGCGGATGGCCTCGGGTGAGGCCGCGGTGGCGGGCAGCGCGTCACGCAGCCCGGGAGGCTCGAGCAGGACGAGGTAGCCGAGCCTGCGGGCGGCGATCACCGCGGGCCAGATCGCTCGGGCCGCCTCTCCCGGCTCGTTCTCTGCCTCGGCGTGCATTTCGGAGAGCCATTCCAGCGTCGCCTCGACGTGGTGGCGCGCCGCCCCCCGCCGCCGTTCGGTTGGGGGACGCCGTTGATCGGGCGCTCCGTGTCGCGCAGGGTGCTCGAACGTCGGGACTGGCCGCAGGGCCGGGGGCGTCCTTCCGGTGCGGGACTCGACCAGCAGGTTCGCCAGGAGAACGCCGATCGCACGCAGGCAGTCGGCCAGCGCGTCCGGCAGTCTCTGGGCGGCGGCCCGCGGCCAGAGGACCAGCGAGGCGACGAGGCCGACGACGAGCCCGAGCAGCGTGCCGAGGAGCCGCGACGTGACCAGCGGCCCGGCCAGTTGCTCTGGGCCGGCGAACTCGGCGACGAGCATCGTCGACGGCATGACCAGGAGCGCCCCGATACCGCCGTTGGCGGGGCCGAGCAGTTCGATCGCGGCCTGCAGGACGGTGATGGTCAGGATCAGCCACCACACCGGGAAGGGGACCACCAGCAGCGCGAAGGCGGCGAGCGTGCCCAGCGCGGTTCCGAGCAGATGCTGCAGGGTGTGCTGCCCGGCGACCCGGGCGGACCGCACCTCCAGGACGGTGGCGGCGGCTACCGGAGCCCAGAAGGGCCGGTCGATACCGGCGGCGATCGCGAGCAGCGCCGCCGCGGCCGTGGCCAGACCACTGCGCACCGCCCAGGGCCACGCCGGGGACCGAAGCCGCAGCCCGTCCGCGAGGAGGTCCCGGGTCGGCGCGATGATCGGCGCCACCGGCCGCACGCCCGTCGGTTGCGTCATCTCGGCCACCGTCGCGGCGAGCCGATGCCACGCCCGCGACGTCTGGTCCTGCCCGCGCCGCGCCGCCACCCGGCCGGGGTGGATGGGTGGCCCGATGGTGATGGGCCGCGACGCAGGCCAGGGGCGCCGCCCTGCGTGGGTCGGCGCGTCCACGCGGTCAACCAGCACGTACGCGCGGGCCGCGGCGCCCGCCCAGGCGGTGGCCAGCGCCGCGTCGCCAGCCAGTCCGGGGTCGGCGGGGGGCGCGCGACGCCACCACCGCGCACGCGTGCTTCGGTCCGGGTCGTACCGGCCGACGGAGACGCCGGCAGCGTAGTCCCGCAGGCGCCCGGACACGCTGGCGGGCGGCCGACGCCCGGTGAGCGTCGCGTAGTCCACGATCCGGGTGAAGACGCGCCGCAGACGGGCGGCGATCGCGGCGAGCTGACCGCCAGGGCGGTCCCGGGCAACGATCACCTCCGCCCGGCGGATCTCCCGCTGGGCGTCGTGACGTGTGACCTCTGTCCGCCCCGTCCCCAGTGTGTCGGACATGGTCGCGAGCGCCTCGAGTGCCTCGGCGACCGCGCGCCGGCTTGGCCCGGCCCGGTCCCCGCGGGCAACGATCATCGTGAGCAGGTAGGCGAAGGCCGCGCCGGCCAGGGTGAGTCCGGCCCGCGTCACGACCGGGGCAACGCCCGGCGGAAGCTGGGTGGCGACCGCGCAGGCGACCACGATCGGCACCGCGCCGGGCGGGGGCGCGAGCAGGGCGGCGAACAACGCTGTGGCGACGAACGCCACCGTGGCCACCACGATGGCCGTGCGCCACGGATTCCCCCAGGCCACCGCCCCCAGGCTTCCCGCCGCGGCAGCTCCCACCGCGACCACCGGCAGCGCCCTGCTCCGGTAGCGCCAGCTGGACCTCGGGTAGTAGATCGCCGTCGCCGCGCCCAGAGTCGCCGTCAGCCCCAGCGAGAGCTGTCCTGTCAGCTGCCCCGCGGCCAGCGGGATCCCCGTCGCCAACGCGCTGACCAGCGCGAGGCGCCCCCGCCCGGGCGGGGGCCGCCGCACTGTGAACGCGCCCCGCAACGAAGCCGGACCCGACTCGGACGCTCCCCGCCGCACCAGCTCCACCCCGGCGCTATGCCCACCCCCTCGGCACCACGAGCCACCCCCGCGGGAAAACGCCGCTCACGGGGTGACCGCCGAAGAGTCGATCGGCATGGTCGCCGACGTCCTCGCCCTCGCCGCCCACGGCTGTCCACCTACTCCAGGTAGGGATGGGAACATCCCCGCGCCGGCGGATGCTGGCACGAAGCGTGAGCCCGCATCGAACGGATCCGGGCCCGTTCGGGGACGACCACGGTTCGCCGCGCTTCTATCACCGAGACGCCCCGACGCCAACTCGCCTGGAGATCGCGTGACCGAGACGACGCCCAGCGACAGCCCGATGGACTGGATAGCTGATCACACCCGCCGCTATCTCGACAGCGGCGGTGCCGATGGGCACATCTGGTACGGCATCGACGGTTCGTTCGAGCGGGGAGCCCCGACGCTGCTGTTGACGACGCGGGGCCGTCGCAGTGGGAAGCCGCGCCGCACGCCCCTGATCTACGGGCGGGACGGGAACGACTACGTCGTCGTCGCATCGAAGGGCGGCTTTCCCGAGCACCCGCTGTGGTATCTGAACCTGCTCGCCCACTCGGAGGTCGAGTTGCAGGTCGGGACGGAACGCTTCCCAGCGAAGGCCCGGGTGGCGGAGCCCGCCGAGAAGGCCCGCCTGTGGCTCACGATGACGGCGCTCTGGCCGGACTACGATGCCTACCAGAGCGGGACGGACCGGGATATCCCGGTCGTGCTCCTCGAACGGACCTGAGTCGGGGGCCGGCCCGAAGAACCACTCCGCGCGCTCCCAGTTCCAGACGGCTCTCGTAGATCACCAGACGGCCGGCAGTGGACGACCAGTACCTATCCGGAGTAGTGACGCTGGCCCTTCCGCCAACGGAACTCCCGGACCTGCAGCCCACCGGCAACCTCGTCCACGGTCAGCCTGTCGAGCGTCGTGTCGACGACCGCGCCGTCGTCGGTGCGGTACCGCACCCGCATTCGGCGAGTCCGCAGCCCAAGATCCGTCGACATGCCGCCGATCTTCCTTGGTCAACCAGACGACGAGCTGGCGAGACATCACCACGCGCCGTACCTGATTCGCGCCTTCGCAGATTCGGGCCGCGATCCTTGAAGATCCAAAACACCCCCTCTACCTGGGCAAATGCAGCGCGCGACTCTGGACGAGTACCCAAACTCGCGTCTTGCCCGTGGCAAGGAAATCGCGAGTCCAGAAATCTCGCGAACGGGCAGATTCTCTCAGCCAGAACAACCCATCCAATGCGTAGCACTACAGAACACGGACATCGTCGCCGACTACTCACCACAGGACACGCGCCGCCAAAATCACATAGGAGCCTTAGTCGACACTGTCTAATCCATCCCTGTCGACTGCGTCTCCGATCACTTCGGGGCCATCTCAAGATCTCGCGATGGCTCCGACCTGGCTGCATCACTCGCGACAGGTAGCCATCGACGGTCAGTTAGTCGTCCCGCAAGGAGCGACATCGACCACACGGTCGCATCTCAACGCCAGCCCACCACGGGCACGGACGTTTTAGTGCAGTTTGTGCTGGTGACACACTGGCCGCGTGACAAGTGGGGATGTCACCGATGAGGCGGACGACGCGGCGGAGGAACGCGACTTCTTTATCAGTTACACCAAGGCGGACCAGGGGTGGGCCGAGTGGATCGCCTGGGTACTGGAGGAGACCGGCTATCGGGTGCTACTGCAGGCGTGGGACTTCGTGCCTGGCTCGAACTGGATAGTCGGCATGCAGAATGGCGTCCGGCGCGCAGCCCGCACCCTGGCAGTGCTGTCGGACAGCTATGCCCGTTCGGTGCACGGCACCGCTGAGTGGCAGGCCGCGTGGAAGGCGGATCCGACCGGGGTGCGGCGCAGATTGCTCGTCGCCCGGGTGGCGGATTGCGATCGACCCAGTTTGCTTGACCACGTCGTGTCGTTCGACCTGTTCGGGATCTCACAACATCAAGCCCGCAATGACCTGTTACAGGCGGCCAAGCTCGCGGTGTCCGGTGGGCGAGCAAAGCCGACCAGCGCGCCGTCGTTCCCATCCGATTCCTCGGGTGCCCCAGCCACGCCTCCGTTTCCGGCTGGCTCCGCCGCCCCCGACCTCGGCGGAGTCGCGCCGGCCTTGAGCCGCGGCAAGCCCGGCGGTGGCGAGACGGGGAATGTGCTCCCATCAGGCGGGCCAGCCGTCGGAGTCAACTACCGCGCAGCGCTCGCGCGGCGGTTCACCGGGCCTTTCCAGTCGCTACGACAGGCTGTGATCCCGCTCGACCCACTGCCGGGTGACCTGCGGCTCGCTGATCCGGCGGACTTGGACAACCCGGTCAGCCGATTCCGGGGCCGCACCGAGTTGATCGGCCGGATCGACGCCTTCCTGAACCGTTGCGTCCAGCAGCGCCGCGGTGGCTATCTGCTCGTCGAGGCCGAAGCCGGGATGGGCAAGTCCGCGTTGGCCACCTACCTCGCGTACACCCGGGTCTGGCCCGCGCACTTCACTCGCCTCGCCGAAGGCCGCTCGCCGCAGATCGCGCGGCGTAACCTCGGCGCGCAGCTCATCGCCCGCTGGCAGCTTGAGGACGCCGCACCAGACGGAGTCCTTCCCGAGCGCGCCGAGTCGACGGCATGGTTGTCGGGCAGGCTGTCCGAGGCCGCCGCCCGCCGGGACCGCGAAACGCCAGGTGTGCCGGTGGTGCTGCTCATCGACGGTCTGGACGAGGCCCCGCTGCCCCCGACAGGCGAACTGTCGTTTGGACTACCGCCAAGCCTTCCCCCGGGAACGGTCATCATCGCGACGACGCGGCCAAAAATGGTCGCGGTGCCCGCAGAGGCACGAGTGGTCGAGCGGATCGACGTGGAAAGCGCGGCCAACCACCGCGACCTGCTCAACTATCTGACTGCCATCACCGCCAGCGATCCCGAACTGTCCAAGGCATTGCGCATCTCCGGACTTTCCGTTGATCGATTCTGCCGTATGCTTCTGGACCGCTCGGGCGGGTTGTGGATCTATGCGCTGACCGTGCTCGACCAGATCCGCGACCACGCCCGCGACCCCGCCGACGTCGCCCGCCTGCCCTCAGGATTGGCCGCCTACTACGCCGACACTGTGGCCCGCTGGCGCGCCGAGCTCGGCGTGAACCGCTGGCGAAACCATGGGCTGCCGGTGCTGGCCACGCTGGCAGCGATCCGCGAGCCCCAGCCCGCCGCGACCGTGGCCGTCTGGGCTGACATCCCCGAGTCCGACACTCGGGACCTGCTCCGCAGCCTGTTCCGACCCTTTCTCGCGTTGCGCGCCGGAGGGGACCCCGATCGCTACATTCCCCGTCATCAGAGCCTGCGCGAGTTCTGCGCTGGCACGTCGACACACAACGACGAGGAACTCCGGCACCTCGCCTATGACCATGCCGCCGCCACCCGAGCTGCCCACAGGCGCATTGCCGCCGCTCTGATCCCCCCAGGAACGATCGACACCCGAGACTGGGTCGCGGCAGACGGATACACCGGCGTCCACCTTGCCGAACACGCAGCTCTCGCCGGTGTTCTCGACGACCTGGTCAGCGATCCTGGGTTCCTGCTCACCTGCGCACCCGGAACTCTCGTGGTCCACCGGCGTGCCCTGGGGACGTCAGCAGCGGTCGCCGCAATGAACGCTTACGAACTGGCGCTCAGCGACTCGGTGACCCATCCCGACGATCCGCCGAGCTGGTGGCTGCACATCTGGGCACGGAAGACCCGCGCCCACGCCCTCGCCGAAGCCAGCGCCCGACGGACCCACCGTTTTTGGACCGTCCGAACTGCCATGTGGACCGGCACCGCGCACCGGGCTCTTGTCGGGCACGGCGGCGCGGTGAACGCATTGGCCGCGCTGACAGTGGACGATGGCCGCATCTTGCTCGCCTCCGCCGGCCACGACGCCACGGTGCGCCTGTGGGACCCAGCCACTGGACAACCCACATGCAGCCCCCTCACCGGCCACGGCGGTACGGTGAACGCGCTGGCCACAGTGACGTTGGCCGATGGCCGCACCCTGCTCGCCTCTGCCGGACAAGACGCCACGGTGCGACTATGGGACCCGGCCACCAGGCAAACCGTGGGCAGCCCGCTCACCGGCCACGCCGAGTGGATACCCGCGCTTGCTGCCGTGCCGCTGCCGGACGGCCGCATCCTGCTCGCCTCCGCCGAAGACGCCACGGTGCGACTTTGGGACCCTGACACTAGGCAAACCGTGGGCAACCGGCTCACCGGCCACACCAAGTCAGTGCTCGCGCTTGCTGCCGTACCGCTGCCGGATGGCCGCACACTGCTCGCCTCCGCCGGACAAGACGCCACGGTGCGACTGTGGGACCCCGCCACCAGGCAAACCGTAGGCAACCCGCTCACCGGCCACACAAGCTGGGTGCTCGCGCTTGCTGCGGTACCGCTGCCGGACGGACGCACCCTGCTCGCCTCCGCCGACGGATACGGAGTGGTGCGGTTATGGGATCCAGCCACCGGGAAACCCGCGGGCGACCCGCTCACCGGTCACCGCGGCGAGGTGATCGCGCTGGCCGCGATGACGTTGGCCGATGGCCGCATACTGCTCGCCTCCGCCGGACAAGACGCCACGGTGCGACTGTGGGACCCCTCCACCGGGAAGCCAGCTGACCAGCCCTTCACGGGGCACGGCAGCACGGTGAACGCGCTGGCCGCAGTCGCGTTGGCCGACGGTCGCACCCTGCTCGCTTCCGCTGGAGACGACGCCACGGTGCGACTATGGGACCCCGCCACCGGACAGCACGTCGGCAGCTCTCTCACCGGCCACACCAACTGGGTGCGCGCGACAGCCGCCATTCGGCGGCTCGACGGCCGCATCCTGCTTGCCTCCGCCGGCCACGACGCCACGGTGCGACTATGGGATCCAGCCACCGGACAACCTGCGTGCAACCCCCTCACTGGCCACACCAGCCCGGTTTTCGCGCTGACCGCCGTGCCCCAATCGGATGGCCGCACCCTGCTCGCATCCGCCGACCGTGACGGAATGATGCGGCTGTGGGATCCCACTACCGGCCACACCGCAGGCAATCTCATTACCGGACACACCGGCGCCGTGAACGCGCTGGCCGCAGTCGCGTTGGCCGATGGTCGCACCCTGCTCGCTTCCGCTGGAGACGACGCCACGGTGCGACTATGGGACCCAGCCACCGGACAACCTGCATGCAACCCCCTCACCGGCCACACCAGCCCGGTTCTCGCGCTGACCGCCGTGCCCCAATCGGATGGCCGCACCCTGCTCGCATCCGCCGGAGTTGACGCAACGGTGCGGCTATGGGACCCAGCCACCGGCCAGCCCGTGGGCGAACCCCTCACCGGCCACAGCCACTGGATCGACGCGCTGACCGCTGTGAAGCTGGCCGACGGTCAGACCCTGCTCGCCTCCGCTGGCAGCGACGGGACCGTGCGACTGTGGGATCCGGCTACGCACCAGCCCACCGGCAATCCCCTCACCGGACACACCGGCGCGGTGCTCGCCCTGGCCGCCATGCCGCAATCGGACGGCCCCACCCTGCTTGCCTCCGCGGGAGCCGACGCAACAGTGCGGCTGTGGGACCCAGCCACTGGGCAGCCCACAGGCGAACCCCTCACCGGCCACAGCGACTGGATCAACACGCTCACCGCCGTGACGCTGACCGACGGTCAAACCCTGCTCGCCTCCGCCGGAGACGACAGAACAATCCTGGTTTGGGGTCCAGCCCGATCGTCGTGATCATCAACTGCACGGATACGTCGCCTGCTCCGCCGCCGGCCGCGCCCGTGACCACCCACCGTAACGACACCGCAGACCATGATCGAGTCCACAGACACCCGGCCACAGCCGCCTCTAGCCGGCCATGACCGGACACCCAGCGTTACCGACGCCGCTCCAGCCGCCGAGCTTCCCGACGACGAATTTGGCCTCCGACCAGCGCAAACGCGCCGCCGGTCAGCCCTTCAGTAGCTGCCTCGACATCACTACGCGCTGTATCTGGTTCGTGCCTTCGTAGATCTGGGTGATGTTCATTTCGGAAGATCGACATCGCTGTGAACTGGGAAAATGTATCGCCAACGACAGGGAGTCGTTCGCGAATCCACACCCAGTCCACGACACGCGCTTAGCCTGGAAACGCGAGCCAGTCCGAACCCGGTGTCAGGCCGCCTCCCGAGGACTCGTTCGCGGCGACTCGCTCGCCTGTCACCGATGCGTTCGGACAGTCCGTAGAGCTGAGACACCGGAATACTCGTGTTGCCGGCCGCGCCTCGCCCGGGAGTAGTCGCCATGGTGGCCCGCACCGCGCTCGACGCGGCGGAGCTCCACCCTGTGAAGGCATCGACAGCAAACCCGTCGTAGTCGGCACTCGGTCCGTCAGTTCGGGTTGAACTTCACACGGCCGCATTGACGATAGATTGCAGAGCGATGCCGGTCCATCCACGGGCGACGGGTTCGGCTTGTGCATTGCTGACGATGGTGCCGTGGCCACCCGGATGATAGTGCAGTCCGGTGTAGCGCACTGTGCGGTACCGCCCACCCTCACGGGAGAGTTCGACGATATTCCCGGTGCCAGGGGCATCAACGAGCTTCTTGTACGCCTGCGCGCTGATCTCATCGGGCATCTCTACCCAGGAGATGGCGATGAGCACCGTGTCTCCTTTCCGATTCTTCAGCTCAAGCTGTGCTCGGTAGAGATCCGTGCACGGCTGCCGCTGGAAGAACGTCCGCACCTGACCGTAGGCGTGCTCGGCGCACGTGGCACCGTCATGCTCCAGCCGGCCATTGCCATGCAGGCCTCTACGGGCGAGTTTGGTCTCGATTGACTGGAGATCTTCCGTGCTGATCTCTAGGGTGGGACGCTCTGCGGATCCCCGTGAATTTCCTCGGCCAGCTCCGTCTGCAGAAGCCGACGAACCACTCGCGGTTCCGCTGGCCGTGACGGTGCCCGTCGTGGTGATTCCACCGACAGCTACCGCGACGGCCACCGTCACGGTGACGGCGACTCCCGATCGCGGGCGCGCCGCCGGGTCACTCCCCCCGCCGTCCCCGCCTATTCGCCTGCCAGCCATACTGACCCCCGATCTGACTTCACTAAGAATACGGTCCTGAACTGAACGCCACGGACCCGGCCCACGGCGCCATTGCACCCTCGGGCCGCGTCGCCGGTCGAGTCCGTTCGCGGAGGTCAGGTTCTAGAGGATCAGGCCAGCACTCCTACTCATCGGAGTGCGGGGTCGGTCCAGCACTGGGCCTGGTCACAGGGAATTGGCCCCGGTGGCCGGTGACTCAGCAGGTGGTTGTCCTGGGAACCGGTGGCGTCGCCACCGGTTCCATATGTGCCGGACGGGAGGGCGGTGTTTCGGGCTGCGCGGGTGGCTCGCTCCGCGATCCCACCTTCCGTCACCCACTGTCATCAGAACTCGACCCGGGGTGGCTGGCGGTTGGGGTGATGTCGAAGAGAAGTTGAGCAACGAGGTTGCCGTACGGACTGGCAGCGACGTTCGGGGCGGGCGGGAGAAAAATGTGATCAAAGAGGCGACGGCGACGGTTTTCGTCTTCGGGCGGCTGGAGGATGAGGCTTGGCGGGTGGCCATGGTCTGGCATCCCCGGTTCGCCGGCTGGATTCCGCCGGGCGTTCATTAGGCAAGTGCGTTGTCGGGCAACAAGGTGTCGGCTGCTTTAGAACACGTGCCCGGCCCTCCCAGAGAGGACCCTCATCCGGCCTCGAACTCCTGAAGCCACGGCCAGGGGCAAAGTAGCTATCCGTAATCAGAAGCTTCCAGTGCCTTCTCATCGTGGTCGCGGAGCATCCGCATGACGGTGGCCGCTGACGGGTGCTGGCCTTTCTTCTTCCCGGTGGATATGACGAGCCGCTCGGCAATCTCCCGCAGGCTCGCCGCAGCGTAAGATCCCTGGCTTGCCCGGTACCGGGCCGCCATGTACGCAGCGTCTGCTGCCGCCCCGATCGTCTCGTCTGAGCTGTCCGGCAGAGCGCTGAGGCTGTTCAGCACTACGGCAGCGGGCGGCGCCAGCAGCTGCCAGGCCGACCACGTCGGCGGGTCCTCGGGGGTCGCCGGTCTCCCCGGCGGCTTCTGCCGCGGCCTTCAGCAGGCGGCCGGCCAGTTCCGTAAAAGCCAGCAGGTCCGGGCCAGGTGCCGGGCGGCTGGTGTCGCGTACCAGCGGGTGCAGCCGCGCGACCGGCAGCGCGTCCAGCCCGGCCGCGGAGTGCCAAGTTAACTTGACACTTTTTCCCATCGCCGGTCATCGCTGGCTGTGGCGGGGATGGCGTTGTCGATGAGGACGGCGGCGATGGCGGCGGCGGTGGGGAAGGCGTCGGCGTTGAGGACCCGGGTGCGGGCCGCGGCGCCGTCGATGAGCAGCGCGAGCTGCTCGCCGAGCTGTTCAGGGTCGGCGGCGCCGGCTTCGCGGGCGGTGTCGGCGAGCCGCGCGGCGACGGCTTTCTTGTAGTCGCGTGCGTACTGGGATGCGGGGTGCTGGGGGTCGTGGAGTTCGACGGCGGCGGCGATGTAGGGGCACAGGGGGGTGGTGGGGGGGATGTCGAAGGCGGCGAGGAGCCGTTCGCGGGGCGTGAGGTCGGTGCGGTCGAACACGCCGGACAGAACGGAGGGGTCGAACCGGCGCAGGTACTCGGCGACGAGTTCGTCCTTGCCGGTGAAGTGCTGGTAGGCCGTGCGCTTGGACACCTGGGCCGCCGCGCAAAGCTGGTCCATGCCGGTGCGGTTGATGCCCTGCTCGCGGAATAGCTGCTGGGACGCGCTGAGGATGCGCTCGCGGGCGCCCCGGCCGCGGCGGTGGCCCTTGGGGCCCATCTCCAACTCCGTCATGGGTCCACGGTACCCCAGCTGGGTAACGATCGGTGTACATAGCTTGCGTCCCGGCCGCCCGCCCAGTACCGTAAGCACACAGATCGGTGTACATAACACCGTCACTCCAGGTGCACACGGCACCACCGACCCAAGGTAGCGATCATGGGAAAGCTTGACGGCAAGGTAGCGGTCATCACCGGCGGCACCACCGGCATGGCGCTGGCCGGCGCGAAGCTGTTCGTCGACGAGGGAGCGCACGTCTTCATCACCGGCCGCCGCCAGGACGCCCTGGACGAGGCCGTGAAGCAGATCGGCCGCAACGTCACCGGCGTCCAGGGCGACGCCGCCGACCTGGACGACCTGGACCGCCTGTACGACACCGTCAAGCGGGAGAAGGGAAGCCTCGACGTGCTGTGGGCCAGCGCCGGCGGGGGCGAGCCCGCCCCGCTCGGCGAGATCACCGAGGCCCACTTCCACGCGACGTTCTGGCTCAACGCCCGCGGCACCCTTTTCACCGTCCAGAAGGCCCTCCCGCTCTTCAACGACGGCGGCTCCATCCTCATGACCGGCTCCAACGCCTCCCTCGGCGCCTTCCCCGGCTGGAGCGTCTACGCCGGCAGCAAGGCCGTCCAGCAGGCCTGGGCCCGCGTCTGGCTCAACGAGCTCAAGGACCGCCGCATCCGCGTCAACGTCCTGACCCCCGGCCAGGTCGCCACCGCCAAGCAGGAAGAACTCTTCGACGAGGCCACCAAGCGCCAGTTCGAGTCCCTCATCCCCCGCGGCCAGATGGGCCGCCCCGACGAAATCGCCACCGCCGCCCTCTTCCTCGCCTCCGACGACTCCAGCTACGTCAACGGCATGGAACTCGTCGCCGACGGCGGCACCACCGCCATCTAAACCGAGCAACGCACAACCAGGGCAGGACATCTCATGAGCAACATCAGCATCATCGGCACCGGGAACATGGCCCGCACCATCGGCGCGCGGGCGGTAGCGGGCGGCAACACCGTCGAGGTCATGGGCCGCGATCAGTCCAAGGCCACTGACCTGGCCAAGGCTCTCGGCGGCGGCGCCACGACGGGAGAATGGGGCACCGCCCCGGCCGGGGACATCGTCATCGTGGCCCTGTTGCACGACGGTGTCGTGCCGGTCGTCGCCCAGTACGGAGACGCTCTCGCGGGCAAGGTTATCGTCGACATCAGCAATCCCTTCAATTCCACGTTCGACGGGCTAGCCCACCGCGAGGAGACTTCGATCGCGCAGGAAGTCGCCAAGGCGGCCCCGGCCAGCGCCAGCGTGGTGAAGGCGTTCAACACCATCTTCCGTCATGTCCTGGAGAAGGGTCGGCCTGACGTCTTCCTCGCTGGCGATAATGCGCAGGCCAAGGCAAGTGTGGAGGCGTTCATCGAGAGCCTCGGGCTGCGCCCGCTGGACGTCGGCGGCCTGAAAATGGCGCACTGGCTGGAAGGAGCGGGCGTGGTCACGGTGGGCCTCGCCAACCACGGGGTGGGGAACTTGGACTTCGCCCTCAGCATCACCGAACTTCCCGTCTGAGCAAACGGTTGACGGATCACCGAAAGGACTCGCCAATGCAGTCACCGCGGCGAAGCGTCATCAAACTGCCGGCAGTCTGAGGCCACGATCCGGTCTACCTGGCCGGCGGCCGGCGGCCGGCGGCTCGACTTTCTCACTCCGGCAGCGGCTGCGCAGGGCGCTGGCCAGCCGTTCCCGGTTCGTTTCTGTCGGGCATATTTTCTCGGCCAGCCACTGCGCCCACCGCTCTTCGTCAGCCTCGGTCGGGCCGCGGGTCCCGTACTCACCGCGGATCTGGGCGCGGTGGTACTTGATAGTCCGGCCAGTCCAGGAATAGCCGGCGAACAGGGCCGGATCGACCTGCACCAGCGATCCGAGATAGTCCACCGCGAGGCGGTGGCGAAAAACCTGTTCGCACCGCAGAGAATGACTATATGTTCGATGTAGCAGACAGCGACAGGCTCCGACCTGCTGCCCGTTCTCGGGAGGGAACACACGGCGCTGCTCGTCACCGAACACCGGCGATGGTCCGCGACCAGCAGGTCGACGCCACCGAGCGCGTCGGCTGCCTGTCACCGCCACGCGGCTGCCTGCGCCCCGGCTTTCGCTGCGGTGACTACGAGTGCTTCCGGGGATGTGCCGACGCGACATGCCAGCGATGGCCGCGGGCTCGGTGACCCGCACCGAGCGCGGGGTCATTTGCGGTGGCCGGTGAGAGGGCCTTGGCGATGACGGTAGCGATGTTCGGGGATTTCAGGCTGACGGGTTGTCGTTGCCGGTTCCCGGCTGGGCCGGGCTGGTGTTCATCGGCGTTCGGAGCGACCTGTGCCGTGCCCTCTTCTCTCCGTCTCCCATCCACATCGTTCGGGTCGTCGCGCCGCCGATGTTCGGGGGCTGCGGTGATTGCAACGCCCCGAGTTCTGCGGAAGCGGGTACGAGATCCGGAGGATCTCGCGAAGGCGGCGGGGGCTGTCGTCGCCTATGTGCAGGGCGGGCAGGCAGCCAGTGCGGGCCTGGCAGGCTATTACGACCGGGGCCAAGCGGTGGGCCGTGCTCGAGGCCGTTTGGCGGAGTTGGTGGGCCTGCATGGCGAGGTGTCTGGTGAGGCGCTCAGCCGGCTGCTGCAGGGCCGACATGCCGTGACGAACCGGCCGTTGCTGACCGGACCTGATCCAGCGGCGCGGGCACGGCATACGGACCTCCCCGATCGCAGGTCCAAAAGGCTGTCTGCTCCTCCGGTTGCAGACAGCGGGGCCGGATCCGGCAGTGGTGACGATCTGCTGACGTTGGTTGAGGCCGCGGCGGTTGCTGGGGCGAGCGTGAGTCATCTGCGTTCGCTCGTCAGTCGCAACTCCGAGGCCGGCGCCACTTCCGACCAGCCGGTCCCCGCCGGAGGCGTTGTTGCCGGGGATCGGTCGTCCGCTGCCGAACACGAGCGGCCGGCGGACGACGTCGAACCGCGGACGAGTGAGGTTCCGGAGGATGCCAGAGGTAGGGCCGGCTCGTCGGGCGGCATTCAACTGTCGGGCGTACGCGGCGCTGACAGGCGATGGCGGGTGCGGCGGGACGTGTTGGAGCGGTGGTGTGCGGCACGGGTGCCGCCGGCGACGGTGCTCGGCTACGACGTGGTCTGCGCCGCGCCGAAGTCCGTCTCGCTGCTGTGGGCGTTCGGTGACGAGGCATTGCGGGCAGACGTGGCGGCGGCGTTGGACGCGGCGGTCGACGCAACGATCGGCTACCTGGAGCGCCATGCCGCGTTCGGCATGGTCGGCGGGCGGAACCGGCGGGCGTTCGGCCTGGCGGTGGCGTCGTACATGCACGACGTGTCGCGGGCGGTCGAGGCGCATCTGCATGTCCACAACATTGTGATCAACGCGGTGGCGGTTCCCTCCGATCCGGCCGGGTCTGACGGCGAACGGCCGGGGGCCGGGGCCGGCCGGGCGGTGACGGGCTGGGACTGGCGGGCGGTCGACGGGGAGGTGTTCCTCGCGCACGTTCGGACGGCCGGGTTCGTAGGCGCCGCGGTGCTTCGCCACGAGCTGTCAGAGCGACGCGGGCTGCAGTGGGGGCCGGTGCGTAACGGGGTGGCAGAGCTGGCCGAGTTTCCGGTCGAGTTGTTGGCGGCGTTCTCGACGCGGCACCGGGAGGTGGAGGAGGAGTTCGCCCAGCTCGTGGCCGGCGGATTGGAGCCGTCGGGTGCGACGAGGGCGGTCGCGCAGCGGGAGTCCCGGGCGCCGAAGCGGGTACTCGCCGACGCCGCGGTCCGCGCGCTCCAGGTCGAGAAGCTGACGGCGGCGGGGTGGAGCGTCGAGAAGGTCCGCGCGCTGGCCGCGCCGGGGATTCACCGACCTCAGCCGGTCGACGACGCCGACGTAGCTGGGCTTTTCGATCTGCTCGCCGGACCGGCAGGGATGACCGAGAAGACGACGACGTTCGCGCGCCGAGATGTGGTGCGCCGGGTCTCCGAGTGGGCCGGAGACCGGTTGGATGCGGCGGCGGTGGAGCGACTGACGGACCGGTTCCTCGCCGATCCGCGGGTCGCCGTGCTTGTCGATACCGTCCGCGCCGCCGGCCCAGGCCTTGCTGGCGCGGCGGCACGTGCCGGCGGTGGGTTGCTCCTGTCAGGCGAGCAGGTGGAGCTGGTGCGCCGGCTGTTGATCGGTGAGGACCTGGTGCGCCTGGCGGTCGGCGCGGCGGGCACGGGGAAGACGGAGGCGATGCGGCTCTTGACCGGCATCGTGCAGGCCGCGGGGCGGCAGATCTTCGCGACCGCCCACGGCGGTCGGCAGGCCGAGGAGCTGGCCGAGCGGATTGGGATCTCGGCGCGGGTCGTGGCGAGCTGGCTGGAGAAGCTCGCCCGGGTCGGCGACCCGACCACGGTGTGGCCGCCTGGATCGGTGCTGATCGTCGATGAGGCGACCCAGATCGGGACCCGCGACGCCGAACGGCTGCTCCACT
Organism: Pseudofrankia coriaricola; assembly: GCF_032027725.1. Lineage (NCBI taxonomy): Bacteria > Bacillati > Actinomycetota > Actinomycetes > Frankiales > Frankiaceae > Pseudofrankia > Pseudofrankia coriaricola. The sequence goes on along the minus strand of NZ_JASNFO010000026.1, from coordinate 63,573 downwards.
TCGCCACCTGGACGGGAACGGTGGTAATCCTGCTCGGGGATCCGGCGCAGCTCGGCTCGGTCGCTGCCGGCGGCTGGTTCGCGCACCTCGTCGCCCAGACAGCCAATGTGCCGACGCTGACGACCGTGCGTCGGCAGGCCGGCGCGGACCTCACCACGGTGCGAGCCGCGCTCGGCGCGCTGCGCGCCGATACCGGGGCGGGCACCCGCGCCGCCCTTGAGCGGCTCGCTGCCCATGGCAAGATCCGTCTCGTCGACGACCCGGACGCGCTGCTCGCGCGGGCCGTCGCCGACTGGTACGCCGAACGCCGCCGGCGCGACCGCGTCGACCGCGGCGCGGCCGTCGGCGCGAACGGCGCGGACTCGCCAGCGGGCGCCAGCAACAGCGCGGTCGTCGGCGCGAACTCTGGCGGATCCGCGCCGGCGCCTGGCTCCGGCGCGCCACCGTCGCGCTGGCGCGGCCGGGCGCCCGGAGCGGCGGCGGCGGCGCGGATGATGGCCGAGCGGCACCGGGACGTCGAGATGCTCAATCAGGCGGCCCGCGCGCTGCTCGCCGCCGACGGCACGCTCACCAGGCCGGTGCTGGCGCTGGCGGGGCGGGACTTCCAGGTCGGCGACGAGGTCGTGACCCTCACCCAGACCGGCCACACCCTGGTGCCCGAGGGCCGGCCCGGGTCGGCGTACATCCGGACCGGGACGACCGGGACCGTCACCGCCGTCCACATCGACCCGGATCACCCAGCGGCGCAGTCGGTCACGGTGTACTTCCCGAGCAAAGGCACGGTCCAGGTCCCGTGGGAGTACCTCACGCACCAGTTCGCCGACGGCCGCGACGGCGGCCTCGCCCACGCCTACGCACTCACCGCCGCGAAGGCACAGGGCGCCACGATGGACACCGCCCGCGCCGTCGTCCCCGACGACACCAGCCGCGCTGGCCTGTACGTCATGCTGTCGCGCGCCCGCAGCGACGTCGCGGCCTACGTGCTGCGTCGCGACGACCTCGACGCTCGCGACGACGACGAGACCTGGCTACCCGCCGTGCCCAATACGACCGGTGACCCGCTCGACCGGCTCGCGGGCCGGCTCGACCGGTCCGAGCAGGAGCGCCCGGCCGGCGCGCGTGACCCGATCGCGGCCGCCGCGCATTGGCTATCCCGCGAGCACACCCTCGCGGAGCTCACCACCCTGCGCCTCGGCGCACCGCCCGGTCATCGCCCCAGCCGGCCGGAGCCTGCGGCGACCGGCATCGGCGCGGTGTCCGGCGCGAACGGCGCGCTCAACGCGCCGAGCGGCACCACGCCGACCGCGCCAGTCGCGCCGTCCGCGCCGATGCGCGCCGCGCCGAACCCGCGGTCCGCGCCTGACGCGGTGCCGACGTCAGAAGGCCCGGCGACCGCGCCGGGCTCAGCTGACGTTCCGCGCCAGGTGCTGCTGCGCCGCGCCGAGCTGGGCGCGGAGGCGGCGCTACGCAGCGCCGCACTCGCGGATCCGCCCGCTGGCCTGCTCGCGCGGATCGGCCCCTGCCCGGAGGCTGGCCCGGACCAGGCCGTCTGGGACGACGCCGTGGCCGGCCTCGCGATCTACCACGCTCGCCAACAGCCTCCAGCTCCGGCGCACCTGGCCGGCCCGCCACCCGGCAGCCGCGCCGACGATCAGACGCGCGATCCGTGGCTGCGGCATCGCGCCCAGGCCGCCCGGCTTGCCGACAACTGGGCCGCTGCCCTCCCCGCCGCGATCCGGGCTCGGTTCGCCGGCTCTCGCCAGGCGGTTCCCCGTGAGCGCGCTGTCGCCGGGTTGCACGCCCTCCTTGACGTCGGTCATCCGCCCACCGCGCTGGCTGAGGCACTCAGCGACGGGTCTCTCGATGGGATCCGGGCCGGCGCGGCCGTCCTCGACAGGCGTGTCAGCGATCTCTGCCAGCAGGCCGGCATCGACCCGGCTCTCTACGTCCTGCCCGCGCCGCGCACCGCCCAGGAGGAATGGAACGAGGTCACCGGTCTGCTAGCCCTCGCCGAGACCAACTACCTCGCGACCAGGCCGACGACGGAACTCGCCGCCGAACGTCGCGACCTCGCCGACACGCTCACCGCGGCCGTCAGCGCCCAGGTGACCATCACTTCGGACGGAGTCCCCGTCATCGCGCCGCACGCCCGAACGCCGGCGCGATACGAGCAGGAGGCACGACTGGCCCGGCTCGACGCCGCGCTCGACCGCCAGGCCGTCGACGCCCTGGCCCGTGCGGGGACCGAACCCGCCCGCTACTTGACCGCGCTCCTCGGCCCCCGCCCCACTGGTCCGGACGTGGAGGCCTGGGATCAGGCGGCCGGCCGGGTCGAGCGCTACCGCCATCGCCTGGCCGGTCTGTCCTACGGCTCCCCTGCCGCCTCAGACGCGGCCGATCCTGCCCGCTACGCCCTCGGCGAGAGGCCTACCGACTCCACCGCCGCCGCTGACTACGACCAAGCCTGCGACGTCACCAACCTCCGCGGCGGGCAGCTGACCATCTGACAAGCCCTCAGAAACGGCGCCACTGGCCGCGGCCGGGGCTGGCGGCCGGCGGGCCAACTACGTGGTCTGACCGCGCTGGCTGAGCTGGCGGGCGATCGTTTCGAGGTGCCGTTCGATGCGCGAAGCAGCACGGCCAGGCCGGGATCGGGCCGCGCCATGTCGTCTCCCGCTCGCCAGGGCGGTACCCGCGCGGTCCGGACCCGGGCACCGCGGATGCCCGAAAGCCCTGGCGCTGCTGTCCACTGTCATCGCGGACGACATCGCAAGAGACATCGCGAATGACATCTCGACGTATTCGCGCCGCTGCACGCATCGCGCGGGACACCCCTGGAGACATCGCAGGCCCCAAGACCGCGCAGGTCCCCATCGCGCCGGCAGCAAACAGCGAGCGGCCGGCCAGGGCAGCGCATCAACCAGCGGACGCCATCGCCAGCTCAGTGCCAGTCTGGGCCGCGTCGGCCTGTTCGTTGCTGACCGCGCCGTCGCCGGCCGCGGCGGCGGTGGTGTCGAACGCCAACGGGCTGACCAGGCTGTGCGCCAAGCCTTGGCGACGCGCGTACGCACGAGCAGCGGTCAGCGACTCGAACGGCAAACACACCGCCAACGCCCGCGTGTGGCCGGGATCGGCGAAGCTCACCACCCCGAACAGGCACTCCTCACTCTCGACGTCGGACACCGCGTCCTCCCCCGCCGCGGATCCGTATCCCCGCCCATCCGCCCGCGGGCACCACGGTCATCTGCGCCGACGAACTCGGCCCGGTGATCCCACGCACGTTCCCACCCGCACCGGGCTGGTCACCCGACGGCCACCGCATCAAGGCACCCCTGGAGTACTCCCGCGGCAGCGAGAAGACCTGGGTCTTCGGCGCCCTGCGCCTCCGCGACGGCACCGAGATCACCTACTGCGCCCCAGCGCGCAACAGCGACGGCTGGATCAGCCTGCTGACCCAACTGGCCCGAGCCAACCCCCGCGGCCCGATCCGGGTCGTCACCGACAACCTGACCACCCCCACCAGCCGGAAAGTCCGCGGATGGCTGGACCGCCACCCACGCATCCAGCAGGTATACATCCCGAAGAAGGCCTGCTGGCTCAACCTGCAGGAAGGCTGGTGGCGACTGCTACGCCGGGCCGCGTTCGCCGGCCAGACCTTCGCCGACACCGACGAGATCACCCACGCCGTCGAAACGGCCACCACCCAACTCAACACCCACGCCAGACCATGGGTCTGGGGACGACCGCCACCACCCACCCGCACACTCCGCCACCGCTTTGTCTACTGCCTTTAAGGAACATTGCAGTAGGCGTCTCGGCAGTCCGGCGGATCGCGCTGTGCGCCCGATTGGTTTCCCTGGCGGTCGTTCGGATACCCGAGCTGGTGCTCGGCCTGAACCTGATGGTGCTTGTACTCGAGCCTGATTGCTGCTCGAGCCTCCGTCACGCAGGCCGCGCACCGCCCGGGGATCTCCCTCGCCGGTGTCAGTTAGAAGGCTGGGGTGCCCTTGAGCATGCCGCCGGCGTCGATGCGCAGGTTCAGGCCGGTGATGTACTTCGCGTCGTTGGAGGCGAGGAACAGCACCAGCGAGCTGACGTCGTTCGGCTCGATGTACGGGATCGGCATGGCCTGAAGCACTGGGAAGGCGAGTTCGGCGTCCTCGCGGGTCGGGTTTTCCAGGTCCGGCCGGAACGTCCTGTACATGCGGTCGTTCTGCAGGAGGTCGGTGTTGACGTTGGTCGGGTGGATCGCGTTGAGCCGGACGTTGTGCGGTGCGAGCTGCAGGGCGAGGACCTCGGTGTAGCGGGCGACGGTCTGCTTGGCCCATGCATAGGCGACTCCGCCGGTGTTACCCAGCGCCTCGGTGGTGCCTTTCATCATTCCGGCGGTGGAGCCGGTCAGGATGATCGAGGCGCCGGCCGTCAGGTGCGGGAGGCTGACCGCGACGGTGTTCATGACGCCGATGAGGTCGATGTCCGTGCCGTCGACGAACCCGCCGCACAGCGAGATGTCCTCCCACGGGCAGACGCCCGCGTTCCCGAGGACGATATCGAGGCGGCCGAATCGGGCGAGCCCCTGGTCGAGCGCGGCGCGCAACTGGGAGCGTTCCCGGACGTCCGCCTTGACCGCGACGATGCCGCGGCCGAGGGCCTCGACTTCCTTGACGGTCTGGGCGAGGTCCTCCGGCGTGGCGAGGGGGTAGGGAACGCTGGCGATCTGTTCGCAGAGATCGATCGCGACGATGTCGGCGCCCTCGCTGGCCAGGCGGAGTGCGTGGCTGCGGCCTTGGCCGCGGGCGGCTCCGGTGATGAAGGCGACCCTGCCGTCGAGCTTGCCCATGAGGACCCTTTCGGTTGTAGGTACACGAGGATCTGTGGTCTGCCGTCGCGGCACGACCGCCGTAGGCTGGTCGGCCTCCCGGCCCGGCCGGGGCGCGACGGCCGCGCCCTCGTTCGTCGCGGGAGACAAGGCAGGCAGTTCTTGGTCGTGCGGCGCAGGTGTCAGGGCCGACCTCCGGCCGGCCTCGTCGAGTGGTGGCCGCTGTCCCGGCGCCGTCCAAGGTTCAGGAGAAAGCTGTGGCGTCCGCTGCCCCTAGGCTTTTGCGTCGAACAGGACGGGCAGCGAGGTTGGGGAGCGGAATACCTGGCCGTGGATGTGGGGGTCGTCGCCGGCTGGGTCGAGGCGCAGGTCGGGCAGCCGGTCGAGCAGGGCGTTGACCGCGACGCGCATCTCGAGGCGGGCGAGGTGCATGCCGAGGCAGATGTGCACGCCGTGGCCGAACGCGATGTGCTGGTGGGAGGTGCGGAAGATGTCGAAGCGGTCCGGGTCGGGGTTGCGGTCGGCTTCCCGGTTGGCCGAGCCGAGCATCGGCATGACCGCGGAGCCCGCCGGGATCGCCACCCCGGACAGCTCGGTGTCCCGGGTCGCAACCCTCGTGATCAGCACCAGCGGAGGCTCCCACCGGATCGCTTCCTCGATGGCCTGAGGAATGAGCGACCGATCAGCACACACCGCGTCGAGCTGGTCGGGGTGGGACAGAAGTCCGAACAGCAGACTGCCCGTGGAGCGGTAGGTGGTCTCGACACCGGCGGGCAGCAGCAGGCGCAGGAACGAGAAGATCTCCTCGTCAGAGAGCCGTTCTCCGTCGATCTCGGCGACCGCGAGATCACTGATCAGGTCGTCGCGAGGTTCGTCGCGTCGGGCGGCGAGAATCGGGATGAAGTACTTCCGCAGCGCCTCGGAGGCGGCGAGGCCGCGTTCGCGGTTGGTGAGGATGCTTAGCAACGAGATCGACCAGCGCTGGAACTGCGGGTAGTCCTCGCGGGGCAGGCCGAGCAGGCTGGCGATGATCTGGCTCGGGTAGGGGAACGTGAACTGCGGGACGAGGTCGGCGCGTCCCTTGTCGGCGAACCGGTCGATGAGGTCGTTCGCGACGCGGTCGACGAGGTCGTTCTCGCGGCGGGCGATCGCCTTCTGGCTGAAGGCGCCGGCGACCAGTCCGCGGTGGCGGCGATGGGCCGGCTCGTCCATGCCAAGCATGACGTCCTTGCCCAGGGCATCGCCGAAGGCGTCGAGGATGATCGACGACGAGAAGGTCTCGTTGTCGCGCAGGACGCGGGCGACGTCGTCGTAGCGGTAGACGAAGAAGATCGGCTTGGCGTCGTCGTGCGGCATGTCGGACATGTCGAGGCGCTGGACGGGCTCGTCGCGCCACATCCGTGCCAGTTCCGGGTAGGGGTCCCGGACGTCGCCGGCGACGGCGTCGTCGAAGCTGCCGAAGTCCTCGAGGTCGTCGTAGAGCTGCATGCTGGGGGTCTCCTTAGCCGGCCGGATATGCGACGGACTTGATCTCGAGGTACTGGTCGAAACCGGCGTGGCCGTTCTGGCGGCCGACGCCGCTGGCCTTGTAGCCGCCGAACGGGACGTCCGCGCCGTAGGGAGCGCCGCCGTTGACTCCGATGAACCCGGCGCGCAGCTGGCGGGCGACCACCAGGGAGTGCTCGAGCGAGCCGGACATCACGTTGCCGGCGAGGCCGTAGACGCTGTCGTTGGCGATGCGGACGGCGTCCCGCTCGTCCTCGTAGGGGATGACCGCGAGGACGGGGCCGAAGATCTCTTCCTGGGCGATCGTCATCGTGTTGTCGACGTCGACGAACAGGGTTGGCCTGACGTAGAAGCCCCGGTCGGGGACGGCTGGCCCGTCCGCGGCGCCGACGAGGAGCTTCGCGCCCTCGTTGATGCCCCGCCGGATGTAGCCGCGGACGCGCTCGCGCTGCTTCGCCGAGATCACCGGGCCGCATAGTGTGCCGGGGTCCTGCGGGTCGCCGGGTACGACGCCCTCGTACATGCCGCGCAGCAGCTCGACGCCCTCGGCGTAGCGCGACCTGGGTAGCAGCATCCGGGTCGGGATGGCGCAGCCCTGGCCAGCGTGCATGCAGGGGGCGATGCCGATCAGGCAGGCCGCCGCGAGGTCGGCGTCCTCCAGGACGATGGTGGCCGACTTGCCGCCGAGTTCCAGGAACAGGCGCTTCATCGTCGCGGCGCCCTTTTCCATGATTCTCTTCCCCACGGCGGTGGAGCCGGTGAAGGAGATCAGGTCGACCTTCGGGCTGAGCGTGAGCTCCTCGCCGACGAGGTGGTCGGACGCCGTGACGACGTTGACCACGCCCGCGGGGATGTCGGTGTGCTCGGCGATGAGCCGGCCCAGGCGGGTGGCGGTGTACGGGGTGTCCGGCGCGGGTTTGAGCACGATGGTGTTCCCGGTCGCGAGCGCCTGGCCGAGCTTGTGGATCGCGATCTCGAACGGGAAGTTCCACGGCACGATCGCCCCGACCACTCCTACCGGCTCCCGCCAGACCATTCGCCTGCAGACCTGCCGGGTGAGATCGGAGTACGCCTCGCCGAGGTCGGTCTCCCAGGGGTAGGAGTCGATCAGTTTGGCGGGATAGGTGAGCGCGTCGGCCAGCGGGGCGTCCAGCTGCGGTCCGTGGGTGACCAGCCGTGGGCAGCCGGCCTCCAGGATCAGTTCCTCGCGCAGCTGTTCCTTTTCGGCTTCGAGGGCCGCCTGGAGCTGGAGGAGGCAGCGCTGCCGGAAGGAGTGGTTGGTGGACCAGTCGGTGTCGTCGAAGGCCCGGCGAGCCGCGTCGATGGCGCGGTGCATGTCCGCCTTCGACGCGTCGGCGACCTCGCCGATCGGCTGCTCGGTCGCCGGATTGATGTTGGCGAAGACTCCGGCGGCCCCGTCGACGAGCGCGCCGTCGATCAGCATCCGGGTCTCGAAGCCGACTGTCGGACTGTCAGCCATGGCGTTCGCTCTCGTCGGAGGGTGGGGTGACCGTGGCGAGCCGGTGGGGGTGGTCGCGCAGGCTGCCTGGCCGGGGCAGCCCGAGGGTCTTGCCTACGAGGGCTCGGAAGATCCGGTCGGGCATCAGGCGTTTGCCGGCGAGCAGCATGCGGGCGTCGTTGCCGACCGCGTGGCGGGTGAATGGAGCGCGGTCGCCCAGGGCCTTTGTGAGTCCCGGGGGGAAGTTCTCCGGGGGGCTGACGGAGCGCAGTACGCGTTCGCCGGCGCGCCCCAGACTGGCGTGGTGCTCGCTGTACGGCCCGTCCCTGTCGGCGTAGGTGAAGGTCTGTTCCAGCGAGGTGTTGAAGGTGCCGGCGACCAGGACGGTGACGCCGAGGCCGAAGGCGGCGATCTCCTCCGCGAGGGCCTCGGCCCACCGTTCGAGCGCTCCCTTGGAAGCGGAGTAGGCGCTGGTCGTGGGCATTCCGCGGACGCCGCCCGCGCTGGAGACCACGACGATGCGGCCACGCCCGGCGGCGCGCATGGCCGGCAGCAACTCCTGGGTGAGGCGGACCGGCCCGAGGACGTTGGTGGCGAAGATCTGCCGAAAGACGTCGGCTGGCATCTCCTCGACGCAGCCGACGACGATGAGGGCGGCGTTGTGCACGACGGCGTCGGGCGCCCCGACCGCCTTCTCGATCATTCGAGCGGCCTCGGAGATCGAGGTCGGGTCGTCGAGATCGAGACGGACCGGAGTCAGCCTGGGGTCATCCAGCGTCGCACCGGTGGCCTCCCGCAACCTGGCCATTCCCACGTCGGGTGCGCGCATCGCGGCCAGGACATGCCATCCCTGCCGGTACAGATGAGCGGCCGAGGCCAGTCCGAGGCCGCGGGACGCGCCGGTGATGACAACGCTGCGAGGCTGGGCCGGTGTCGATGGCTCAGCCATTCCCGCTCCCGCAACGGCCACCGTCCGCGGGTGCGGTCACGTCGGGGCGTCCGCTCTGTGCGCTCTCCCAGCCGGACCAGTTGCCCTCGAAGTAGGGCCCGGGCTGACCGGCCCCCTCGTAGAAGCCGTTGGGGTCGTAGACCTTCGCCTCGGGGTACGGCCACGGGCAGGCGACGGACGTGGCGGACTTCGTGGCGCGGATGACGGCGAACCCGGCGCCGTAGGCGAAGTAGGCGACGTTGAGGATCGCGAACATCACCACGAACGTGCCGAGCGCCGGCCGGCGAGCGAAGATCCGTATCCGCTGGGCGAGTTTCTCCGCCTTGGTGCGCCCGGTGTCGTCCCGGTACAGCAGGACACCCGCGGGGATCATCACCAGGGTGACCAGACCTGATTCCCACAGCAGCGGGAACTGGTAGGGCTTCCCCGCCCACAGGGACCCGAACGGGATCACCTGCGAGTAGATGTACAGCCCGGTGCGGACGCAGAAAACCTCAAGAATCGCGTCGTAGACGAACCCGATCACGAAGATCATGGCGCCCAGGGTGATGAGGGGGTGACGCCAGACGAACGACTCGGGCGAACGACCGGCCTGGATCTTCCGCAGAATCCAGATCGCGGGGAAGTACGGGCCCACGTAGAAGGTCAGATAGCCCATCACGATGAAGGGCTCGACCGTGGGCGACAGTGACGCCACGGGCCACGTCTCGGGCCAGTGCGTGAGCTGCGGGTTGTAGACCGCGTAGGGCGCCCAGTTCATGATCGGGTCCTGCCAGATGATGCATGTCGCGGCGATCAGCATCAGCAGGACCGGGTGCCTGGGGTAGCGCTGCCAGTAGAGCACCATCGCGACGACAACGGTGATGGCCGTCAGGGCGAGGCCAATCTCCTGCATGACGAGCCAATCGGACTTGCCGAACAGGAATCTGACCGGCCGTGGCGCCCCCACGACGTCGCGGTTGGCGATCCGGTTGGATTCCGCGCCTCGGCGGGCGTTGTAGAGCGCGACCATGACGCCGATGTTGAGCCCGAGGAGGATCAACGCCATCCACCACGGGGGCCGTCGTCGCACGATGGTGGGCGCATCGGTGTCAGCGAGTGGTGCGACTGTCCCGGTCATGATTACTCCTCGCCGAATCGGCCGATGAGCTGGGAGTTCGTGCCGTCCGGGTCGAGAGTCCGCGCCACCAGATAGCCGGCTCCCATCCAGCCGCGGCGGGTCCATTTCCCGAACGAGATGCGCGTGCCGGGAGCGCCGGCCGCGGCGGGGATCATCTTCACTCGCTCCAGCGCCTCCTTGACGCCTCGCGGCGTCAGCGGATGCGCATCGGAGAACGCTCGCAAAAGAACCGTCGCGAAGTCCCGGTTCATCACGGGAACGCAGTACTGGGGGCGCCGTGCGTAGGCCGCCTCGAACTGGTCGAGGAACCTCTGGCCGACAGGGTTGGCCTCGTCGTACTGGTCGACGCCGGTCCAGCCGAGGACCGCGTTCCACATCACCGGGCTGATCCACGCGTTCTGGAAGGCGGTGCCCATGTAACGGGGCGGGTCCCACCCGAGGGCGGCGAGCACGGGATTCACGTGGACCGCGCCGAACCCGAAGCCGCAGTGCACGATCGCCTGCACCTTGGCCGCGTGGAGCCGGCCTACCGCCTTCTCGATGTCCTGGGCGGTCTGCGCGATGGGCTCCTCGGCGACGATCCGGATACCGCGGTCGCGGCAGGCGATGCGGAAGCTGCCCAGGTAGCTCTGGCCGACCAGGGACTGCTCGACCAGTGCGCCGACCTCGGTGTGCCCCGCCTTGGCCAGCAGATCCGCCCAGAAGATGGGCTCGTCGGTCATCGACCCCTGCGGGAGGGCGAAGGTCCACTCCCCCAGCCAGTCCTCGGAGCCGGTGCAGCTGATCGCCGGGACGTGGAAGCGGGTCTCGATGGCCTCGCGGGTCGGGACGGCGTTGTCGGTGATGGCCGGGCCGAACACGGCGAGGCATCCCTCGTCGACGAGTTCGCCGTACGCGTCGATGACCGCTTTGATGCTCCCCTTCGGGAGGCCCTCGACCTCCCGGAAGACGATCTCGACCGGTCGGTCGAGGATTCCCTGCTTCAGGCCCTCGCTGAACACCAGCTCGAACGGCCTCATCAGGTCGTCCCGCATTTCCTGCGGGTACTGGTCCGGTAACCGGAAGTCGAACAGGTAGCCGAGTTTGATCGGCTCGGCCGTGCTTTCGTAGGACATGACGCTTCTCCTTAGCGGTCGACCTCGTGCCCGCGCGGCAGCCCCGTCTTTTGAGGACGGAGGTGACGTGGCGGGGCAGGTCGTGAGCAGATCGGCTGGTGATGTCAGCCGGCCGCGGGGGTCAGGCCTTGGCGGGGGCGAGATCCTCGCCGAGGTAGACGTCGATCAGTTGGGCGAGACCGGCGGTCAGCGACAGGTCGTCGGTGAGCGGGCCGGCGACGGCGGCGCGGGCGGCCGCGCGCGGTGTGAGTCCTTCGGCGATGAGCTGTCCGGCGGCGATGAGGACACGGGTGGACGCCACCTCACGTAGCCCCGGCGTTTCGAGGCGGCGGATCGCCTGGCCCAGCACCACGAGCTGGGAGGCCGTGTCGGGGGCGACGCCGGCCTCGGCCGCGACGACCTTCTCCTCGACATCGGGCGGCGGGAAGCCGAGCTCGATGGCCACCATGCGCTGGCGGGTCGAGTCCTTGAGATCCTTCAGGACGCTCTGGTAGCCGGGGTTGTAGGAGACGACGAGGCAGAAGCCGGGTGCGGCGTCGAGGGTCAGTCCGAGGCGGTCGATCGGGAGCTGGCGGCGGTGGTCGCCCAGCGGGTGGAGCACGACAGTGGTGTCCTGCCGGGCCTCGACGACCTCGTCGAGATAGCAGATGGCGCCCTCCCGCACCGCCCTGGTCAGCGGGCCGTCGACCCATTCGGTTTCGCCGCCGCGCAGCAGGAATCGCCCGACGAGATCGGCGGTCGTCAGGTCGTCGTGGCAGGCGACGGTGACCAGCGGCCGGTTCAGGTCATGCGCCATCGCCTGGACGAAGCGGGTCTTCCCGCAGCCCGTCGGTCCCTTGAGCAGGATGGCGAGGTTCTGGCGGTAGGCGGCCCTGAAGACCTGTTCCTCGTTGCCGACCGGCACGTAGTAGGGCCGACCTGCGTGCCCCATGTCGTACTCCCTTCGTCTGCGGTGGTTGGTGCGGTGCGCGGGTGACGGCTAGGACGCGCGGCGCCGGGACTCGGCCGAGCGCAGTGCCGAGCGGAACAGCGGCCCGACGACCTGGCTCATCTGTGCGAGGTCGGGAGCCGTCGCGTGCGCCGCGGGCCCGAACACCCGACGCAGCGCCGCCGCGTCCGTCCCCGCGCCGACGCTCAGGCAGACCACGCCGACGCCGCGCCGCCGGGCCTCGGCCAGCGCGTGCCGGGCATCGGCCTCGCCGTACTCGCGTTCGTAGCCGTGGTCGTAGGCGAAGCCGTCCGACAGCACGATCAGAAGCCGCCGCGACGTCCCGCCCCGGTCTTCCAACACGGACGCGCCATGCCGGATCGCCGCACCGAGCCGCGTGTATCCGCCGGGCACCAGGCCGGCCAGGGTCCGCAGGACCTGCGCGCCGAGCCCGTCATCGAACCGTTTGACCGGTTCCACGTGGACCGCCGACCGGCCCTGGGAATGGAAGGCGTAGAGCGCGACGCGGTCCCCGAGATCGTGCAGCGCGTTCACGAGGGCGGCGGCCGCCGCTCGTTGGTGTTCGTGCACCGACTCGCCGGTGGCGCTACGTTCGGCCGCCGAGCCCGAGCAGTCGAGCAGGACGAGGGCCGCGAGGTCACGGCGGCGACGGACACTGTCGACGTAGACCGCCTCGCCGGGCGCCGAACCAGCCACCAGCGCGACTCGGGTGTCGACCACGGCATCGATGTCCAGGTCGTCGCCCTGCGGCTGGCGGACGCGGCGGTCGAGGCCGACACCGAGGCGCGCCAGCGGCCGTCGCAGGGCGTGGCCGTTCGGCAGCGCGACCGCGGCATCCGGTTGGGAGCGTGGTGGCGGCTCGCGCACGGTGCACCAGTCCAGGCGGTAGGCCCGCTGGTGAACGTCCCACTCGGGATAGCTCCACCCCTGGCGGTGGACGGCGTAGGCGACGGAGGCCGGAACCGCGAGCGCGCTGGCCAGCGCCGCGTTGCGACCGCCTCGGTTGCCAGCGCGGGTCCGATGCGTCGGCGCGTCCGCGCCGGCCGGTCCACCGCCGGGCGAGCGGGCAGCGCCGAGCATCCGGCGCAGCAGGCGGCCGATCGGACCCCCGCCACCGACCGGGCTTGCCAGCAGATGCAGAACGGCCCCGGCCTCTTCGTCCTCCTTGAGCTCGGCGAGCTCTGCCGCGCGCCGCTGTCGCGCGGCGACGTCCTTGGTGGGTACGTCGGCCTCAACCCGCGCCTGCGACGCGAGCACCCGACGCGGATGGATGACACCGAAGATCTCGGGCGGGGCGTCGAGCGGCTGCCGGCCGCGGGCCACGGCCAGCGACGCGGACGCCGAAGCGCCACAGGAGGCGACCTTCCGGTCGATGAGCGCCCGTGCTAATCGAGGAAGCAGATCCTCGTTCGCCGCCAACGCCCGGTGGCCCTCGACGGCTAGGTACCGCTGCGCGAGGGCCGGGCGCCGGGCAAGCTCCCCCAGCACCACGGGTGCCAGGCTCCCCGCGGCCAGCAGCGACGCCTGGACGGCGAGCGCCTCAACCTGCGGGCCCAGGCCGGCACCGGCGTCGAGAAAGACCGTGGCACCGTCCGTCCACGCGCCCTCGCCGGCCTCAGCGGGCGCTACCCGCAGCGTCCGGCCGGAGATGGCCGAGGCGAGCAGGCTCAGGCCGCCCAGTTCCGTACCGCTCATGCCGTCCCACCCCGACGGCGACGCCAGGCGTCGAACTCGTCTACCCCCCGGGCTAGACCCGTGGTGGGCGCTGCGCCGTGGTCACGAACGTGGCTGGTGGCGAGGCTCCGGGCCAGGCGCCGCCCACACGCCGACGGGCGACACGTCTCGCGATCCCCGACCAACGCACGGCCGTCGATGACTGACACGACGAGCCTCCGTTCCGGTTGCCCACCCTTGGGTCGAATACTTGCTCCGCACCGTAGAGGCCGGGGTCGACCCCGTCAACCAGAAGCCAGAACCCTGCTCGACCGCACCAAGGATGCGCACATAGCAGTACTTTTGCTGCTGAGAGCCGGACAAGTTGACGCTCGGACGTGGCCGCCGGGCGCCGCCGACTGGCCGGCAGCTCGACGCCCAGGGTCGGTTGACCAAAAAGTTGCTCTGGCCGTAACGTCGGGCGGCATGGCCAGTCGGAACACGAGCGGAAGGGGCTCGTGGACTTCCCGTGTCCACCGGAGGTCGAACGGTTCCGGGCGGAGCTACGCGGGTGGCTCGCCGCGAAACCTCACCGCCGATGTCGTCGACGCCGGTCGCCGCGGGTCGGCGGCTGCTCGTGCCTTCGAGACGGTGCGGGCGGCACGGCGCCCGACGCAGGACGCCGTCGCCGTCGACGGCTGGGACGGCCCACCCGTCCGACCTGACCTTGCGACCACGGTCGGCGCCCTGGCCCAGAGCGCCCCTGGTCGAGCAGCGCGCGCCGCCGGCGCACCTGCCTCACAGAACTGAGAGGTACCGTGACCATCGAAGATCTGACGCCTGACAGCGCGTTGACGGCGGCCGTACGGGAACTCGCCGACCGCGCCGCCATCCTCGACTGCATGCACCGCTACGCCCGCGGCATGGACCGCCTCGACCGCGCGCTGGCACGCTCCGCCTACCACGACGACGGCATCGACGACCATGGAGCGTTCGTCGGAGCCGTCGAGGACTTCCTGGACTGGGCCTTCTCCTACCACGCCGACCAGGCCCGCCATCAGCACTACCTGGCAAACCACAGCGTCGAACTCGACGGCGACCGGGCCCACGCCGAGACCTACTACCTGTTCGTCGCGAGCTACCCCGACGCCGAAACACCGCTGACCATCGTCGGCGGCCGCTACGTCGACCGCCTCGAGCGGCGCGACGAACGATGGGGCATCGTCGCCCGGGTATGCCTCGTCGAATGGCAGACCACGCTGCCCGACCAGCTCACCAGCCAAGCGCTCGCGTTTCTGGCCCAGATCCAAACCGTCGCCCGCGACCACACCGACGCCTCCTACGACCGTCCCCTCGTCGTCAGCCGGTCCGCGCAGACCGCTTCCTAGCCGGCATCGCGGGCCTCGTGCCCGCGGGCCGTGACGATGCCGGGACCGTGTCCCCCACAGTGATGGCGCGGGCCTCGTGTCCGCGGGCCGGATACGGCGCCGCGACTGATCCGCGACGGCCGTGCCGGGTGCCGGCGTTCCTCTTCAGTACCGTCGTCAGAAGTCGTCAAAGGAGAAGGCACGGTGTCGAACGACGGGGCGCGCAAGGCCGAGATCCTCGACGCGGCCGCGACGCTGTTCGCCTCGACCGGCGTGCGGACGGGGATCAAGGACATCGCCGACGCCTGCGGCATCCACCCGGGCAGCCTCTACCACCACTTCGAGTCCAAAGAAGCGATCATCGTCGCGCTGGTCGAGCGCTACCAGACCGACCTCGATACCGTCGCCCAGGCAGCCCTGGAAGACCTGCGACAGCCCGACGTGATCCCGCCAGCCAAGATCATCATCGCTCTCGGCGAGGCGATCGCGGCCTGCGCGGTACGCCATCGCGCCGCCCTGCTGCTCACGTTCTACGAGCCGCCAGCTCTCTTCAGCCAGGATCTGGTCGAGCTTGCCGCGCGTACGCCGACCCGGATACAGGCAGCCATGCTGGAGGCATTGCGTGCCGGCCGCCAGAGTGGCTACATCAGACCCGGAATCGATCTGGCGCTGCTCGCCGATCGGCTGTGTCAGAGCATGCTGCACATCGGCATAGGCGTCTCCCACGGCATCCCCGGCGGGAGCCGCATGGCAGAGATCAAATGCCGGATCCTGCTCGACGGCGTCGCGGTCGGTCCGCTGGAGGATGACGCGCTGGACCAGGCGCCCGCGTTCCTCGCGGCCAACAAGGTGATCGCGACCTGGGACGAAGACGACGCCGTCGACGAGCACGACCGCGAGGCCCTGATCCGGGCCGCCGCCCGTACCGAGTTCGGGCGCCGCGGCTACGAGGCCACCACTGTCCGGGACATCGCCGCAGCGGCCAACCTCAGCATGGGCGGCGTCTACCGCATCATCGAGTCGAAAGAACGCCTCCTCGTCTCGATCATGTCCTCCTATGTAGCCACGATCACCGCCGGCTGGCGGGCGATACTGCGGTCCCCGTCGAGCGCCGTCGAGAAGCTCGACGCCCTCATGTGGTTCGACATCAACCTGATGAACCGCTTCAGCGACGAATTCAAGATCCAGTACGCGGGACTTCGGGAGGCTCCCCCCGACAGCCCCGATCTGACGTGGACCTTCCCGACCCAGCTACGGCAGGTGAAGTCGCTACTGGCCGAGGGTGCGGGCTCCGGCGAACTCCACCTTGCGGGCGCGTCCGCGGACATCCGAGCGCGATGCATGTTCAGCGTGATCTGGATGCCGCAGAACATCGTGTACAGCGCCGGCCCGCGCGCCGCGCTCGCGTTGTCACGCGGCACCGTCCTACGCGGCGCGAGCGAACGCCTCCAGACCGGCCGCGAACCCGCCAGCCACGTCCAGGGCTGATACTCGGGCAGGCCTGGGAGCGACCCCGCCTCCGGGACGGGCGTCTACGGAACAGTTCCCACGGGCAGAGCGAGTTTGGTGATTGCCTGCACGCAGGTCGCGATGATCTCGTCGAAGCAGTCGACGGGCGAGGGCCGAGCCTCTGTGAAGTAGATGTGGTCCGGTGAACGCTGCACCGCGGCCGATTCGAGGGCACAGGCGCAGTCCGCAGCCCGGTGATCGGTCCGTCCGCGGGCTCGGCGGAGATCCCGCGGACGGACGGTGGGGCGCGGCCAGGCTCAGTTCCCGATCGGCGTGTTGCCGGACACGTCGTAGGCGGCTGGATCCCCGTGCTTGTCAAGGGTCGCTACCAGCCCGCCGCGTAGGCAGACCGCGGGGGTTTCCGGATAGGCCTTGCCGTTGCATCGGAATCGCAGCCCGCCCGCGCCGGGAAGTTCCTGTTCCGGCATTGATCTGATGGCGGCGGCGACGGATTGTGGAGTGATGTCGCCCGAGATGTGGCCGACGGCGGTCTGGAAGCCGGCGAGGACGGTGAACATGGCAAGGCCGTCCGCGATGCTAGGGTCGATGTTCTTGCCGTATGTGTCAACCACGGTCTTGTAAAGGCGGTTGGAGGGATTGTCGGTCCCGATCGGCGAGTAGCTGCTGATGATGACGCCGTCGAGGGTCTCGGCGGACACGGCCGTGCGGGTCGCGTCGGTGATGCACTGCGAGACGGCGGTGATCGTCCCGGTGTATCCGGTCGCGCGCAGGCCGTTCATCGCGCTGATGCAGAACGCGTCGTTCCCGGCGATGAAGACGACGCCGGGGTTACGGGAAACGACGTCCTGCATCTGTGGGGTCATGTCGGCGGTGCCGGGGGGGACCGTGACGAGACTGAAGTCGATCCCGGCTTTCTTGAACAGTGGCGGGGCGATGGTGGTCTGGGAGGCGAGGGCGGCCGGGACGTCGATGACGATGGACGTCACCTTGTCCGCGTGTTCCCGCTTGGCGATCTGTAGTGGCAGGTCGACGACGGGGAAGAGGGGGTCGGCGAGGACGAAGGTGGACTCGCTGTCGGTCAGGAGGGCCTCGTCGCCCGTGCCGTAGAGCATGACGGGGATCTTGGCCGCCGCGAGCGGTGTCCAGATGCTTTGGACGACTGCCGTGGTGCCGATGAGGACGGCGACGACGTTTTCCTCGATCATGCGGTTTCCGCAGTCGGTGCCTTTGGCGGGGTCCAGCTGAGTGGTGCACTCGACCAGCTTGATCGGCCGTCCCGAGAGTCCGGAGCGGTGTTCGTTGAGGTACTTGACCCCAGCCTGGGCTGCCCTGTTCTGAATGGTTTCGTCGCCGATGGCGGTCTTGCCTTCGGTGACGACTCCGATCCGAATGGGTTCGCCGGTCGCCATGGCTGTTGGGCCGAGCACCGCGGTGGTATCCGCGCCGCTGGTGGTTGCGGCGTTGTCCGGTTTTTCGGTACCGCCGCCGCCGCAGCCGGCGGCGAGGAGGAGGGTTGCGGTCAACGCGGCCAGGGTGGGTAAGTAGGTGCCGGTCGCCGGCCGTCCCCGCAGGTGCGCGGATCGGCCGGCCGGGATCTTCGGAAGCCGCATCTGTCTCTCCAATTCATGGTCGCCATGAGGTTGTCCTGGTGGACCCGCTCAGGCGGATGTGCGGAACAGGACGGGCAGGCAGTCAGGCAGGTCGGGCAGCCGGTCGAGCAGCGCGTTGACCCCGACGCGCATCTCGAGACGAATGAGGTGCATGCCGAGGCAGATGTGCACGGCGTGATCGAAGCGGAGCCCGCCGGGATCGCCACTCCCGACCGCTCCGTGTCCCGGGCCGCGACCCTGGTGATCGATACGAGCGGAACAAGAGACCGGTCAGCACGCACCGCGTCCGCGGCCGCCGCATCCCCCCGATGCGATGCGTCGGCGCGTCCGTGCCCGACGGTGCTCCTGGCGGCACGCCTCGCGAGCCGCGGCCATCGCGTGCGTGTCGACGACTGACACGGCGAGCCTCCGTCCCGGCCGCTCAGGCATCTGGCCGAATAGTTGTTCCGCACCGTAGAGTCGGACGACGCCGCCGTCAACCACAAGCCAACCCGCCCCCGCCAACGGCCTAGCCAGGCCAGGACCTGCATCTATTCTCGGTGACACAGGCCTTTCCCGGCCCACACCCGGGTCTAGGCACACCGCCAACCGGCCGTCCGCGCGCCAGCAGGCCAAGGTTGACCGAATAGTCGTTCCGGCCGTATGGTCCGGCCGGCGTGCTCAGCCGGAGCAGGCACGGAAAGGGGGAACGTGGACTTCTCGTTTCCACCGGAGGTCGAGCGGTTCCGGACCGAACTACGCGGATGGCTCACCGCGAACCTCACTGACGACACCATCCACGCCGCCCGGCGCGGAACAGCCGACCCACACGCCTTCGAGACAGTCCGGGTGTGGAACCGTGCCCTCGCGGACGCGGGCTGGGCCACCGTCGCCTGGCCACCGCAGTACGGCGGCCGCGGAGCAACCGCGCTCGAGCAGCTCGTGTACGCCGAGGAGACCATCCGCGCGCGCGCACCGCTGCCGGTCAACGTCATCGGGCTGAACAACATCGCGCCGGCGATCATGCAGTACGGAACCGAGTCCCAGAAACACGCGCTGCTGCCCCGGATGGCGCGCGCGGACGACATCTGGTGCCAGGGGATGTCGGAGCCTGAGGCAGGCTCCGATCTCGCCTCCCTGCGCACCCGCGCGGTGCGCGACGGCGACAGTTTCGTCGTCACCGGCCAGAAGACCTGGACCTCGCTCGGCCACCACGCCGACTGGTGCCAGCTGTACGTGCGCACCGACCCGGACGCCCCGAAGCACCGGGGCATCTCCTGCCTGGTCGTCCGCATGGACCTTCCCGGTATCGAGGCCCGGCCGCTGGTCGCGCTGAACGGCGACGCGGATTTCGCCGAGGTGTTCTTCGACGAGGTGCGGGTGCCCGCCGACGCGCTGCTCGGTCCCCTGAACGGCGGCTGGCAGGTCGCCACCACCACGCTGAGCCACGAACGCGCCGGCGCCGCGCGCCTCTACGCCGAGCAGCGGTTACGACTGGAGGAGCTGGTGACGGACCTCGCCAAGACAGAGGTGGATGGCCGGCACGCTCTCGACGATCCCGTGACCCTGCGCCGCCTCGGCGAGCTCGCCGTGCGGGTCGACTACCTCGAGCTGCTCTGCAAGCGCTCGATATCGGCGAGCCTCGCGGGTGCCGACGGCTTCGCCTCCGCCAGCCTCGCCAAGACGGTCTGGGGCGAGCTCGGGCAGGACATCGCGGCGCTGGGTTTCGACCTGCTGGGCGCCGACGGCGCCGACGGCCGGTGGGCACAGTTCCGTCTCACGTCCCGTGCGCTGACCATCGCGGGCGGCACGACGCAGGTCAACAAGAACATCACCGCCGGGCGCGTCCTCGGGCTGCCGCGGCGATGAACCTCGAACCGACGGAAGAACAGCTGTCGCTGCGAGCGACGGTGCGCCGTTTCCTCCAGGAGAAGGCGAGCGTCGCCGACCACGTACGCCCCCTGCTCGACGACCCGACCGGCATGACCGACGCCGGGTGGCTCGCGCTCGCGGAGCTCGGCACCACCGGGCTGCTCGTCCCCGCCGACCACGGCGGCGCCGGCATGACGATGGTCGAGGCCGGTGTGGTCCTCGAGGAACTGGGCGCCGGGCTGCACCCGGGGCCGTGGCTGTCGAGCGCGGTCGCCGCGACCCGCGCGCTCACCCGGGTGCCCACCGCCGGCGAGACCGGCAAGCTCCTCGCGGGCATCGCCGACGGTTCGACCATCGCGACCGTCGGCCCCCTGGAGCCCGCCGCGCCTCGGCCCGCGGCCACGGCCACGGCCGACGGCGATGCTGTCACGCTGCGGGGCGAGATCGCCCAGATCGCGGACGCCGCGGCCGCCGACGTCCTTCTCGTCCTGGCCAGCGACGACGACGGCACCGGGCTGTATGCCGTGGACACCTCGTCTCCGTATGTCGCCGTGACACCGCGACGGTCGATCGACCAGACCCGCAAGGTGTTCCGGGTAACGCTCCACGACGCTCCCGCCCGCCGCCTCGGCCCCGCGCCCGCCGAGGCGATCCAGGCCCTCGTCGATGACGTGCTGGTCGCGTCGGCGGCCGACGCGCTGGGCGCGGCCCGCGCCCTGCTGGACCTGACGGTCGCCCACGCCAAGGTGCGCCGGCAGTTCGGCCAGCCGGTCGGAGCCTTCCAGGCCGTAGCCCACCTGTGTGTCGACATGTACGAGACCGTCGAGCTGGCCCGCGGCGGCGTCCTGCACGCGCTGTGGGCGGCGGACGCCGCGACGCCCGCACAGCGCCACCGGGCGGCGCTGCGCGCGAAGGCGTTCGCCGGGCGCCTCGCCACCGTGGGCGACACGGCCATCCAGGTGTTCGGCGGCCTTGGCTACACCTGGGAGCACGACAGCCACCTCTACCTCAAGCGCCTGCTGAGCTGGAGCGCACTTCTCGGCGGACCCGACAGCTACCTGCGAGAAGTCGGCTCGCAGCTCGTCCACGAGCTCAACCCGCAAGGAGCAGACCATGAACATCAATGACCTGATTCTCGTCTCGGTGGACGACCACGTCGTGGAGCCACCCGACATGTTCGACGGCCACATTCCCGCGAAGTACGCCGACCAGGCGCCGAAGGTCATCACCCGGGACGACGGCACCGACGCCTGGGTGTTCGAGGGACAGGAGGCGACGAACGTCGGCCTGAACGCCGTCGCGGGCCGACCCCCCGACGAGTACGGCGCCGAGCCCACGAAGTTCAGCGAGATACGCCCCGGGTGCTTCGACATCCACGAACGCGTGCGCGACATGAACGCCAATGGGGTCGCCGCCTCGATGAACTTCCCCTCCTACCCACAGTTCTGCGGCCAGTACTTCGCGCGCGCCCAGGACAAGGACCTCGCGCTCGCCGTCCTGCGGGCATACAACGACTGGCACATCGACGAGTGGTGCGGCACCTACCCGGGCCGGATGATCCCGCTGGCCCTGCCGCCAATCTGGGACCCGGCGTTGATGGCCGACGAGGTCCGCCGCGTCGCCGCCAAGGGCTGCCACGCGGTCACCTTCTCCGAGAACCCGGAAAAGCTCGGCTACCCGTCGCTGCACAACGAGCACTGGGACCCGTTCTGGCAGGCCTGCTCGGAGCAGAACACCGTCGTCTGCCTGCACATCGGCTCCTCCTCCCAGGTCGTCATCACCTCCCTCGACGCCCCCGTCGACACGATGATCACCCTGCAGCCGATGAGCATCGTGCAGGCCGCCGCCGACCTGGTCTGGTCACCGATGCTGAGGAAGTTCCCCGACCTGACCCTGGCGCTGTCCGAGGGCGGCATCGGCTGGATTCCCTACTTCCTCGAGCGCGTCGATCGCGTCTACAAACAGCACCGGGCCTGGACCCACCAGGACTTCGGCGACAAGCTCCCTAGCGAGCTGTTCCTCGAACGCATCGTCACCTGCTTCATCGACGACGAGTTCGGCATCGAGAGCCGAAGCAAACTCAACCTCGACATGATCACCTGGGAGTGCGACTACCCGCACTCCGACTCGACCTGGCCACTCGGACCAGAATCCATCAACCACTACCTCGACGGACTACCCGACCAGGACATCGCGAAGATCACACACGAGAACGCGCTGCGCCTGTTCTCCTTCGACCTTTTCGGGCAGCTACCCAGGCAGCGGGCCACCGTCGGCGCGCTGCGGGGCCAGGCACTCGACGTCGACCTCGGCTACCGCTCCTCCGCCCGCCTCAAGAAGCACGGCACCGCGCCCGTAAGCGTGCTCGACCTCGCCCAGCGACTCCCCACCTCGCACTGACTCCGACGGCCATGAACATCGAGTACCTGCTCACCGCGACCCGATCGGCGCGCAAGTCCATCGACCTCGACGCGCCGGTCGACTCCCGCGACATCCGCGACTGCCTACGCGTCGCCTTCCAGGCACCCAATGGTTCCAACCAGCAGTCCTGGCGCTGGCTGGTCGTCGCCGATCCCGTCATCCGGACACGGATCGCCGCGCTGTACCGAGACGCCTACCTGCAGCTGACCGGCGGCCAACTCGTGGCGGACATGCTCGAGGGCAAGACCCCGTTCGGCCGCTTGATGTCCTCGACCGAGTGGCTGGTCGAGAACCTGGCGAAGGTCCCGCTCCTGGTGATCCCGTGCTACGAGCCCTACCTGACACGGACCGAAGGGGGCGACTCCTTCTACCAGGCGACGCTGTACGGCTCGATCTTCCCTGCGGTGTGGAACTTCCAGCTCGCACTGCACACCCGTGGCTACGGCACCTGCGTCACGACGCTCCACCTCCACCGTGAGAAGGAGATCCGAGACCTGCTCGGCATTCCCGAAAGCTACGTACAGGGCTGCCTGCTGCCGGTGGGCCGGCTGCGGGCCGGACACACCTTCCGCCCGGCGGGGCGACGCCCACTCGAGGAGGTCATCGCCGTCGACAGCTGGGACGGCCCGCCCGTCTGATCCCCGGTCCACACCGACCGCCTCCTGACCGCCTGCCGGGACTCGCGTCCGCACGTGAACGCGGCGCGGGCTGATCCGCGAGGTCCGTGCCGGGGTCTCGGCGTCCCCTTCAGTACCGTCGCTGTCAGGAGTCGTCAGGAGTCGCCAAAGGAGCAGAGCGGTGTCGAAGGACGGGGCGCGTAAGGCCGAGATCCTCGACGCGGCCGCGACGCTATTCGCCTCGACCGGTGTGCGGACGACGCTCAAGGACATCGCCGACGCCTGCGGAATCCTCCAGAGCAGCCTCTACCACCACTTCGAGTCCAAAGACGCGATCATCGTCGAGCTGGTCCGGCGCTACCAGACCGAGCTCGACGACGTCGCCCACACAGCCCTGGACGAACTGCGGCGGTCGAACGCACGACCGGCCGCCAAGATCATCTTGACGCTCGGCGAGGCGATCGCGTCGTGCGCGGTACGGCATCGGGCCGCATTGCTGCTCACGCTGTACGAACCGCCAGCTGGGTCCAGCCAGGACCTGGTCCAGCTCGCCGCGCGGACACCGACACTGATCCAGACCGCGATGCTCGAGGCTCTGCGCGCGGGCTGGGAGAGCGGCTACCTCAGGCCTGGTGTCGATCTGGCGCTGCTGGCCGACCGGCTGTGCCAGAGCATGCTTCATGTCGGCGTCGGTGTCTCTCACCGCAGCGCCGGCGGGGATCGCATGGCAGCCATCAAGTGCCGGATCCTGCTCGACGGCATCGCGGCCAGCCCGCCCGAAGACGACGCCCTGGAGCAGGCACCTGCCTTCCTCGCGGTCAACAAGGTGGTCGCGGCCTGGGACGAGGACACCAGCGTCGACGAGTACGACCGCGAGGCCCTGATCCACGCGACCGCCCGTACCGAGTTCGGGCGCCGCGGCTACGAGGCCACCACCGTCCGGGACATCGCCGCGGCTGCCAACCTCAGCACCGGCAGCGTCTACCGCGTCGTCGAGTCCAAGGAGCGCCTGCTCGTCTCGATCATGGCCTCGTACGTCGCGAACATAACCGCCGGCTGGCGTGCGGTGCTCCGGTCCCCCTCGACAGCACTTGAGAAGCTCGACGCCCTCATGTGGTTCGACATCAACCTCATGGACCGGTTCAGCGACGAATTCAAGATCCAGTACGCCGGGATTCGCCAGGCTCCACCCGACAGTCCCGACCTGACCTGGACGTTCCCGACCCAGCTACGGCAGGTGAAGACCCTACTGGCCGAGGGCACCCAGGCCGGCGACCTCCACATCGAGGGAGCGTCCGCGGACATGCGAGCGCGGTGCCTGTTCAGTCTGATCTGGATGCCACAGAACATCCTGCACAGCGCCGGCCCCCGCGCCGCGCTCGCGCTGTCACGCGACACCGTCCTACGCGGCGCAAGCGACCATTCCACGGCGAACCGCCAGCCCCTCGACCAGGCCCGAAGCGGACAATGACTCCACGCTGAACCTCCCCAAGCGGCCGACTTGGAGACATATGGCTGCCAACCCTGAAGTTCAGGGCTTGGCCGACGGCCCTTGGACAGCGCTGACGGTGGGCAGGTCCACTGGGCTGCGTCGCTGCCGGGGCGTCACGTTCGCAGCAGCGGGGACGTGTGTGGGGTTCCAGAACTCGGTCACCCGCGTTGAGCTGGGCTTTTGTGCGGCTCGTTCATAGTTGTTGATCAAGACGCCGAGGACTGGCCGGCGCTTGATCCGTTCTTTGGGCGCGTCGGCGAGGGGGCAGTCGGGCCGCGGTGGCTGTGGGGTGCCAGAAGTCGGCCTGGGCCCGTGACCTGGGCCGGCACGGCGGGATGGGCGTCGGCATGATGGTCGACCATGGCCGTACGCCTGCTCTATCTGATCTTCGTGCGCGTCTGTGGTTGGCTGGTGCTGCTTGGCCGTTCGTCGGCATCCAAGGACATCGAGCTACTCATCCTTCGGCACGAGGTCGTGGTGCTACGGCGTACCCAGCCCAAGCCACGGTGGGACTGGGCCGACCGGGCCCTGCTCGCCGCGCTGATCCGGCTCCTACCGAGAAGGCTTCGACTGCACCGGATCGTCACGCCCGGCACCGTTCTACGGTGGCACCGACGCCTGGTCACCCGGAAGTGGACCTACCCCCACCGGACCGGACGACCGCCGGTCAGGCCGGAGATCGCCGCGCTGATCGAACGACTCGCGACCGAGAACAGGACCTGGGGGTACAGAAGGATTCAGGGCGAACTGCTCAAGCTCGGTCACCGGGTTGGGGCGTCCACGATTCGCCGGGTCCTGAAGACCTTGGGGCTCCCTCCCGCGCCGGAACGACAGACCGACACGACCTGGCGGCAGTTCCTGCATGCCCAGGCCTCGACGATGCTGGCCGTCGACTTTTTCCACGTCGACTGCGCCGTGACGCTGCGCCGCCTGTACTGCTTGTTCGTCATGGAAGTCGGTACCCGCTACGTCCACCTCGTCGGCGTCACCGCGCACCCGGACGGGCTGTGGACCACCCAGCAGATCCGCAACCTCCTGATGGACCTGGGGGACCGGGCGGCCGACTTCCGCTTCCTGGTCCGCGACCGCGCCGGGCAGTTCACCGCCTCGTTCGACGCGGTCCTCGCCGACGCGGGTATCACCGCGGTCAAGATCCCACCGCGAGCTCCACGGGCAAACGCCTACGCGGAACGGTTCGTCCGCACCACCCGGGCCGAGGCCACCGACCGCATGCTGATCTTCAACGAGAGGCACCTGCGGGCCGTCCTGACCGAATATGCGAGCCACTACAACGGACGACGACCCCACCGCAGCCGTGATCTCAAGCCGCCACGGCCCGATCACCCCATCGCCGACCTCACCACCGAACGGATCAAGCGCCGACCCGTCCTCGGCGGCTTGATCAGCGAATACGAACGAGCTGCATAAAAGCCCAGATCAGCGCAGGTGGCCGAGTTCTAGAACCCCACAGCCCAGGGCGACGGACCGACGACCAGCTACGCCTACGGCGAGGCGACGGCCGCAGCGGTCCAAGTGGACATGCACCCCGCCAGGCAACCTGATGCCATATCCGCTGAACAATAAAACTGAATGAGCGACAGTCGCGAGCCAAGAGTGTGCACGGAGAATAGTTTCCCGCTACCCCACCACTCAATTTGACAGCTCTCTCGCTATAATTGCCCCCGTTGCTCCGCGGTCCAAAAGGGAGATGCTGTGCGCGAGGTCGAGGTCAAGTATTCCGTGGAGAACGCCGAAGCGCTGCTCGCCGCTCTCAGAGTCCGGGGCATCCACCTCGGCGCGGCGGTATACCAGGATGACCAGGCCTATGCCCCATCGGGTTGGTCGTTCGGCGACAGCAAGATCGGGGTGTCTTTCCTGCGGCTGCGCACGGTGGACGGCCGCCACTGGTTCGCGCTCAAGCAGCCTGGCACGAATGCGCAAGACTGCCTTGAGTACGAGACGGAAGTCGTGAACCGTCAGCAGATGCACGAGGCAATCCTGCATATGGGTTATCGGGCCACAGTGCGTGTCGCGAAGTCCCGGCGGACCGGCCGGCATGGCGACACGACACTGTGCCTGGATGAGGTCGAAGGCGTAGGGACCTTCCTGGAGCTGGAACGGATGATGCCGGACGACCAGCCGGCCACGGTCGTCCAGGACGAGCTGGCAGCGTTCGTCACGTCCTTGGGGATCGAGGCAGTGCGCACCGCAGAGACATACGACTCCCTGGTACGGGCTACCCAGGACAGAGCGGTGCAGGTGCCGGCCAGCAGGGACAGCACCGACGCCGCCGACACCATGGCCACGTCGTCGCCCGGCTGAGTCCCAATGTCGTGCACCAGAAGGCCGTGGCCGGTGCCTCCGAGTTCGGCAGCGACGGTGCGGTAGCGCCAGGGCGGCTGTGACGGTGCTCTTGGCTACGCCTCTGGGTCCGTCGACGGCGAGAAAAAGCCCCGGCTCATCGGAGGATGCTGGAGCGGGCGTGCTGGTCGCGGGACAGCGTCACCAGGGCGGCCCGTACCTCGTCCACGGAGGCCTCGCCGAACTGGATGTTGACCGAGAAGTTGAACTCGTCCCGGCCGCGCATCGCTTCGTCGAGACCGCCTTCGGTGAGGTCCACGGCGGTGTAGGCCAGCAGCTGCGCGGGCTCGTAGCGTCCTGTGGCGAGGAGGCGGTCCCACTCCGGCGTGCCGGGATACGGACGGAACTCGAACGTGGAGGCCCGGAAGTCTCCCGGATTGCGGTCAGCCTCCTCCCACAGCTCCCGGACGTGGTGGACAGTGGCGGCCAGCTCCTCCCGGCTCTCGGTGGGGAAGCCGAGGATGAAGTAGCCCTTGACGTTGATCCCGCGCTCGGTGAGGCGTCGGATCACGGAGCGAGTCATCTCCGGGCTGATCCGCTTGCCCATGTACCTGAGCAGCCGTTCGCTGCCGGACTCGACGCCAAGGGCGACTTCCCGCAGGCCGTTGGCGGCGAGTAGGTCGAGAAGGGCGTCGTCGGCCCGATGCAGGACGTTGATCCGGCCGGTGGCATCCCAGACGAAGCGGTCACCGAGGCGGGCGGCGGTGAAGGCGCCCATGCACTCGCGGATGAACCGCTCATATCCGAGGAAGAGGTCGTCGACGAAGCGGAATGCGGTCACGCCGTGGGCGGCGTGGAGCGCCTCGATCTCGGCGATGATTCCGGCGGGCGTGCGGGTGCGGATGGTGATGTCCGGGTTGGCGCTGACGGCAGCGCCGCAGAAGGAGCAGTCATACGGGCAGCCTCGGGCGCCGACCATGTTGGCCTCCACCCTGCCGTCCGGGGCCGGGTAGGGGTCGTTGACCAGGAAGCGACGGTCGACGAAAGGCAGACGGTCCACGTCCGGGGCGAGATGGTGGCCGGCTCCGGGACCGCCGCCGGTGACGGGTCTGCGCAGGATGGGATCGAGCCACATCACGCCGGGTAGGTCCGCACGCGACCGTCTGTCTCGAAGCAATTCCGCTACGCGCGTCTCGCCTTCGCCGAGTACCAGGGCCTCCAGCGCCGCGAAGCGTGGGTCGGTGATGATGGCATCGGGCATAGCCTTTGCCTGGTGGCCGCCGACCATGACCATGATGCCGGAATCGAGGCCGGCAGCGATCTGGGCGCTTACCTCGTAGGTGGGGGCGAGCAGGTTGAAGCCGGCCCAGCGTGGACCGAGGCGGTTGACGAGGTGGTACGTCTCTTTGATGCCGAGGCCCATGGCTTCGGCATCGAGAACGCCGACATTGAATCCTTGAGCTGCCGCGTAGGTCGCGATGTAGGCCATACCCAGAACCGGCAGGGTGAAGTCGTTCACCCGGGGTCGGTGGCTGTAGTCACGTAGCGGGGCGTTGACGAACAGGGCGTCGAGTGGACGGTTCAGGTCGGCGCCCAGGACGGCGCCGTCATCCGATGTCTCCATGTTGCGATCCCCAGGCGAGGGTGAGGAGGGTAAGAGAGGAAAGGTGCTCGCCGGCCAGGTGGCGCCACTGGGCGCCGAACGCACGCTCGTTGTGGAACCAGAAGTGTGACGGAGCAGCGCGCCCGACCCAGGTGCGTACGGCCAGGTCGGCGTAGGGGTACAGGTCCCAGCGATTCGTGTAGTCCGCGACCGCGGCTCCGGCAGTCCACGGTCCGACACGGCGAACACTCTGCAATTCGTCGACCAGTTCCGATGAGGAAAGACGGGCCCAGTCGTCGCCGTGGGTGACGTACGCGGCGGCCGCGGATCGCAACACAGGTCGTTTGAAGGCCAGGCCCATCTTGGAGAACTGTTCGTCGTCCAGCTCGAGGATCTTCTCGGCCGTGGGGAACAGGGCGTAAGAGTTGCCGTCAGGCAACGTCACCTGCCGACCATGGATTGTGCACAGCGCGCGGAAGAGTGCCTTGGATTGGGCCGCTCGGATGACCTGGCGCATGATGGCGGTCCCGAGTGCTTCCCACAGGGAGGGATTGCGTAGGCGTCCCACCTGGCCGAGTCCCGTGAGTTCCTTGGCCAGCTCGGGCACGTCTGTGGCGGCGCCCTCCGGCAGGGTGAAGACGTCCCCGGCCGGTTCCGTCTCGTCGCCGTCGAGCGCGGTGAGCACGAGGGCTCCGTGCTCCACCTCGGCCAGAGCGGCGCCGCTGGGCAGCAGGCACACGCGGTGTGCACCCTTCTCCGTGGGCAGCCAGGCGGGGTGCTCGATCATCCAGCGGTCTGCGGATAGCGGCATGAGAAAGGCTCCGAGTGGAAGATTCATACGGTAGACGAGAGATGGCTATTTTCTCATGATGGCTCTCCATAGGAAGACCCGGTGTCCGGGCAGCGCCGCCCGGCAGCCTCTCCGCAATATCGTTAGATCATCGACATGGCGCGCGTGTCATGGCCGGGTCAATATCACCCGGGCGAAGATCTGCGGTGTCAGTGTCCCGACGACGGCCGCCAGGATCTCCCGTTCAGAAGCTGAGCCGTCTGCCGGACCGAAGGCCAGCACGACGCCGACGTCTCCAAATCCACCTATGAAAACCGAGTCACTTGGCAGGTCCGCTATTTGCGCCGCCAGATGGGCCGCTTCTATTCCCGGTGACACCTTCACCGTCGCCACCGGTCCCGACCTGACGTCGGTCCCCCGCCCGGTCACGCGTTCACCACCCCGCGCCGTAGTTCTTCGGTTCCGGTCGGGCCGCCGTCAGGGTCGGCCTCGGCGAAAGCGGCCTTCTCGGCGTCGCGATGACTGTGGCCGTCGTCGCGATAGAGCCTGACCCACGTGAGTGCCGGGCCATCGCCGTGGTCGACGAGCGCGAGTGTCCGCGGTCCAAGCTGGCGCCGCACGCGACACCTACCGGGTGATGTCGCGGGCGGTCTTATGTCCACAGCTGCCTCCATCCGCCAGGCCGTTGGCTGACACCCGAGGCCGAGAAGTTTGCCTGGCTCGACCCCGGGCGCCTGGCCCAAGCGTGCGCGGGTCACAGGGAGCTGGCCATGCCGAGCCACGTATGACGCCCATACATGACAGCGCTGGAATCCCACTCACCGTAATCAGCGAGGTTTACACTGCCGGCCAAGCACACCCAGACGACCACAATTAGGAGCAGGTCAGGCGAGATATGGACGCCGCACCCGGCCGGTACTGCCACTCCTGCGGAGGCCGTCTGGCACGCGACAACGCTGGCTCCCGTTGTGCCCGCTGCCTGCACCGCGGCCGTTTGGAACAGGACGAGGCGCCGGAGCTCCCGGACGAGTTCTGGCACACCGATCAACTCCGCGACGCCTTTGCTGCCCAGCACATCGGGCTGGTGTCTGTGGCGTACCGCATGAACCCTCACCACCGCAGACTCATCAGCCAGGAACGGCTTGGTCGGTGGCTCGGCCTGACCCAGGCTCAGGTGAGTCGGATCGAAAGCGGCCCGCCGGTCCGGGACCTTGACCGGCTGACGCACTGGGCCCGGATGCTGCGGTTACCGCCTCACCTCCTGTGGTTCGACCTTCCTGGACAACCACGACTGCGACCAGCACCCGTCGCAACGCGGCGGGAGGTCCCCTCACGCGTCGAGCCGTCGACGTCGGTATTCGCCTCGGGTGGAACGCTGGAGACGATCCGGTCGGCGGCGCTGGCCTTCCGCTCCGCCGACCGGCAGCTCGGAGGCGGCCGGCTGTACCCCGTCGTGGTCAGGTTCATCCAGACCGAGGTCGCCCCGCAGCTCGTTGGCCATGCGTATCCGCCGTCGGCTGTCTTCTCTGCGGCGGCCTCGCTGGCCGACATGGCCGGGTGGCTTGCCCACGACGACAACCGAGGCGACCTCGCGGCCCAGCACTTCGTCCAGGCCCTCGGCCTGGCGACCGCGGCCGGCGACCAAGCGCTGAGCGCTCAGACGCTCGTCAGCCAGAGTCACCTAGCCTTGGAGAATGACCATCCTCGCGAAGCCGTCCGATTGGCCGACGCGGGCCTCGCGCTGGTGCCGGATGACCAACAGTGCGGGGAGCTACGTAGCCGGCTGCACGCGATGAAGGCCCGGGGGAACGCGCTTGTAGGCGCGTCGTCCGAGTGCCTGGCCGCGCTGTGGAACGCCGAGCAGGAGTTGAACCGTGCGACAGCCGGTGGGCACGAATGGCTGAGCCCCTTCGACGAAGCAGCGCTCGCAGCCGAGGCCGCCATCTGCCTGCGCGACCTGAACGACTGGAACGCCGCCGAACGTCAGGCGCTGAGGGTATTGGAGCTACGCACTCCGGACCGGGCACGGAGCCGAGCCCTCACCCACCTGACCCTGGCCACCGTCCACCTTGGGCGCGGTGATCTCGACGCCGCCTGCGACACCGGCGCGCAGGTGCTCGACGCGGCGACACGCCTGGCCTCGGACCGCGTGGTCAACCAGCTTCGAGGACTCGGCCGCCAGCTCGAACCGCACAGCAGCGTGACGGCTGTCGATGACTTCCTCGATCGCGTGACAGCCACCTTGCCCGCCCACCGAGCAGCCGAGGCGTCGTGAGCATCGAACAGGAGTGGGAAGACAGCTATCGCGGCCGAGACCCGGCCGAGTTCGCGCACCTCGCCGAGGGCAACGCCCGACAGGCACGCAAGCGGGTCTCCGCCGACGCCGTCATCCGGGATGAGACCGGCCGCCTGCTCCTGGTCGACCCGACCTATAAGCCAGACTGGGACCTGCCAGGCGGCATGGCCGAAGCCAACGAACCGCCGAGAGAGACGCTACGTCGAGAGCTGAAGGAAGAACTAGATCTCGACCTGCATATCGGCGAACTGCTCTGCGTCGATTGGGTATCACCACACGGTCCCTGGGACGACCTCCTGGCCTTCGTGTTCAACGGCGGCACGCTGTCCGCCGACCAAACCCAACATCTCCGTCCGGTGGACCCTGAGCTGGCCGCTGTCCGTTTCTGTTCCCCGCACGAGGCTGCGCGGCTCCTCCGCCCCTACGAGTGGCGACGCGTACAAGCGGCCCTGACCTCATTGGACAGTGGAAACGTCCTCTACCTCCAGAACGGCCACGCCTGAGACCCCATCAACAATTGGCACGCGGCGGCATGGCCATCCCGAGCCATGGAAAGATGCCCGTGTCGCCACCGACCTCGCCGAGGTCCTCGCCGCAACGGAGGCGTGACCATTTCCGACGTGCCCGCCCCGCTCACCGACGACGAGATCACCACCCAGCTCGCCGACCACCCCGGTTGGACCCGGACCGGCAACGAGATCACTCGCGCCTTCCGGCTCCGCTACCACGGCTCCGTCGCGCTGATCGTCCACGTCGCCGACGTCGAACGTCTCATCGGCCATCACGCCGACATCGACCTACGCTGGGACACCGTCCGCTTCGCCATCACCACCCACGACGCCGGCCACCGCCTCACCGCCGCCGACTTCGACCTCGCCACCCGCATCGACGCCATCGCCACGGCCCACGGCGCCACACCCATCTAACTCAGCAGGACGCTTTGAGGCCCAGCAACCATCGACGATGCAGGCCACGGCGGCCAGACGGCACCGAGATCACATCCGGCCCCCCGCACAACCTGACTGCAACCGTCCGACGGGCAACATGAGGAGACCGACGGTGCCGTCCTCGACTACATCTACGTCCCGGGCCAGCCTGTCTCTGTGACCGTGAACGGCGCGCCAGGGACACGCCTCTCAAGGCCATCCGCGCTCCACGACCGCGTCCCCGCCGGACCGCCCGGGCCCTCGCCGCGTCGCCCCGGCCGATGCAGCCGCTCGCCGTCGGCCAGCTGGTGGGGACGAGCGGGCCGCGGCGGGTGTGGCTGCCGGTCGGCGCGTTCGGACCGGTTGAAGGCACGACGCCGGCAGCCAGCGTTCATCTACGGCACTACCGAGCCGAGCGCGCTGCTCCACAAGGACCGGACGTTCGTCATGGTGAGCTCGTCGGCCGGGCTCTCTGACAGCCGATCAGTGTCGCCAGGGAGCACACAAGTATGGTGAAGGCAATGAATACCTACGTAATTCTTATACGTGGCATAAATGTGGGTGGGAAGAATCTCGTA
Organism: Pseudofrankia coriaricola; assembly: GCF_032027725.1. Taxonomy (NCBI): domain Bacteria; kingdom Bacillati; phylum Actinomycetota; class Actinomycetes; order Frankiales; family Frankiaceae; genus Pseudofrankia; species Pseudofrankia coriaricola. The sequence continues at coordinate 30,681 of NZ_JASNFO010000026.1, read as the reverse complement.
CCCATGGCAGCACTCAAACTTTACCTGGAGGAAGAGGGTTTCACTGACGTTACCACTTATATTCAGAGCGGGAACGTGATCTTGCGGTCGGACCTGGGCGTAGCGAGGTCAGGTCAAAGGATCGAAGCCATGCTCCTAAGAAAGTTTACGCTGGATAGTCCTGTTATCAAGGTTTTGGTACTGACCCGCACCCAGCTCCAGGCTGTTATCGATAACAGGCCCGAAGGCTTCGGGGAGCATCCAGAGACGTATCATAGTGACGCAGTTTTTCTGATGGGTATTGATTCGACCCAGGCTATGGCCGCGTTTAACCCCAGAGAGGGTGTTGATAATATTTGGCCGGGCGCCGGGGTGATTTACTCGCAGCGCCTCAGTGCTCTGCGCACCAGGAGTCGGCTGAGTAGTATTACGGGGACGCCAGCTTACAAATCGATGACTATTCGCAACTGGAATACTACCACAAGGCTACTCAAGATGGTCGAGGAAGTGGAGGATCGCCGGCGCGTTTGAGTACACGCGTTTCAGGATTATGAGATTGACCCTCAAGGTCGCGGCAGCGTCCCCAACTCGGAGCCGAGATTAACAACCGGCCTGTGCGTCACGTGGTGGCGCCGACGGTGGGAACGCGCCGGGTCGTGATGATCTCGGTGTAGCGCTCGACGGTCGGGACATTGGGAAGGTGCAGTCCGGGGGGCGGTGGCGCGGCGACCTGTTCGATGGTCAGCGGCGCACCAGTGTCAGAGAAGATCACATACTCGATGGCGAGGCTGAGGCTGGACTGGTCAGAGACCACCAGGCCCACCGCACGACCGGGCCGGCCGGCGTGGTCACGGGTCGGCCCGAGGTCGAAGACCCCGGGGATCTGCGCGAGGACCTCGTAGAGCGCGGCGTTCTGTGCCGGGCTCGTCAGGCCAGTACGCAGGGCGTCGAGGACATCGGCCGCGACCGTGAGGTCGACGGGGTAACCGGCCGCTATGGCATAGGCCTTCAGCCTCGCCAGAATCTGCGCGGGGTCGGTGGGAGTCAGGGCCGGATCGGACTCGGGGGGCGCTGGTGGACGGTCGGATCTGCCCTCGAATCGGTCGTCGTCGACGGGGGTCGGACCGCCGATGTCCGCGCCGGCGCGGTCGACCTGCTGGTTGTATCGGTCGGTCCGCACCGTCCCGTCGCTGGCACGCCACTCGTCCGTGATCGTCGTACGAGCGGTGGTCGTTGACTTGTGGCCTGCGATGGCGACATCGAGCCCGTAGCTCTGGCTGCGGGCGTAGAGGACCGGACCCGTCCCAGCCTGCGCGCTCCCCCGCTGCCGGCGGGCCGCATCCGACAACGCCACCACGGCACGATCATGGTCTCCCGCGGTCGCGGTGAGGAGAGGTGTCGGCAGCAGTGGCGTGGCCGTGGCCCGGTCGTGTGTTCGTACGGTCGTGAGCCCCACGAGCGCACCCACGATCACCAGGATCGTGGCCGCCGCCGTCAGGACGTGACGGCGGCGCAGGGCGGCGTCTCGACCAGGTCTCCGCCCAGGCCGGTGGGGCCGGGCGGACGAGTCGGCGAGCAGGAGTGCAAGAAGGTGCTCCCCGCGCCGCTGCTCGATGGCGCTGCGGGGGTCGTCCGCCACCGGGTTGGAGGCGCTCAGGAGCGCGCGCACAACGACGAGATCGTCGCGGTCGTCGCGGTCGGACATCATGACCCTTCCTTCAAAGTGAGCGAGGCTGTGGGTTCGGTGACAGTCGGCGTCGAGGCCGCTTCCGCCAGGGCCGCCTCGAGACGGCGCCGGGCACGGTGCAGACGCACCTTCGCCGTGGAGGTGGACACCACCAGAGCAATCGACAGGCCGCGAAGATCCAGCCCCTCCCAGCCGGCGAGCTGCAGGATCTCCCGGTCATCCGGAGAAAGTCGCTCCAACGCCTGCCAGGCAAGGTCTCTGCGTACCGCCTCGTCCGCGATGTCCTCATCGGTCAGGGCGGTCGGGTCCGTGGCCAGCCCGAACCCGACCATCCGGGTTTCGAGCCGTAGCCGTCGGATCCCCGCGCGGAGCTGGTTACGCACGACATTGCCGGCGATTCCGTACAGCCACGCCCGGGTCTCCTCCGAGGCGGCGGGTCGGCGCTGCCAATGCCGCCAGGCCGCGAGGAAGGTCTCCGAGACGACGTCCCAGGCGGCCTCGTCACTACCAAGGCGTCGCTGCGCGAACCGCAGGACCGCCCCGCGGTGCTCCCGGAACAGCGCCTCGAACGAGGGCATGGCCGAACTGGCAGGCACAGGGACAGTCCTTCCGCGGGGCGTCATCCTGTTCATGTCCAGCACCCCCCACGCGGTTACATCCCACCGTCCATCTCGAACTGGAGTCGTGGACGGCCGGCCACGAGATCGAACAGCTCGCGCTCCACAACGTGCGGGTCGGCGAGCCGGTCGAGGACGGCCTGTTCGCGCTCGACCAGGTAGGGCAAGTCGACGACATGGAACCGGCTTCCGGGACGTTTCGGCCGCTACCAGCTCTGGCTGCTCAGGTGGACTTCACCCTGATCGCCCCCGTCGACGAGGCCTACCTCGGCGTCGTCGAGCACCACGAGAACCTGGTCATGGTCACGGCACACCCCTACAGCGACCGTTCGCCCCGACCGCCTGCTCTGGTATCGGCTCTCCCGCGCCGCGGGACTGCCGGACCCCGCCGGCTGGCAGGCGACCATGCTGGCCGACGGCACACCCGCCCGATGATGGGCCTCCGGCAGGACCCCGATCGAGGTCAGGTCCCGCTCCGCCCCAACCTGGTCGCGCTGCTGCGTCGGCATGCGGATGATCGACGTCCTCCAACGGCGTGTCCGCGCGCGGAATCGGCAAGGCGAGATCTTCTCGCAGGCAGCGCAGCGTGGGGCGAGCCCGTCGGGCCACGATCAGTCGTCCTCGTCGACGCCGCCGACGGCGTCGAGTTCGGCGCGGGTCATCCCTGCCAGCATCGCGATCCGCGACGCGCGGCTACCGTCGAGCTCGCGCAGCAACTCCCGCATCCCGGCCTGCATCTCCTCACGGCGGGCGTCCAGGTAGAACGCGACTGCGGCCTCGACGAGATCCTTCTTGCTCAGGTGCAGGTAGTGCGCGCCACTGGTGATCAGCTTGTCGCCTTCCGGGGAGACCTTGACCGCGACCTGTCGGGGAGTCTGATCGTTCATTCGCCGCGTCTACCTCCTCCCGCTAGGGGGACCTCAGTACCTCCAGTACCTCAAAGGTACCCGTCGGAGCTCATCGAGATCAACTCGCCGGCCGGGGTGGAGGTTGCCATTTGCCGTCGTACCGTGCCGCCACCTCTGCGAGCTCGCCCTGGCCTCGGAACACCGGCTCTCGCAGCCCCCGGCGTCGGCTGAGGTGGCCGGGTGGGCCGAAGAGTGGTTCGGTGGTCATCTCGGCGAGAGGGTGCGCACCTCCCTGGCGCAGGGCCTGATCGTCCGGCAGGAGACTGTCGAGCTGGAGCAGCTGACGGGCCGTTCGCTCTGGGCACTGCTCGACGATCAATCGGGGCCGGCTGCCGACGCTCGGCACGCGTGTTCCGCCTCGATGCGATTTGACGCCTGGCCAGCTCCGTGTCGACGTCCCCAATCGGCACCCGCGCGGCCCCGGGCTGTCTCCCGACAGCGGCCGGTCCGGCCACCACCCGCCGGTCCCCCAACAGCCGCATCGACGCTTCCGCCGGCACAGCCCCAGCCCTCGCGCACGACACCGTGCGCCCTGTCGCCTAACTGGAAACATCGCCACGGCACCCCGCGCCGATGATCGACGCCTCCACCCACGAGAGCTCTGACGATGCCGCCCACGATGACCCAAGGGATGCCGGGAGCGCACAGGCTGAAGGGTTGCCCTCGACTCACCTCATCCTGAGGTACTTAGGTACTCTGGTGTCGGAGGTGAGGCAGCCATGACAACCGTGGGACCGCGCCGTCAGGCGCCGTTGAAGGTCGACCCGGCGACGGATGAGCTGATCTCGCAGGCGGCGCACTTCCTCGGCATGTCAAAGAAGGACCTCGTCGCCGAAGCCGTCCAGATCTACCTGGAGCAGCGCCGCGAGGAGATCCGCCAGGGGATGGTCGCCTCGATGAGGGTCCTCGACGGCTCCCTTTCAGCGAGCGTCGCGGCGCTGACCGGGCTGTCCCCGGAACGGATCGAGCAACTCGGCGGCGCCGGAGACTGGGAGACCTGACCCCCATGCCCGTCCGACCCACCCTGCGCTGCCTCCGCGAGGACCTACGCCTGCCCGTCCCACCGGCCAGCACACCCCTCGACCATGTCGACCATCCCCTCCTGGCCAAGGCGACCGAGCAGTTCGCGGACCCGGACACCCCACACGAGCGGATCCGCGCGATCGACGACGTCATCCTGTTCAAGGTCAAGATCGGCCGGTGGCGTGGCGCGACCTACTCCAACGACACCACCGAGGTCCACGACTGGCTGGTCGCGGCCGGCATCCGCGAGGACGGCTCATCCGACGACTTCTACGCGGCCCTGCACACCCAGGCCCGCGCCGCCCGGCAGCGCTACAACGCCGAATACGACAAACCACTCACCACCGACACCCACACCCACCACCTGCTCCCCGGACCCGACGACGAGGACCGCTACCGCCTCGAAGCCGGCACCCGGCTCGCGCTCCGCCTCGACGCCACCGTCCGCGACCTCACCCGCGGCTCCCTGCGCGATGGTCACGAACACGCCGCCGACCTCGCCGGCTTCCGCCTCGGCATCCTCGTCCGCGCCGACCACGGCCACGAGACCTACATCGCCGTCCGGATCACCGGCTCCGTCCCGGCCAACCTCACCGCGGTGATCCTCGCCCGCGTCCCCGGCTGCGCCCCCGACGGCTGGTTCCCCGAGTACGCCCTCCCCGAACGCCACCTGCTCCCCGCCGAACAGGCCTGGTCCAACCTCATGGACCCCAAAGCAGCCGCGCACCTCCTCGACGACCAGCAGTAGCCAGCGCTCGAACAGACAGCTCGACCGCCGTAGGGACGAACTGCCGCGCTCGCCAGGTCTCCGGGGTGCTGGTCGCCGCTGGGATCCCGCTCGCCGACACCAGCGGTACGGAGCCGTGCGGCGGCGCGTCGATTGACCCAGCTCGCCACGCGCCGATTCAGTATCCGCTCGCGCTGGGCCGGCCCTGTGCACCGTCCACCCCGATATCGGCTCCGTTGACCCAGCTGGCCCGGTCGGACAGCAGGAAGGTGACCACGTCGGCGACCTCGCCGGCGGTCCCGAGCCGCTGCGCCGGAAAGTCCCGCCGCACGAACTCGTCGAAACTCTCCGGGTTCTGCCGGGAATAGCGCTCCCAACCACCCCCAGGAAACAGGATCGAACCCGGGCTGACCGTGTTCACCCGCACGTTGAAGGGCGCCAGCTCCGAGCGAACGCCGACGCGAGATAGACCTCGGCAGCCTTCGCCGCTCCGTACTGCGCCTTGGTGGCGGAGGTCGCCGCGATCCTCGCAGGAACGGCGGCTGAAGCGGTTCGTGCCCGCGAAACAGAAGACCGCTAAGACCGATGCGGAGCGACTGCTACTGGTTTCACCAGAGCTCGGGGAGATCTTGACCGCGATCATCCTCCGGGTCCGGGCGGGCAAGACTGCCCTGCCGCTGGTGGCCGCCTACGACGTGTTCGAGCAGACCTGGAGCCCTCCGATTCGGTCCGGCCGTGGGAAGGACGAGTTCCAACGGCTGATCCACAAAACCGTCCGTACATCCGCTCATGTTTGATATGGCGACTGCCGGCGGAGTGGGTATCTTGGCCGAGGGCGTCCGTCCGCGCCCAACCTCCAGCGACCCGCCCCAGCCGGGTCACCCGAGGAGGCAAAGGGAGGTCTACCTCTCGGCCGGGGATTCGTTGTCGATCGTGCGCCCGCCGCACCGGTCGCTGGGGGATCTGCGACGGGGCGCGGGAGACGAACGATGACCAAGAAGGCCGACTTCAAACAGCGTGTACGCGCCCGAATGGCCAAGACCGGCGAGGCCTACGCGACCGCCCGCAGCCAGGTCCTGGCCGAACGGCCGGGCCTACCGGTGCCCGCCGACCAGGCGATGCTGGCGGCTCTGCACGTGAGCAACGGCGATTCCACGGATCTGCCCGGGACCGGGCTCGCGTCCCGGGTGTTGTACTGGCGCGACTCGCTCCACGAGGGGCCGGTGCCGGCGGTGGGTTCCGAGGAGCTCCGCCAGATCAGAGCCGCCTTTCTGGTCGGGGCGCACGTGGACGACCGCGCGGAGGGTTCCGACATGTTCGCCGGGCGGGACCGGGCCCTGGCGGCCAACCGCGACGGCGAGTACGTACTGTGGTTTGAGGCGGACCTGTACGACCAGCTCCAGATCATCCAGATCCTCGCTCGCCTCGCCGACCTCGGTGTGCCGGCGCAGCGGATCATCCTGATCTGCATCGGTGAACACCCCAGCATCGCCCGCTTCGGCGGTCTCGGCGAGCTGACCGCCGAGCAACTGCGCGAACTACCCGCCACGAACGCGTGCGCCCGGCTGACCCCCGCCGCGCTCCAGCTCGCTACCGATGCGTGGGCCGCCTTCCGGGCGCCGACGCCAGACGGTCTGCCCGCCATCGCCGGCAGTCGCTCAAGTGAGCTGCGGTTCCTGGGGGAGGCGTTCGACCGGCTCAGCAGGGAGTACCCGGCCATCCGCGACGGGTTGTCGCTGACCGAACGGCGGATCCTGGCCGCGGTCGCCGACGGCGCAGCCGCGGCGGGCACGGCGTTCGTCCGCGCCGCCGCGCGAGAAACGCGCCCGTACCTGGGCGACAGCTGGTCCTTCGCGATGATGGACCGGATGGCACACGCCCGGATCCCGCTCATTCACGCCGAGCCGGCGGACCATCCGGTTGACCGCGAAACCAGCCTGCGCCTGACCGACACGGGAGCACGGGTGCTCGCTGGCGCGGCGGACCACGTGACGCTCAACGGCATCAACCGGTGGATTGGTGGGGTACACCTGCGCGGGCACCACGTGCCCTGGCGCTGGAACGACGCGACCGAAACCATCACACACTCCTGACCGAGTCCACTGTGGACAGTTGGACATCGTCCCGTGAGCGCGCTTACGTGACGTGATCGAACGTTCGCATCTGTCGCGAAGTGGTACAGCCAGGCTGCCGCCTTGCGCCGCATTGCAGCAGTCGCCGCGACACGCCCGAGTGTCATGCTCCGCGAAGATTCCAACTGGCACCCTGCGCTACCAAACGCTCTCGAACTGGACGCGAACCTACCTCAAGATTATTTCGGTTAAGCAGGCGTGCTCGTGTTTGCCGGGGGTGCCGTAGGGACGGCCGCAGGTCCCGAGCTCGAGCTTGTGGACCTCCATCTCTCACGCAGCACGCGTAATCCACGCAAATGTCCGCGGCCGGGCGCTCGTCCGGGATCGGCGCCGGCTCGATGCTGGCGGCAGCGCGGCTGGACCATCCCGGCGCGCGATGCCGGCGGGGCGTCGGCGATGCTGTGCGCGTGGAGTACGTGTCCAGAGTGCCGCGACCGCCGCTGGACGGGCTGATCGACGACCTTTACTACCTGGAGGGTGCGCCGCCGTACGCCCGGCTGACGCTGCCGCCCGCGCCGGCGCCGCTACTCATCGTCAACCTCGGGGCGCCGTTCCGCATCCGCGGCGGCACCGACATCGAGACGGCCGAGTACGCCGACGGCTGCGTGGTCACCACGCCCACCCGCGCGTGGGACTTCGGCTACCCACTCTGGACCAAGTCCGTCGGCGCGCACGTCAAGCCGTGGGGGCTGGCGCCGTTCCTGCCGATGCCCGCGGCCGAGCTGTGTGACCGGCCGGTGACGGTAGAGCAGGTTTGGAGCCGGCCCGCCGTTGCCGAGCTGCGAGACCGGCTGGCCACGGCGGACGGACCGCACGAGATGCTGACGCTGCTCGAGGAGGAGCTGACGCGACGGCTGCGTGAGACCGCCGGCCTGGGGCTGGTCCGCCATACGAGCAGCGTCATCGCGGCGACCAGCGGGGCGGTGGCGATCGGCGACCTGAGCGTGGCAGCCGGTGTCAGCAGCACTCATCTGGCACAGCGGTTCAAGGAGCTCATCGGTGTCACGCCGAAACGGCTGGCCCGCTCCCAACGCTTTGCCGCGACCGTGCTTGCGATCGACCCCGCAGAACCGATCGACTGGGGCGACGTCGCCGCTGGCGCAGGCTACTTCGACCAGGCCCACTTCGGCCACGAGTTCCGGGCGTTCACCGGGCTCACTCCAACCCGGTACATCGAAGTACGGCGGCGCTTCCTGCGCGAGCATCCCGGCAGCGTGCTGGACGGCTGGTCGCTGCCGGCCGATTGATTTCTTACAAGAGCGACAGCTCACGACTCGCTAGTTTGGGGGCACCCCGAGCAGAGGAGAGTCCCATGGGCAAGGTGGTCATGTACGCCTCGGTGTCGGTCGACGGCTTCATCGCGGACGAGAATGACCAGCCCGGGCCTCTGTTCGACTGGTTGACCAGCGGCGACGTGCCGTTGGACGACAGCGGCGTCTTGAAGGTGTCGCAGACATCCTACGACCACACTCGGCCGTACTGGGACCAGATCGGGGCGACAATCGCAGGTCGCCACGTCTTCGACATGACGGACGGCTGGGACGGAACGCCGCCGAGCGGGATCGACCACGTCGTCGTCGTGACCCACCGGGGCAGGCCCGAGGGCTGGCATCCCGAGGCGCCGTTCTACTTTGTCGACGGCATTGAGGCTGCCGTGGCCAAGGCGCAGGAGCTTGCGGGTGACCGCGTGGTCGAGGTCGCCGCTGGCGACGTCGGTGGCCAGGTGCTTGCCGCGGGCCTGATCGACGAGGTGCGCATGGACGTCGTACCCGTGGTGTTCGGGTCCGGCAAGCGCTACTTCGGGTCGGTCGATGCGCAGCACCTGTTGGAGGATCCTGACGTGGTGATTCAGGGCAACCGGGTGCTTCACCTGCGTTGTCGGGTGCGCCGTTGACCGATCGGAAAGCCGTCGGCCGTCTGTGTGGATACGTCGCCTGCTCCGCCGCCGGCCGTGCCCGTGGCCACCCATCGCGACGGCTCCGCAGACCATGATCGAGTCTACGCCGAGTCCACAGACACCCGGTCACAGCCGCCTCTAGCCGGCCATGACCGGACACCCAGCGTCACCGACGCCGCTTCGCCCGCCGAGCCTCCCGACGACGAACTAGGCCTCTGAACAGGACAAACGCTCCGCCGATCAGCCCTTCAGTAGCTGCCTCGACATCACTACGCGCTGTATCTGGTTCGTGCCCTCGTAGATCTGGGTGATCTTGGCGTCGCGCATCATGCGCTCGACGGGGAAGTCGCGGGTGTAACCGGCGCCGCCGAACAGCTGGACGGCATCCGTCGTCACCGACATCGCCGTGTCGGAGGCGAAGCACTTCGCGGCGGCGGTGATGAAGCCGAGATTCGGCTCGCCGCGTTCAGCCCGGGCGGCGGCGACATAGACCATGTGCCTCGCCGCCTCGATGCGCATCGCCATGTCGGCGAGCATGAACCCGACGGCCTGGTTGTCGGCGATCGGCCGGCCGAACTGCTTACGGTCCTTGGTGTAGGCGATCGAGGCGTCCAGCGCTCCCTGGGCGATACCGACTGCCTGCGCGCCGATCGTCGGCCGGGTGTGGTCGAGGGTGGCCAGCGCGGTGCGCAGGCCGGTGCCGGGGGCGCCGATGATCCGGTCACCGGGGATCCGGCAGTCCACGAAGTGGATCTCCCGGGTCGGCGAGCCCTTGATTCCGAGCTTGCGCTCTTTGGAGCCGACCTCGAAACCCGGGTCGTCCTTGTGCACGACAAACGCCGAGATCCCGTCGACCTTGCGGGCCGCGTCCGGGTCGGTCACCACCATGACGGTGTACCAGGTGGAGATACCGGCGTTGGTGATCCAGCACTTGGTGCCGCTCAGGACCCAGTCCGACCCGTCCCGGCTGGCCCGGGCCCGCATCGACGCCGTGTCCGAGCCGGCCTCCCGCTCGGACAGGGCGTAGGAGACCATCGCCTCGCCGGCCGCGACCGACGGCAGCACCCGCTTCTTCAGCTCCTCCGACCCGGCGAGCAGGATCGGCATCGTGCCGAGCTTGTTCACCGCCGGGATAAGCGAGCTCGACGCGCAGCCGCGGGCGACCTCCTCGATCACGATGCAGGTCGCGACCGAGTCCGCGCCCTCGCCGCCGTACTCGGCCGGGACGTGCACGGCCGAGAACCCGGCCCGGTTCAGCGCGTCGAGCGCCTCCTGAGGGAAGCGCTCGTGCTCGTCGACGTCCGCCGCGTGCGGAACGATCTCCTTGTCGACGAGGTCACGCACCGCCTCACGCAGCGCGATGTGCTCGTCCGGTAGCCGGTACAGATCGAACCCGGAGTCCACCTTCGGCCTTCTTCCTGCTTCGCTCGTGAAGCCTTCACCCTGCTGCTACCCAGGCCGGCCACGGCGTTCCCCACCGCGGCCGGGTCCCAGCCGCGCGGCGCGTCAGCCGCGGTAGTCGTGGAAACCGCGGCCACTCTTCTTGCCGAGCAGGCCAGCGTCCACCATCCGCGCGAGCAGCGGCGGCGACGAGTACAGCGGCTCCTTGAACTCGTCGTACATCGACTCGGCGACAGCCTTGACGGTGTCCAGGCCGATCAGGTCAGACAGCCGCAGCGGGCCCATCGGGTGGCTACAGCCGAGCACCATGCCGTTGTCGATGTCGTCGGCCGAGGCGAAGCCGGACTCGAACATCCGGATCGCCGACAGCAGGTACGGGATGAGCAGCGCGTTCACGACGAAGCCGGCGCGGTCCTGCGACGAGATCACCTGCTTGCCGAGCGGGCCCGTGACGAAGGCCCGCGCGCTGTCCTTGGTGGCGTCGGCGGTCAGCAGCGACGGGACCAGCTCGACGAGTGGCATCACCGGCACCGGATTGAAGAAGTGGATCCCGATGACCCGCTCCGGCCGGCTCGTCGCCATGCCCAGCTTCATGATCGGGATAGACGACGTGTTCGACGCGAAGATCGCCTCGGGGGCCGCGATGACCTTGTCGAGAGTCGAGAAGATCTCGGTCTTGAGCTGCTCGTTCTCGGCGATCGCCTCGATGACCAGCTGCCGGTCACCGAAGTCGCCCAGGTCGGTCGTGAAGGCCACCCGCCCCCAGGTCGCGTCCCGGTCCTCGGCGGACAGCTTCCCCCGCTTGACCGCCCGGTCCAGCGACGCGGTGACCCGCGCCCGCCCGGCCTCCACCGCACCGGCGTCGATCTCGCGTACCAGCACGTCCACGCCGGCCCGCGCGGCGATCTCGACGATGCCGGACCCCATCAGGCCACAGCCGACGACACCCAAACGTTCGACCGCCGACAGCTCGACCCGCTCGCCGTCCACCAGGAGTCCTCCTCCGCTCGCGCGCCCTGTCCGGGTTCCCTCGTTCATGCCGACCTCGGCCCGGCCGTCCATTTTCCTTTTTAGGAAGGCCGACTTTCGGACGTCCAGCTAAATGGGCCGAACGTCACCCCCGGATGACCATCCGACGCCACCCGCCTGGCCCGAAACCCCCGGAGACGTGGCATCCAACCCACCCTAGCCCCGGCCGACAGGACCGTCAGCCGCGTGCGCGAGCACCCGAGACTCCCCGCTCCGCGCCGCCGCCACGCCCGTCTCCGGCTCCGTCTCCGAGGCCGGAACCAGAGCTGGAGCCGATGCCGGGTGTTCCAGCGCCCACGCGCAGATCGCGGCCAAAGGATCACGCAGAGTCAGACCGAGGTCGGTGAGGGCGTACTCGACGTGCTGGGGCGCGGCCTGGCGGACCACGGTGCGCGCGACCAGCCCGTCCGACTCCATCCCGCGCAGCGTCTCGGTCAGCACCTTCTGGGTGATGCCCGGCAGCCGGCGGCGTAGCTCGGCGTGCCGCTGCGGCCCGGCGAGCAATGCGTAGACAACCAGCACCCGCCACTTCGCCGCGAGCCGTTCCAGCGCCTGCCGGGTCGCGCAGGACTCCTCCAGCACGTCCGGGATCACGAGGGCCATTGCCGCTCCTCCGCCTTGGGTCCGGGGCTCAACGGTCCCCAGCATCTCGCGGTCACCACCCTGGGAAAAGGCGGCGTGGGCGGGCGTCGACGTCCGACTGCTCCTGGTCCCACCCGCGCCGGCCCATGGGCACCTGAAAGTTCCGTCTGGTCCGTGCGCCCCGGTGCGTCCTACGGTGACGGCGCGGCGGCTCCCGTCCGCCGATTCCCTGCTATTCGTGCCGATTCCTTCGGCCGCGCAGACGAGGACGCCGATGAGTTCCACCCCGAGCGTGCAGACCACCGACACCGCCCGCGTCGACGTCGAGCGGGTCGAGTTCGCCGCCGAGGGCGTGCCCCTCGTCGGCGAGCTCCGCCTCCCCGCTGACGACGCCGACCCCGCCGGCGCCCGCGCCATCGGCGTCGTGCTGACCGGTCCGTTCACCGGGGTGAAGGAGCAGGTCGTCGGCCGGTACGCCGAGCGGCTCGCCGCCGCCGGTTTCGCGACGCTCGCGTTCGATCACCGGGGATTCGGCGAGAGCGGCGGGCGCCGTGGCCACGAGGACAGCCAGGGCAAGCTCGCCGACCTGCGGGCCGCCGTGGACCTCCTCGCCGCCCGCCCCGAGGTAGACGCGGAGCGGCTGGCGGTGGTCGGGGTGTGCCTGGGCGGCGGCTATGCCGTCCGCGCGGCGGCGACCGATCCGCGGCTGCGGGCCGTGGCCGGGATCGCCGGCGCCTACAACAGCCCGGCGTGGTTTGCCGAGCGCATGGGGCTGCCCGTCTACCGGTCGGCGCTCACGTCGTTCCTGGCCGGCTATGACGAGCCGATCCCGGCGGTCGCACCAGATGGCGGCGAGGCGGCGATGGGTGGCCCGGAGCCGTACGCCTACTACGGAACCGCGCGCTCGACGTCACCGCACTGGCGCAACGAGGTCACCCGCGGCTCGCTGCACTCGCTGATGACGCTGGACGCTCTCAGCGCGGCCCCGCTGCTGGCCGGCGTGCCGCTGCTCATCGTGCACGGGCGGGTCGACGACTACTGCTCCCCCGAGCTCGCCGCCGAGATGCACAGGCGAACCACCGCCGCCGGCCCCGCCGGCCCCGCCGGCACCGCCGGCACCCCGGGCACCGCCGAGATCGTCTGGCTCGACACGACGTCGCACATCGACCTCTACGACGCGGAGCCCTACGTCAGCGAGGCGGCCGCGGCCACCATCACCTTCCTACGCCGCTCCTGCTGAGCGGGTCAGGACGCGGGCTTGACGGGGATGGAGGTGAGAGTCGCGAAGCCGACGTTGAAGGCGGCGACCTCGTCGGCCGGGGTCTCGGTCGACGAGCAGTCCTGGCCGTTCGTGAGGGCCTTGGACATGTCCGTCAACGTCGGCTCGGTGGGCAGCTCGCGCTCGCCGCGGATCTTGGCGGTGCCGCAGTTCGGGATGTTCAGGTTCGGGATGCTGGCCAGCGCCGTGCCGGAGCCGGTGCCGGTGAACTCGCCGCGGTGCTTCGTCACCCAGGCGACGACGAGGTCGGCGCCCTGTGTGAAGTCGTAGGTCGACCCGAGGCCCATGCTCGTGGCGATCGACGGGATCCCGCGGGTGGCGGCGGCCCGGGCGGCGCCGACGGTGCCGGACAGGTCGACGACCGGGCCCAGGTTCTGGCCCTGGTTGATGCCGGACACGACCAGGTTCGGCTTCACCCCGAGGGTGTCGAGGGCGACGTTGACGCTGTCCGCCGGGAAGCCGTCGACGGCGGTCGCGGCGGTGCCGCTCGCCGTGGTCGCGTCGTGGTGGGCCGGTGGCTGCGGCGACGTCTTGCCGCCCGTCCCGCTCTGGTTGGTGGTAGGCGCGACGACCTGCACCGTCACCGCGGGCAGGGCGGCGAGGGCCTTGGCGACCGCGTCGATGCCGGGGCCGCCGACACCGTCGTCGTTGGTCACCAGGATGGTCAGCGGCGCGGGCGCTGGCGCGGCGCTGGTCGCCGCCACGGGGGCGCTCGTCGTCGCGGCCGGCGCGCCGTCGTCGTCGCCTCCGCCGCAGGCCGCGGCGCCGACGAACAGCACGCCCGCCGCCCCGGCCGCCAACGCCATGCGCGCCGGAGCCCGCCACACACCGACCATCGTCGCATCCTCCTCACCTGGGGTCCGGCGGCGCTGTCACCGGCCGGACGCACCGTCACCGCCCGGCCCGAGATGCCATAGCTCGAAGCGCCGTACGCGGAGCAGCGGGCGCCATTGTCGCCACCCCGCGGCATCAGTGGACAGGGGGGACAAAGATGTCACCTTCCGCTCGTCCACTGTTCAGGCCGGTTCCCGCCGCCTGTGACACGAGGCAGCGGCGTGGGCCTACAGGTGCAGGAGGAACGACCAGCCGGCGCAGGTGAGGATCGAGACGGGGACGCCGACGCCGACGAGCATGCTCGGCAGCGGCGTCGCCAGGTCGTGCCGGGAGGCCATCAGGGCGCCGGCGACCATCGGCGGCATGGTCGCCTCGAACAGCGCGACCTGCAGCGCCCGGTCACCCAGCGCGCCGAACAGCGCGTAACCGGCGATCACGAGCGCCGGCGCGACCAGCAGCTTCACCGTGAGGCCGATGACCAGCTCGCGCCACCACCGCCGGGCCGCGCTCACCTCCACCTGCAGACCGATCGCGAACAGCGCCAGCGGGGTGAGCGTGTCGCCCAGCCGGGTGAGCACCTCGGTCAGCCAGCCCGGGTAGCCGACGGGCCGCAGCGCGAGCCCGGCGACCAGAGCGAGCAGCGGTGGCGCGATCAGGATCCGGCGGGCGATCTCACGCGGCGCCACCCGGGTCCTGTCGGACGCCGCGATCGCCACCAGCGTGGTCACGGCGGTGCTGAGCAGGACGAACGAGCCGAGCTGGTCGACGATGACGGCGATCGGCACGTCGCCAGCGCCGAAGAACGCGGTCACCATCGGGATGCCGACGAAGGACGTGTTCGCCACGGCCGTCGTGGCGACGAGCGCGTAGACCGCCTCCCGGCCGAGCCGCAACGGCCGGGCGATGACCAGGTAGAGGCCGACCGTGACGGCGAACAGCAGGTAGGGCATCGCGACGACGGCGACGATGCTGCCGGGGAAGCGGACCTCGTGCATCACCCGCAGCGCGAGCGCGGGGAGCGCGATGTTGAGCACCCAGAACGTGACCGCGTGCTGCGTGTCCGCGCCGGCCTTACCGGTGCGCCGGAAGGCGACCCCCGCCGCCAGGCCCACCAGCAGGACGACAAGGGCGGACACGGACGACCATGCTCCCGACGCGGGGTGGCATCGGAACGTGTGTAGGCACGGATGTGGGTGGGCTCACCCGGCATCCGTGCCCGCACCGTCACCTACCGCTCCTGGCCGTCGTTTCCACGCCGTGGGAGGCGCAGGCGCATGGTGGTCTCGCTGAAGACAGGGACGGGCCCGACAGGCCTCGACAGGCGCACGGTCGTCTCGCCGACGGGCATGGCCACGGACGCCGGGCGGGCCACTGGAACCCCCGGCACCCCTGTCCCCGCTGTCCCCGCTGTCCCCGCCGTCTGGACGGGAGCGGACCGGCCGGAGGCCCACTTCGGTCGCCGGCGCTGGATGGGACCCTCGAGCAGGTAGTACGACGCCGCGGCGAGGCCGATCGCCAGGAGCCCGGCGACCACCGTCGCCGGGCCTCGGCCGAGCCGCGCGACCAGCTTGTCGCCCGCGAACCCGGTGACGGGGAAGTGCCACAGGTAGAAGCCGTAGGAGATCCGGCCGAGCCAGGCAAGCGGGCGGCACCCGATCACCCGGAAGAGCCACGTGGGCCTGCCCTGGTCCAGCGCGAGGGTCAGCGCCGCGGCGAGCAGCGCGACGCCGGTGAAGCCGCCCCGGTCCATGACCGTCGTGCGCGCGCCGTTCTCGGGCACGGTCAGCACGGCCACGGCGAGCGCGGCCAGCGCGAGCGGCCCGGCGACCGGCAGCGCCGCCAGAATGCGCGCGAGCACCCGCCCGCCGGCGCTGGTGCCGGCACCAGCACCGGCGGCGCCACCCGCGTGTGGTTCGCCCTCCCGTGCCTCCAGCCTCGACGCGCGCAGCCAGGCCGCGAGCGCGCAGCCGATCAGCAGACTGTCCGACCTGGTGTCCAGCGCGAAGTAGGTCCGGTTACCGGAGACGCCGAGGTCGGCGAGCGTGGCCCGCCAGACGGCGACCACGACGGCACCGCCGAACAGGATCGCGGGCAGCCGGCGGGCGAGTGCCTCGCGGCGGCAGATCGCGACCAGCGCGACCGGCCAGAGGAGGTAGAACTGCTCCTCCAGCGACAGCGACCACACATGCCCGAACCAGGCACCGCCGGAGTCGGGCCGCAGCACCCTGAAGTAGTCGTTGACGTACAGCAGGGAGGTGAGGGCGTTGTCGAGGAAGTCGAGCTGGTCGGCGCGCGTCTTGAGCAGCACGACCAGGACAGCGCCGATCACGACGAACGCGTAGTACGCCGGCATCAGGCGGAAGGCGCGCCGGACGTAGAACGCCTTCAGCGAGATCCCGCCGGTCCGGTCCCGCTCGGCGAGCAGCAGGCCGGTGATCAGGAAGCCGCTCAGTACGAGGAAGACGTCCACCCCGAGGTAGCCGCCGCCCAGCGCCGCCATGTGGTAGCCGAGCACGCACAGAACCGCGATGGCGCGCAGACCGTCGAGCGCCGGGTTGTAGCCGCCGGGCCGCATGCCACCACGGGCCTCGCCGCCCCGGTCGGCCTCGCGGACCGGGGCGCCCTGGTCACTCTGGCCGCCCTTGCCGCTCCGACCGGCCGCGGTGTCCCGCCGGTCGAGCCGCCCGCCCGTCCAGCCACGCCGCCGGGTCGTCCCGCCGGCCGCCGCGGCACGCCGGCGCCGCGGGTGCCCGGCAGGCTCGGGCCATGACGGCGGGCTCGAGGACGATGACGTGCGCGGCCAAGGCTCCGAAGAACCGCCGGAGTCACCGAGATCCTCGAGACCGCTGTCGACGAATGACGACGACGAGCCGGCCCCGGAGGAACTATAAGTACGGTCGAGATCCCGCAGACCGTTGTCTACAACGGAGTAGCGGTTGTATTCTACATCCGTGTAGATTCGGCCTTGCGCCGAATCCCGCCCGGCGGGCTCCTCCCCCGGTTCGCGCGGACTCGCGCCCATGCCGTCCCCCTAGCTGCCGGCCCCCTCGGCCGTTGTCCGGCCGACCGGTTTCCACGAGTTGATTCCGTGAGTTGATTCCGTGCGAAGAGATTCCGCACAGACGGTTCACAGTAGTCGCACATGCAGTGGATGCACCGATGCGGTCGGCGGCGATTCAGGAACGTCATCTGGCATTAGCAGCAGCGGGACAACACCATCCATGACCGCGCACGGCGAGTTATTGCCCGACGACGCCGCCCACTGGTGGCCCACCTGGCCGAAGAAGATCGCGCACATACAGTGGCGATGGAGGGTTCGACGCTGGTCATCGCCGGCGACCGTCGCCGCCCGTCCACGACGCCCCTCGGCCGGCGGGCGCACCGTCTCTCGGGTCCTCGCCCTCCCGGGGCGGGCGTCGAGGTGCCAGCCGTCAGCGGGCGTCGCCCGCCGGCGCCGCTGGCCGGCGTCGTCAGCGAGCGCCGTCAGCGAGCGCCGTCAGCCGCGGTGATTTCGGCGGCGAGACCGTCGATGATCCGGGCCTGCTCCAGGTCGAGGAACGTGACGCCACCGGCGTCGTGGGTCGCGAGCGCGAACGTCACCCGCCGCCAACGGATGTCGATGTCCGGGTGGTGGTTCATGCCCTCGGCCACCTCGGCGACCTGCCGGACCAGCTCGACGCCGGCCAGGAAAGTCGGCGCCGTCACCGTGCGGCGGATCGTCCCGTCCGCGAACGACCACGCGGGCAGCCCGCGCAGCCCGTCGGCGATCTGCTCCGCGGACAGCGCGTCGGGAACGTCGGCCATGGCGGACTCCTTCCGCTCGCCCCAGTCCGGCATGCACGTCTGAGTCACGCCAGGGTCCACCGCCGGTAGGGACCACACCGTAACGCGGTTGAACCGTCGTCGCGACCAGCAGACGAGGCGGAATCATGGCCGCGTCACGACACAGGTCGCCACCCAGCACCTTTGCGGAAGATCACCATCCGCCACATCGGAATCCGGATGGTGCGGTCGGGCGGCGGCGGCAAGCCCCGGGATGGGGCCGTCGGCGAGACTCTCCCCACCCGGCCGGGCCCGTCCGCCGCCGAGGTCTACAGGGTGCAGCTGGGGGGTGGCGGTGGGCCCTGTGGGGCGGCAGGTGCCGGGCCGGCGGCAGGCGTGGCGCCCGCGGTCATCGGGGAGACGACCGTCGTGTACTCGGCGCCGAGAATGAGGTGGATCCCGGTGATGGTCGGGTCAGCCCGGGTGATCGCGCCGGGGACCGCCGCCTGCACGGTCCACGCGGCCTGCTGCTGGCCGGGTCCATAGAGCACCCGCGACGTCGTGTAGTTCCGGGGGTCGGCGTTGAGGGTGCTTCCCACGCGGAAGCCTTCGCGCGTCAGAGCGGTCGCCGCCGTCGAAGCCAGCCCGGACCTCGTGGAACCGTTGTAGACATCGAGACTGATCTGCGCGGGCGGAACCGTGACAGGACCTGGAGTCGCCCCGGGATCCGGCGTGGCCGGCGCAGTGGTGCCAGCGGGAGTGACACCGTCGACATGCCCGCCCAGCGGGACGACGATCTTCGCGAGGTCGACCGGGTCGTAGAGCAGTACCGCGCCGTAGCCAGGCAACGTTCCATTCGCCGGATTTCCGCCGTCCGCGAGTCCTGGCGAGCGCGTCGGCAGCGTCTCGACGTGCATCGTCCCCGCCGCCATGTCTTTCATCGACAGGCCGAGGTCTTTGAGGTCATCGAGCGAGGTGTTCTCGTCGAGGGCGAGCGCATCGGTCGCGGCCTTGATCAGTGCCGTCGACTTGATCGGATTTGTCAGCACGTCGCTGCTGGTGGCCTTGCGGAACACGGCACCGAGGAACTGCTGCTGGCGGTTGATCCGGGCGATGTCGCCCGCGAGGAAACCGTGCCGCTGGCGGACGAACGCCAGTGCCTGCTCGCCGTTGACATGCACGATGCCCGGGCCCCCGGACCAGCCGCTCATCGAGTCCTTGGTGTTGGTGCTCAGCCGCCACACACCAAAGTCATCCTTGAAGTGGTCCTTGAAGTCCGACGGCAGCACACAGACGTCGACACCGCCGATCGCATCGGTGATCTTCTTGAACCCCGCGAGGTCGACGGAGATGTAGTGGTCGACCCGCATTCCGGTAAGGCTTTCGATCATCTTTACCAGCAGCGAGGGCCCGCCGTCGGAAATGGCCGAGTTGAACCTGCCCTTGTGCAACTTGTGAGTCTTGCCGGCCGCGTCGGTGTACTCGGGAATGATGACGAGGGTGTCCCGTGGGAACGAGACCATCGTCGTTTCCCCGTTCTTGGCCATGTGGATCAGGATCGTGCTGTCCGACCGCTGGCCGACGACCGATGAGCCGCCGTACTCGTCGCCGGTGCCCGCGCGGCTGTCCGTACCAACGAGCAGATAGTTCGCCACACCGCGTTCGGTGGGCGGTCGATCGCCTCCCAGGTCGAGCCGGACGTGGCCCACGTTTCCGTTGGCGTAGGTGTACTGCGCCCATCCTCCGGCGCAGACCAGCAGTATGGCGGCGGAGATCAGCGCCAGCAGCCCGGAGCCGAGCCGACCACCGGGAACCCGCCCGCGTCGCGGCCGGCCGCGCCTGCCACCTCGCGGGCTCAGGTGGGAGGGAAGCGGCACTTCTCCTGGCACGACCACGTCTCCTCGGTTCGCCTCAGGTACCCCGACGATAATGGTAAACGAGGCGTTTCATCCGGTACGCACCATCTTCACCATTTGTCGATCTTGACCTGGCGGTGCTCGCGGGCGTCGCCCGTGGGCCCGCCGAGATGGCGGGCGCGAGGTCCGGTGCGCCCTCGCCGCGCTCGCCCTCGACTCGTCGCCCAGGCCCCAGATGCTCTCCCCGCCCAACCAGCCAGCGCGGCGCTGGGAACCGAGATGACTACGCCGTCGGCTGTTCTGGCTCGCCGGCCGCCACGCCCGCCAGACCGTGCCGCACCTGACCGCCCACCGCCCTGGACACCACTCGCCGTCCGGGCGATCACCACCTCGCGCGCCCTGCCCGCTCCGGATGACCCGACCCACCGACGTCCCACCCCGCCGACCACCCCGCCGATCGGAAGAAACGCCGCCTCGGACGTGAGCCGGGCTCCCACCCCGCGCGACAGCAAGGGCATCCCGCCGCGGCCACCCCCGGCCGAACGGTACAACTCAACATCAACAAGAGTGGAAGGTCAGCCACGATCACATCCGGCCAGGGCACGAAAGACCTGGGCCAACCTTCGCTCGACGACCAGTGACAAAGGGTCAGCGATGTCACGCTCCGCGAAAGGCCTCGCGGGCCGAGTCCCCACTCTCCTTCCCCAATAGCCGGAGGTCAAAGCGCCGGTAATACTGCCAGGAGCCGCTGTTCGGAAGGCGGTCGTTCACCGAGTCATTCCCGGCAGTGCCGGCGCTGGCGAGGTCCGCCGCGCCACGACCTTGCTGGGAGTCCGGCGCGGACTCGACAGCGACCCCGGGTGAAAGATCCGTAACCTCCCAGGCCGCAACCGGGAAAACCTCTCCGAACGTGCCCTCGCCAGGCTGTGGAACAGCCTGATCAATTCGGCGAACCCGGGCAGACCATCCTGGCCGCCTGAATCGCAAAACGCGAAACTACGCCCTGGAATCCCGAGGATTCAGTAGGACGGAGTGGTCCAATAAATTGTTTGTCCGCCCGGTGTAACGTCGAAAAGGCCCTTCGCGTAAGACGTGTATCCGGCGTCATTCAGATGGCCGGTCGCGCACGGCGGCGGACCGTCCAGGCGGCATTCAGAAGAGACGCCGTCACTTCTGATAACCTGAGCACGAAGGCCCCATCCAGGATAGCTGGATCCCGAAGCCTGCATCTTCGCCCACACGGTACGGCAGTTCGGGCTGTACCAAAGCTCCGCCGTAGCGTTGCTGTAGTTCGCGCTGTAGACCCTGTAGCCGTCGGTCTCATCGCAAGCAAGGGCCGCCGCCCCACCGGCGACTCCCTCCGGAGTGTTTGCCGACGAAGTGGCTGCCTGTGCGACGGATGCACCCAGCAGGGAAGAAGTGGACAGGCCCAGTGCCGCGACGGCTGTCCACCCAGCGTAATTCCGAGGAGACACTCTCGAATACCCTTCAGAGTAAAGAATAGCAATCTTGGCTGTTGTCGTCGACGGAGCGGCGGAAGGAACGGGTTTCGCGTGCTACAACGGCTCCGCCCCAAGCCGATGTTGTCGACAGGAAAACTCCATTGGGCTGTGTCCGGGCAACGGGGATCCGGCCCAGACGGCCTACCGCATCCGAAGAACCCCGCGGTGGCCGCCGCGACTCGTACCGCGAAGGAACCCAGCGGTCAGTACTGCGGGGTCGAACGGATGGGGCCCCCGGGGTACACCTCGACCTGGAGTTTGGTCGTGTAGCCGGCATCATTGATGTGGATGGTGCTGCACCACTGATTTTCGTCCCAGCACATTTCATGCGGCGTCGAATAGCCGTCCGACCTGATAAGCCAGCCCTTGGGGGGACCGATGGGATGGTCGGCGTTGCCGAGCCACTTACCCCAGACGGTACGACAGCTCGGGCTGTACCAGAGCTGCCCGAGTTCCATGCCGCTGACGGAGTCGTTCGCGCTGCCGACCTTCACTCCGTCGCTTTCGCTGCACGCCAGCTGGGCGCTCTGCGACTCGGACGTCGAGTTCCAGGGCGAGGCCGCCTGGGCCGCCGGCCCAACCACCCACGACCCCGCGACCGCCGGCACCACCGTCCCGGCAAGCACCAACCCACCACGCCAGACACGCATCTCGGCTCCTCTCCTCGTACATTTGGACACCTGTCGCCAGCCAGCGGCCCATTGATGTACGGTGCGCCGGCCGCTGGACCCGTCGGGCCGAACCGTCAATAGGCCGGGGTCGAGACAATCGGGCCGTGCCAAAACAGCTGCACCTGCAGCTTGGTCGTGTAACCGGCGTCATTGATGTGATCCGTCACGCACCAGCCGTCGAATCCGCAGCCGATGTCGTGCGAGGTGTTGTAGTTGTCCGACCGGACAAGCCACCCCGTAGGCGAGCCCAGCGACGCCTCGTCATCGCCGAGCCACTTGCCCCAGACGGTACGACAGCTGGAGCTATACCAGAGCTGCCCGACCTCGGTGCCCTGGTAGTCGGCGCTGCCGACCTTGACGCCGTCGCTTTCGCTGCACGCCAGCTGCGCGCTCTGCGACTCGGACACCGAGTTCCAGGGCGAGGCCGCCTCGGCCGCCGGACCAGCCACCCACGACCCAACGACGGCCGGCACCACCGTCCCGGCAAGCATCAACCCACCACGCCAGACGCGCACGTCAACTCCTTCTCGTAGCACGGTCCGCCGAACGAACCGTCCGAACAGAACCTGGTCGGACCGACACCGAATCAGCACCGCATGCCGACCCGGAGCACGAAAGAGTTTCCAGCCTCGCCGCGGCGGTGCCCCGACAGAATTCGACGCCCGCGCACACTCGTGCCTATCCCGACAACTGCCCACCCATGGCTATTGCGGCAGGTCCTCGACAGCCTAGGCCCGCGAGGAATCCGCGTCAGCGGACCCCCGAGGAACCTCCGGTGAACACACGACCGCCGCCATCGTTCGGCCGACCGTGCTCAGGCGGAGGATAGATGGCCAGGACGTACTGGTCCCAGTGCCTGCCCGCATAGTAGCTGTGATTTTTGAGAATACCCTCGACCTCGAACTGGCGGCCCTCCCCGCTGCTGAACGAGCCGAAGTTGAAGGCTGGGACCTCCATGTAGATCTTCCTGAGGTCCCAGGTCGCGAACAGATACCGAACGAACACGTCCGACGCCTCGACGGGAATACCTGTGCCGACGAGCTCGGGCACGAACAGCGCCGCGAAGAACGCAAAACGCTGCACATGATCGCAGTTGTAGCAGACAACCTGCCCAACGGGCTGCCGAGTCTCGTTCGAGATCACCGCGAACTGCACCAGGGCGCCGGCCTTGAAGCCGGCGCAGAAATTCTCGAAGTCCGGAACGAACCCACGGAACTTCCACCGGTGGCCGACATCGGGATCGATCGCCATCCGATACATGAACGGCATCAGCTCGGGCGAGATCGGCTCGAACCTGAAACGCTTCGTCGCCCGCGGCGCCGGCATGACCGAACCAGTGACGTCCGCGGCGGGGGCGACGGGAGTCGAGGCACGAAGCGAACCCACGTCGTCCGGCCGCACCTGGGCCCTGCTGTAGGCATCGTAGAGATCCCCGACGGTTCTCAGTGAGGTGATCTCTTTTTCCGTCAGCTCAATCCCCGCCTCGGCGAGGATGGTTATGAGTTCCAGGCGTCTGAACGAGTCCAGCCCGAATGAATCCTCCAGCACCGCCGTGGACGAAACCTGTGGCGGCTCACAGCCGAGCCTCGCGGCAAGGAGGCCCTCGAAGTCCGCCTGGGTCATCTGCATGGTCGCGGTCCTCAAACAGTTGTCCGACTGCATGTACCTGCCACACGCCAGCGCCATAGCGAGCGCAAGCCCTGCATACCGTCCGGTGGGCGAATGATCTTTGCGCCTAAGCGATGATCTGCGCTGCGTCAACAGGATGGCACATGCGGACGATTCGTGTCCAGTAGGTAGCACTGGCAAAAAATGGGCCCACCTCGACCCGTTAATAGATACACACCGTGATGTGTCACGCCGAGGAGTCGTGATTTGATCTTCGGACCAGCTGGACGCCCGAGGGGCTGACCAGCGGATAGAGCCCTGAATCCGGCATCGCCCACGGCTACCATCAGTGACAGGCGTTCCCGAAGCCACCGCGCGCACGAAACTGCGTTCGTGCCATGCTCGCTCGCGACGACCGACGGTATCCGATGGATGCCCCACAGGCAGGGCCGCACGACTTCAGCTACATCGCGGCGCCGTTGCGTGGTATAGATGTGGCCGGGCCGACGGCATGGCGCCGGCCCGGCCCCCGTCGGTGGTCCGCCAGCGGTTCAGTCCGTGGCGCCAGCAATGGAGCGCCATCCACCAAGGCAAGTCAAAGCATTTGACCCGCCCGCACGCTCAGATCTGGCGAAAGGCCGGGCACCGTTTTCGGCACGGCTCCGAACCGGGATTCAGGCTCGCCCGACCCGCTTGCGCCCGCGGCGTCGCGGACGGAGCACGAGACGATATGGACGAACGGGAGTGACTCGCGCCGGGAACCACTGACGCGCAGTACCACCGGCTCGGCACACCACACAACAACAAAACGCCCGCGCGCCTCAGGTGCCGAGGGCGGCCAAGGCCCGCACCAAAGACGGCCACCGATCGCGCGGACACATTTCACCACAATTTAACCTTACACGACCCGCCGCGCCTGGGTCGATATTCCCATGCCCGCGGACATACTCATGACGCCACGTGGAGACAACAGAATGCGGTATGCGGCGCAGTTGAGCGCGATGCTGGTCTCGGAGGGGTTCGTCGACGTCGAGGAGGATCTCCCGGAAGACGAGCCCCTGCTGTCGTCGGGGCTCCTGGACTCCATGGAGCTGATCCGCCTCATCGGGAGGCTGAACGACGAGTTCGGAATTTTGATCAAAGGCGCCGATCTGGCGAACGCGAACTTCGAGACCTGCGTGTCGATGAGCCGCCTGCTCGAGCGGCTCATCACGGCGCCGATGCCCAGCGCGTCCCACCCGGCTGGTTGACGTCCTTCCCGTCTCGCACAGCCGTCAAGGGCCTGAAGATCACCCCTCACGAGAGGCTGACACACAAATGGTCTACCTGCTGGACGCCATGGAACGGGCCAGTAGAGAGGACGGCTCGGTCACCTTTCTTTCCCCCGAAGGCGACGACCGTGTGAGCTGGGGCGAGCTCTATCAGGTAGCGCTGCGTCAGGCCGCCCGTCTGCAGGAGGACGGCATCGGCCCGGGCCGGACGGTCGCCGTCCTCGGGCTGACCTCCCGGGCCGCGGTCACGGCCATCGCGGCGGTCTGGCTCGCCGGCGCGGGCGTCGCCGTGCTGCCGACCCCGGCGCGGACGATGGACGTCGACGCATTCCTGTCCGCGACCGCGCGGCATCTGGATCGGCTGGAAGCGTCGCTGGTCCTGGTCGGCCCGCCCTTCGAGGATCTGGCCGCGCCGCTGGCCGCCACCGGCCGTGCGGTGACTCCGCTCGACCGGGTGCTGGAGCCGGGCCCGGTGTCCGACTGGCGGCGCCCCGAGGTGGCCGACGGCGACACGGTGATCCTGCAGCTGACGAGCGGCACGACGGACGAGCCCAGGATCGTGCTGGTCAGCCACGCCAACCTCGCGGCCAACCTGCGGGGCACCGCGGCCGCGATCGGCCACGGGCAGCGGCATGGCGGGATGCTGTCCTGGCTGCCGCTCTCCCACGACATGGGCCTCGTCGGGGTCCTCGCCGCCACGCTCACCTGTGGTCAGTGCGACCTCTTCCTGACCTCACCCACCGAATATCTGGCCGACCCGGCCAGCTGGCTGCGGCAGGCGGCGCGCCACCGCGTCCAGACCATCATCGGCCCGGCCTCCGCGTACGCCGTAGCCGCGCGGCTCCTTCCCCTCGGCCCCCGCCTCGACCTCTCCCGCGTCACGCAGGCGATGTCGGGTGGGGAACCGATCGACCCAGACGTCATCGAGAAGTTCCTCGCAGCCGCGCGGCCGCACGGCCTCGACCCGCGTGTGTTCCTGCCCGGCTACGGTCTCGCGGAGGCCACGCTCGCGGTGACGATCCCCGCCCCGCTCGGGGGGCTCCGCGTCGACGAGATCGACGCCGACGACCTGACGGCGGCCGGCGCCGCCCGGCCGCCGCGCGCCGGGCGGCCGACCCGGCGCCTGCCCCTGCTGGGGCCGCCCATCGCCGAGACCACCATCCGGGTCACCGACCCGGCCACCCGCCACGTGCTACCCGACCGCACGGTCGGTGAGGTCGAGGTCCGCGGACCCGCCGTCACCAGCGGCTACCGCGGCGCCACCTCCGCGCCCGGCCCGGTCGTCGACGGTTGGCTGCGCACGGGAGACCTCGGCTACCTCGTCGACGGCGAGCTGGTGATCTGCGGCCGGCAGAAGGATCTGATCATCGTCGGAGGCCGCAACATCTACCCGGAAGAGGTCGAACGGACCGCCGAGCAGGTGCCCGGTGTTCGCGCCGGCAACGCCATCGCGTTCTCCGTCCAGCGGACGGGTGGTTTCGGCGAAGGCCTCGGCATAGCCGTGGAGTCACGAGCGCCGGATCCGACGTCCGTGGAGCGCGCCGTCGCCGACCATCTCCTGGCCACCATCGGGCTGTGGCCGGTCACGACCCGCGTTCTCCCGCCGGGCTCGATCCCGAAGACACCATCCGGCAAGCTGCAGCGCGCCGAGGCGGCCCGCCGGTTCGGCGCCTCATGACCAGCAGCGTCGCCCGCCACGACATCGTCTCCGGCATAGGCGTCGACCCCGCCGTCACCGACACGATCGCGAGCCTGCTCGCGCAGGGGATGTCCGCCTGGACAGAGCCCGACCCCACCCGACGGCGCGACCTGCTCGCGGCCTGCTGCGCGTCGGACGTCGAGTACGCCAGCCCGCTGGGCACCGCCGTCGGCCTCGACGAGTACACCGATCTCATCGGGGAGGTTCACCGGGCCTACCCCGGCTTCCGCCCCGTCCGTACCAGTGCCGTCGACCTCCACCACAGGTACGCCCGGCTGGAATGGGCCTTCCAGGACCACGCCGGCCGGACGAGCCTCACCGGACTCGACGTGCTGACCTTTACCGAACAATCACGGATCGCCTCGGTCACCGCCTTCTACGGGCCCACTCCGCCTATCCGTTACGTCTATGGCAGTACTGGCTGAGGCAACGTCTGACGTGTCGGAGTCGCGGACGCCCCAGCCGCCGTGGCGGACGATGGTGATCATCTCGGATCCTACCAACCCGTATGCCATGGCCAAGCCCGCCGACTACCCCTAAATCTTTTCGGATCGGTGCCAGCCCCGAGCCCAAATCCTCCCCCGGCAACCGGTGACGAACAACCAGCACCAGCGAATTCGCGGTGCACTCCTTGCCTACTTTCTCCGCCGAACTCGATGCGAACCGCGGTAGGTCCTGTTACGCTTCCTCTGTCGCCTCGTTACGCATGGCTGGGACACCGTCGTTCCAGGCTTCGATAGATTCTCCGCCTTGACACGCTCACACAGGGCGTCGCCTTTCGAGACGGTCCCGCGCGACGAATCCGACGGGAGCCGGCACCCGCCCGCCGAAAAGCGGTAGAACGGCGCCTCATTTCCACGGCCGGCACCGACCGTCATCGTCCACGTCGTGATGCGGAGACTCACCAGAAACGTCCCGTCGGCCATGCCGTCGGCGACCTCAATCGGCCCGCCAATATTGGCGGGACGGCAATCCCGTTATTCCACGAGTCCGCCACAGCCACGGCGGGCCGTGGAAACGAAACTCAAAGGAGAAGAATTTGCGCAGCGTAACACGCGCCGCGGCCGCGACGACGGCCATGGCGATCCCGGCGGCCGTCGTCTCGTGGGCCGCGATGCCCGCCGCCCAGGCCGTCGCGCCGCCCTCGCCGCCCTGCGGCATCAACGGCGGGTACGGCAACGACGGCGACCTGATCTACTACACGCACGCGACCGACAGTGGGATCGGCTTCCGGGTCGAGCTCTGGTACAGCGCGACCTGTCAGTCGGTCTGGGGCAAGACCGTTCGCGACAACCCGGGTCAGAATCTGGGGGACGAGCTCGGCTGCAACATTCACAACGACACCACCAATGCGGAGGGCTCGGGCTGGCCCGACGACCCCTCGAACGGTGGCAACTGCAAGACGCCCGCCTTCTGGGACAGGGGCACACTGTCACATGCGATGGGCTGGGGCCCAAGCGGCAAGATCGTTACGACCTCGTCCTGGTAGGTAGACAGCGCAAAATCCCAGATCCGTCGGTTGTCCGGCGGCTGGCCCGGCGGGCCGGACGCTGAAGATTCGCGGAGTGGGTGGGGAGCCGACGTCTCGTCGAGGATTCGGCTCCTCACCCATCGCGGGGTCATGCGGACAGGGCCCACCGAGACCCCGTCCGAGACCCCGTCTCATCGAACCTACGGCCAACTCGCTGCGCGGCGACGTCAGCGGCGCTTCGAACAGCCCGCGACCGGGAGACGCCTCACCGCCTCCATTCGCGGTCAGGGCCCTACTTCACGCAGCGGTTGTCGGCGGAGACCGGTGCCTGGGTGTAGAACGGCGTGGCGGCGGTGCCCGCGGACGCCCTGGCCGCCGGCGAGGCGATGACGGCGGTGTCACCGTCGACGAGGTCGTTGCCGACGACGAGGACGATCTCGCCGGCCGCCCCGGAGCCCGCGCCGGACAGGGCACGGGCGCCGGAGACATCGGCGACCAGCCGGTTCGCGGCCGCGGCGTCCCCCGGGGCGAAGCGCACCTCGGTCTGGGCTTGGTTCCGGTCGTCGGCGACGCCATAGCCGACCACGTCGTAGCCGGCGTTCCGCAGCTTGCTCGCCACGGTCTTGGCGATGCCGCCGGTCGTCGTGCCGTTGAGCACCCGTACCCTGACCTGGCTCGGCGCGACGATCGGGGTCGGAGCCGCCGTCGGCGCCGTTGGGCCCGTTCCAGCGGAGCCCTGGCCACCGGTCTCGGAGACGATCGACGCGAAGAAAGCGCGTACCGTAGCCGGGTCGTAGAGCGCGTAGTAGGCCTGCCCGCTGCCGCTGGTGGCCCCCGAGAGCGGGATCGTGGTGAAGGTGACCTGGCCGGCGCTCATCGCCTGCATCCGCTCGGCAAGCACCTTCAGGTCGTTCAGGTCGGTGCCCGAGTCGACCGTCACGGACTCGGTGACGGCGTTGAGGAACCCGGTGAGCTTCCCCGGGTTGGTGAGCAGGTCGCCGCTCTTGACCTTGCGGAAGACTGCCGCGAGGAAAGCCTGCTGCCGCTGGACCCTGGTGTAGTCGCCGTTCGGAAAGCCATGCCGCTGGCGGACGAAGGCGAGCGCGTTGTCGCCCGACAGGAGGTTGACGCCCTCCTTACCGTGGAAGCCCGACATCGAGTCGTCGAGGTTAGTGGAGACCCGCCTCCGCCCTTGGTCATCCTTGAACGGGTCCCGGTAGGGGTCCTTCACCATGCAGACCTCGACGCCGCCGAGGACGCTGCTCATCGTCCTGAAGCCGTTGAAGTCGATCTCGGCGAAATGATCGATACGCAGATTCGTGACGTCTTCCAGAGTGCGCAGCAGCAGGGCGGGACCGCCGTCGTTGAACGCCGCGTTGACCCGGTTGGTACGCGCGGCGTGCCGCTTGCCCTTGGAATCCGTATAGGCCGGAATTCTGACTTTCAGGTCCCGTGGGATCGACACGAGGGTCGTCTTCTCGTCGGCACCGAGATACGCGATCATCATCGTGTCCGAGCGGGCGCCGCCCACGTCGGCCGCATCGGAACCGGTCCGCACGTCGGAGCCGACCAGCAGCCAGACCTCCCGGCCATGCGGGATCTGCGGCGGGCGGGTGCCCTCGACGTCGCCGTCGCTCAGATCGGTCCGGTCGACCCGCGAGTCGTAGTACTTCGTCGCGCCGTAGCCGAGGCCGATGACGAGGAACAGCGCGCAGGACACGATCCCCGCGAGCCCGAGGAGCAGCGCCCTCGCCAGTCCGCGCCGCCGGCGCTCATCGTTCTCCCCGCGTGGGCTCAGTTCTGGTGGAAGGTCCGAGCCGTCCCCGTCGTCCAGCTCGGCGGCCGCGTCATCGGGCTCGGACTCCCCGGCGGCGCCGCCGGCAAGGGCTGGCCCGCCGGCCGGATCGACGCCCGCGGCGTCGTTCGCCGCAGCCGAGCCCGGCTCCGCGGGCCGGGCCGGCTCCGCGGACTGGGCTGGCACAGCGAGCTGGCTCGGCTCGGTGACCGGGCCTGGTAGGGCAGCCGCAACGCGCGCCGCCCTGGCGCCACCCTGGGCGAGGCTGCGGCGTGGGCGTGGGAGGGCGGTCGTGGCCGGCGCGTCGGCGGGGCGTTCCTCGCCGTCGCCGCCGGGGCCTGTCTCCGCGGCCGGCGCCGGCTCGCCTTCGGGGCCTCCGGCCAGGCGGGCGAGCCGCGCCCGCGGCGAGAGCCGTTCACCCACGACCAGCCGCGCTGACGCTGAGAAAGGCGCGTCACCAGCCGGCTCCCGCTCGCCAGCCGACCCGGCACCACCAGCCACGGGGGGCCCACCAGCCGGCCTGGACCCACCGGCCGCGTCGGGCCCGCGGGCCGCGTCGCCAGCTCGAGTCATGTCGGCAGCCCCGTCCCCAGCCGCCTCGGCGCCGTCGACCGGGTCCGCCGTCGCGGCGGCAGGCGAGACACGCCTGTCGCCGGGCGCGGGCGACCCATCAAACCGAGCAGTCGCCACGGGCGGGATCCAGCCTCCGAACCGCAGGGGGCCGCCGGGCGCGTGGCCGTGGGGGCGGCCCGCGTGGCCGTCGGCGACGGAAGAAGTCGCTCAACATTCATAAGTCGCTCAACACCGGTACAACGCGACTGTACCGACAGTAGCCGCCAGCGAAACGCCCCCAACAGGAACGGCCCGGTCACACCTCGGTTCCTGAAGCGGCGGGGGGGGGGGGGGCCGCGGGGGCGCCCCCCCCCCCCCAGGCCCCGGGGGACGCCGCGG
>NZ_JASNFO010000025.1:0-87362 GCF_032027725.1 Pseudofrankia coriaricola | reverse complement strand
CCGGCCCCCCCCCCGGTGCGCCGCCGGGGGGGGGGGGGGGGCGCGCGCCCCCCCCCCCCCCCCCCGCCACTCCACGGAGGATGACCGGGCCATTCCGCCGGGCGGGGTCGCACGGCTGGTGACCGCCCGCGCGACCTCGCGCGGGCACTACCGGCGGTGCGTCAGCGACGCGCGCAGGTACTCCTTGTTGAGCCGGGCGATGCTCGCCTGCGGGATGCCCTTCGGGCAGGCGTTGGTGCACTCGCCGGTGTTGGTGCAGCCGCCGAAGCCCTCGGCGTCCATCTGCTCGACCATGCCCACCACCCGGGACTCGCGCTCCGGCTGGCCCTGCGGCAGCACGTTGAGGTGCGAGACCTTGGCCGAGACGAACAGCATCGACGAGCCGTTCGGGCAGGCCGCGACGCAGGCGCCGCAGCCGATGCACTCGGCGTTCTCGAACGCGAGGTCCGCGTCCGGCTTCGGCACCAGCTGGGTGTTCGCCTCCGGCGCGCTGCCGGTGGTGACGCTGACGTAGCCGCCGGCCTGGATGATCCGGTCGAACGCCGACCGGTCCACCATCAGGTCCTTGACCACCGGGAACGCCGCCGACCGCCACGGCTCGATGACGATGGTGTCGCCGTCGGAGAACGTGCGCATGTGCAGCTGGCAGGTGGTGGTCAGGGTCTGCGGGCCGTGCGGCGCGCCGTTGACCACCATGCCGCAGGCGCCGCAGATGCCCTCGCGGCAGTCGTGGTCGAAGGTGACCGGGATGTCCCCATCGAGGATGAGCTTCTCGTTGAGGACGTCGAGCATCTCCAGGAACGACATCTCCGGGCTGACGTCGTCCAGCACGTAGTCGACGAGCGTGCCCTGGGCGTTCGGACCGCTCTGCCGCCAGATGCGCAGGGTGAGTTTCATGCGTAGCTCCGCTGGGCGAGGTGCACTTCGTCGAACTCGAGGTTTTCCTTGTGCAGCACGGGCGGGCTGCCGACGCCGGTGAACTCCCAGGCGGCCGCGTAGGCGAAGTTGTCGTCGTCGCGCAGCGCCTCGCCGTCCGGGGTCTGGCTCTCCTCCCGGAAGTGCCCGCCGCAGGACTCGGCGCGGTGCAGCGCGTCCAGGCACATCAGCTCGCCGAACTCGATGAAGTCCGCGATCCGGTTCGCCTTCTCCAGCGACTGGTTGAGCTCGGCGCCGGTGCCCGGGACCTTGACCCGCGACCAGAACTCCTCGCGCAGCTCGGTCAGCCGGCCCAGCGCCTTGCGCAGGCCGGCGTCGCTGCGGGCCATGCCGCAGTTGTCCCAGAGCAGCTCGCCGAGCTCCTTGTGGAAGGAGTCCGGGGTCCGGTCGCCGTCCGCCGCGAGCAGCTTCGCGAGCCGCTCGGTGCTCTCGGTGTGCGCCGCGACCGCCTCCGGAGCGGACGCGTCGACGGGGGCCAGCTTGTTGGACGCCAGGTAGTTGCCCAGCATGGGGGGCAGCACGAAGTAGCCGTCCGCGAGGCCCTGCATGAGCGCCGAGGCGCCGAGGCGGTTCGCGCCGTGGTCGGAGAAGTTCGCCTCGCCGATCACGAACATGCCGGGGATCGTCGACTGCAGGTCGTAGTCGACCCACAGCCCGCCCATCGTGTAGTGGATCGCCGGGTAGATCCGCATCGGGACCTTGTACGGGTTCTCGCCGGTGATCCGCTGGTACATGTCGAACAGGTTGCCGTACTTCTCGCGGACGCTGGCCTCGCCGAGGCGCCGGATCGCGTCGCCGAAGTCCAGGTACACACCGAGGCCGCCGGGGCCGACGCCGCGGCCCTCGTCGCAGACGTTCTTGGCCGCGCGCGACGCGATGTCGCGCGGGACCAGGTTGCCGAACGCCGGGTAGATCCGCTCGAGGTAGTAGTCGCGCTCGTCCTCGGGGATCACGTCGGGGCTGCGGGTGTCGCCCGGGTTCTTCGGCACCCAGATCCGGCCGTCGTTGCGCAGCGACTCGCTCATCAGGGTGAGCTTCGACTGGTAGTCGCCGGAGCGTGGGATGCAGGTCGGGTGGATCTGGGTGTAGCACGGGTTGGCGAGATACGCGCCGCGCTTGTGCGCCCGCCAGATCGCGCTCGCGTTGGAGTTCTTGGCGTTCGTCGACAGGTAGAAGACGTTGCCGTAGCCACCGGTGGCGAGCACGACCGCGTCGGCCATGTAGGTCGAGACCTCGCCGGTGACCAGATCACGGGCGACGATGCCGCGGGCCCGGCCGTCGATGACGACCAGGTCGAGCATCTCGGTGCGGGCGTGCATCTCGACGTTGCCGGCGTCGATCTGCCGCGACAGCGCCTGGTACGCGCCGAGCAGCAGCTGCTGGCCCGTCTGGCCCCGGGCGTAGAACGTGCGCTGTACCTGGACCCCACCGAACGAGCGGGTGTCGAGCAGGCCCGAGTACTCGCGGGCGAACGGGACGCCCTGGGCGACGCACTGGTCGATGATCTGGACCGAGGCCTCGGCGAGCCGGTGCACGTTCGACTCGCGGGCGCGAAAGTCGCCGCCCTTGATCGTGTCGTAGAACAGCCGGCGGACCGAGTCGCCGTCGTTGCGGTAGTTCTTCGCCGCGTTGATGCCGCCCTGTGCGGCGATCGAGTGGGCCCGGCGCGGCGAGTCCTGGAAGCAGAACTGGATGACGTGATAGCCCTGCTCGGCCAGCGTCGCGCCGGCCGAGCCGCCGGCGAGACCGGTGCCGACGACGATGACCCGGTGCTTGCGGCGGTTGGCCGGGTTGACCAGCTTCGCCTCGAACTTGCGCCGGCTCCAGCGGGTCTCGATCGGGCCGTCCGGGGCGGCCTTGTCGGCGAGATCCGTGCCGACCGTGTATCCGAACGTGTCAGACATGCTCAATCCACCAAACCGGCCATGACGGCGATCGGGACAGACAGGAAGCCGAGCGTGATCACGACGGCGAGCACGCCGGCGGTCGCCTTGTACGCGGTCGCGCGGGTGGCGCTGGTGACGGCCCCGAGGGTGCGCGCCGCGCTCCAGAAGCCGTGCGCGATGTGCAGGCACAGCGCGAGCATCGCGACGATGTAGGCGAGCGCGATGTACCAGTGCGAGAAGTCCGCGACGACGTTGTCGTAGGCGGCGCCCTCGACCCCGTTCGGGTTCGCGACCAGCGCGGTCAGGTCAAGGATGTGGTAGATCACGAACAGGCCGATGATGATGCCGCCGAAGCGCATCGTGTTGGTGGCGTAGCTCGCGGTCGGGCGCAGCCGGTGGGCGTACTTCTCCGGGCGTGCCTTCAGGTCCCGCCTGCTCAGCTGGTAGGCGCTGACGGCGTGCAGCGCGATGGCGACCAGGAGCACGAACCGCTGGATCCAGAGGAACCAGGCGTTGTGCAGAACCGGGCTGCCGATCGTGCGCAGCCAGTGGGCATACGAGTCGAAGTCATCCCTGCCAAAGAAAATCTTGAGATTGCCCGCCATATGGAGGATGAGGAAGAGCAGCATGAGGATGCCTGTGACGGCCATCACTGCCTTCTTGCCGATGTTCGATCGCCATAGGGTCGCCACGGCCGAGGTGCGCCCTACCCGGGTCGCCGGGGTCGCTACTGCCACGAGTGAGCAACGTACGGACCGTCAAGCCCCCGGTCCAAGACATGAAAGTGCTCGTGTCAATAGCCCAGGACTATCGTCTGGGTGTGCAGTTGCATCAGCTGGCCTACTTCGTCGCTGTGGCCGAGACAAAGCACTTCACCAGGGCCGCTACACGCGTTCACGTAGCCCAGCCGTCACTGTCCGCGCAGATCCGGGCGCTGGAGACCGAGCTCGGTAGCCCGCTGTTCAACCGGGCTAGGGGGAATATCACACTCACCGCGGCCGGTGAGGCGCTGTTGCCGCTGGCCAGGCGGATCCTCGCGGACACCGACACCGCCCGCCGCGAGGTCCAGGAGCTGACGGACCTGCGCCGCGGGAAGGTCCGTGTCGGCGCCACCCCGAGCCTGTGCACCGGGATGCTGCCCGAGGTGCTGCGGCTGTTCCGCCAGCGCTACCCGGGCATCCGGCTGCTCGTCGAGGAGGGCGGCTCGCGCGACCTCGTCGGCGAGCTCGCCGTCGGCGCGCTCGACCTGGCGCTGATCATCCTGCCGCTGCAGGGCAGTGACCCGGCGCTGGCCACCACGCCGCTACTGCGCGAGGACCTCGTTGTCATCTCCTCCCCCGACGGCCCGCCGCCGGTGCGCGCCACCCGCATGGCGGTGAGCGACCTGCGCGACCGCCCGCTGGTGATGTTCCGCCGGGGCTACGACCTGCGCGAGTTCACGGTGGGCGCGTGCCGGGCCGCCGGGTTCGATCCGACGTTCGCCGTCGAGGGCGGCGAGATGGACGCCGTCTGCGGCTTCGTGATGGCGGGCCTCGGGATCGCCGTGATCCCGAGCATGGTGGCCTTCCGGCAGCCGCTGCGGACGACGCCGTTCGCCCCTCCCGGCTTGCACCGAACGATCGGCCTGGCCCACCGGCGCGACGTCGAGCCGCCTAGGGCGGCCCGCGAGCTGCGCGCCACCCTCGTCGACTTCGTCGCCAACGCGGCGGCGGCCGACATGCTCCCCCCTGGCGTCCACCCCGCCCCCAACATCTACTCCGGTCCCGCGGAACCACCCGATCGCACGACCGGCATGAGGACGTAGCGGTAGCCGTGGTCGTCCTTGCCGGTGAGGATGGCCGGTGAGCTGGCGGCCTCGTCCGGGTCTGTCGAGGCGAAGCCGATCGTCACCTCGTCGCCGTCGACCGCGCCCAGCCCGTCCAGCAGGTAGTTGGGGTTGTACCAGGCGACCAGGTCGGGCCCGTTGTAGTCGATCGGCACCGAGTCGGTGGCCGAGGCGATACCCAGCGGGTCGGACTCGCTCGCGGCCGTGGTGCCCGTGTCCGGGCCGACGTCCGCGGTCAGGGTGCCCGCCGCGAGCGTGACCCGCACGACAGGGCCTGTGCGCGGCGCGACCACCGACACCCGTCGGATCGCCGCCGCGAGCGGAGCGACCTGGGCGCTCGCGAACAGCGGCACCGATTCGGGAAACAGCCGCCGGTAGTGCGGGAACGTCCCGTCGACAAGCCGGACCACCACCCGGCGCGACCCGGTCGACAACCCGAACCGCGGGCCGCCGTCGTCGTCCGCGCCGAGGCCGAGCGCGAGCCGGGAGGCGGCGGTCGGGATCCGGGCGAGATCCGAAAGCATGCGGGCTGGCACGTGCGCCACCGCCTCCGGTGCCCGCACCGAGGGCTGCCACGGGATCGTGCGCACCGCGAGGCGGTAGCGGTCGGTGGCGACCAGTGTGAGGCCGCGGCCGGTGAACTCGAGCCGCAGCGCCGTGAGCACCGGAAACGTCTCGTCCTTGGCCGCCGCCGGGACGACCTGGCTGACGGCCGCGGCGAAGCCGAGCGTGTCCACCTGGCCGACCGGCGGCGGGAACGCGGGCAGCGCCGGGTAGTCGTCCAGCGGCAGGGTCGGCACCCGGTAGTGGGCGCCGGCGGCACGCACCAGCAGCCAGCCCTCGTCGACGCTGAACCGCACGGACTCGTCGGGCAGGCTACGCATGATCTCGGCGACCAGCCGACCGGGCAGCAGCGCCCTGCCGGGCACCGTCGCCGTCACGTCCACGGTCGCGGTCACGGCCGCCTGGTAGTCGAACGCGGACAGCGTCAACCTGTCCGCGGCGTCCATCAGCACTCCGCCGCCCACCGCCGGCCCTGGCACCGTCCGCGCCGGCAGGTGGCGCGCCACCCATCCGGCGGCCTCCGCGAACTCCGCGCGCGGCACCGTTACCCTCACGACCCCGTCCTCATGGCGCCGTATGGTGCCGTCCTCACGATGCCATCCTCACCGGGCTGTCCTCACGGAGCGATCCTCGGGGCGGCCTTCGCCAAGCCGACTGTCATGCTGGGATCCTGCCGTGTCACGAGCCGATTTCCCGGTATATCGCCCGTGTCGCCGGCAGCATCCCGTGACCACGCTGCGCCACCATACGCGCCCGGTCCACCCATGGCGGCCGCACGAGCGCGGGCGGCGCTCACGGCGACC
Source organism: Pseudofrankia coriaricola (assembly GCF_032027725.1). Classification (NCBI taxonomy): domain Bacteria; kingdom Bacillati; phylum Actinomycetota; class Actinomycetes; order Frankiales; family Frankiaceae; genus Pseudofrankia; species Pseudofrankia coriaricola. Next base: position 81,348 of record NZ_JASNFO010000025.1, on the reverse strand, counting down.
GCCGCCGCTCGCCGGCCGAAGGCGGGCAAGTGCGGCGCGACGGCCGCGGGCCGGCGACCGCGAACGGTCGCCATCGAAAGCTCCGATCGCGGCTCCCCTAGTCGACCAGTTCCACTCCTCAACCACAGCGTGAAAGCTGACAGAAGCCAAAGGACTACCACCAGAGGCACACTTGACGGCGCTCTGACATCACGATCCCTACAGATCCGCACCACGGCGGCACGATTCGGGCCATTGTGAGGGATGTGAGGACGAGCCTGGACCACCCGTCCCGATCCCTGACCCGCCAGCCCTCGAACCGCCAGCCCACGGGCCGTCGACCTCCCGACCATCGACATCCGGGCCGCCCAGCCGCGGCCCGCCGGCCCACCCGCCGGCTCCGGGCTTGCGCGCTCGCCGCCCTGCTTCTCGCCGCCGCGGGCGCCCTCGTCGGCTGCGGGACGTCCGGCGAGACCGGCTCCGCGCAGGTCGGCGGCGCGTGCGGGTCACCCGGCGTCACCGCCGGCAATGTTCGGCTCGGCCTGCTCTTCCCGGATTCCGGCAGCGCCCAGTCGCTGTTCGGGTCGTTCCGCGCCGGGGTGGACGCCCGGCTGGGCGTCGCCAACGCCGCCGGCGGCGTCCACGGCCGTCAGGTGATCTACGACTGGGAGGATGACGCGTCCGACCCGAGGACAAACCTCGCCGGCGCGACGGCGCTGGTCGACCGAGGAGCCTTCGCCATCCTCGAGTCCACCTCGGCCTCCAGCGGATCTGCCGAGTTCCTACACAGCAAGGGCATACCGGTGACGGGGACGTCGCTGGAAGAGCCCTGGACGATCTACGACAACATGTTCAGCTACTCGAACCTGCTGTCGGAATCGGGATCGGTGTCCACCTATGGCGACTTCGTCGCCGCCCATGGCGGGCACAGCGCGGTCATGGTCGTCTCCCAGTACACCGAGACATCGCTGGACGTCGCCGCGGAACTCACCGCCAGCCTGAAGGCGGCCGGTATCGAGGTGGTCGCGACGGTGGACGCGACCGCGCCGATCAACTTCGAGGGCCTCGGCCGCAAGATCAAGGACAGTGGCGCGGACGTCCTCGTCGGCACGGTCACCGGCACATCTTTCGGGCAGTCGGTGCTGGCCGCCCGCGGCGCCCAGGCGAACCTCCAGGTGATCCTCTCGCCGGCGGGCTACGACCAGCGAATGCTCAACGTGTTCAAGGCGACCATCGCGGGGGCGTACTTCGTCGCCGACTTCCTGCCGTTCGAGGCGGCCCGTCCGGCACACCGCGAGTTCCTGGAGGCGATGTCGCGCTATGCCCCTGAGACGCAGCCGGCCACCCAGCAGGCGGCCCTGTCCGGTTGGATCTCGGCCGACATCATGCTGCGCGGCCTGCAGGTGTCAGGCGACTGCCCGACTCGTGCCGGCTTCATCGCTGCGCTGCGGGCGGTACGCGGCTACACCGCCGACGGGCTGCTCACGCAGCCGATCGACTTCCGGGCCGATTTCGGCAAGCTCACTCGTTGCCTCGCCTTCGTCCAGGTCAACCCGGACGGGACGCAGTTCACCCCGGTCGACCCGCTCCCGCGCTGTGGTCAGCCGGTCGCGCGCTGACCCGGCCGGAACGACGGCACCCTTGAGACATACTCAGTGATATGTACGTCGATATGTACGTCACTGACACTGCGTGGCGGGTGCGCGGCCCGGCACGACCGGCGCCGCCAGCCAGCCACGGGCCGTCCGCGGCGCCCACCCGGTGACGTGGGTCACCCACCCGACGCACCACAGACAGTGACCGCCCCTCACCGCCAGACGGCCGGACGAGCAACCACGCCACCCGCAATGCACACCACCCACCGACGGTCAAGACAAACCCAGCCCAAATCTCTGTCGTAACACCACGGAAATAGATACGACACCACATCGGAACGGCTGGTGCGCAACCTGCCCCCTTGGGTCTCCTGCCGGTGTGATGATCCGGTACCGCGCCGTCCAGGAGGCCGGTCGCCACCGAATCCCCTCAAGCCTCAGGACAGGCGGGACATGCCGTTCGACGTCGGCGCGCTCGACACCGGAGATACCGCGTGGCTGCTGGCCAGCTCCGCGCTCGTACTCGTGATGACGCCCGGTCTGGCGTTCTTCTACGGCGGAATGGTCCGCGTGGAGAACGTCCTCGGCATGCTGATGCAGAACTTCTTCTGTATGGGGATCGTCAGCCTGCTGTGGGTGACCTGTACCTACAGCATCGCCTTCGGCGGCCAGAACGCCTACTTCGGCGGGCTGCACTTCGCCGGGCTGCAGCACATGAACGAGCAGGTACCCGGGTACGCGGGCCCGCTCGCACAGAGCATCCCGCCGATCGTCTTCGCCGCGTTCCAGCTGATGTTCGCCATCGTCACCCCGGCGCTGATCACCGGCGGACCGGCGGACCGGTTCCGCTTCGGCCCGTTCGCGACCTTCATCGTCCTGTGGTCCGCCCTGGTGTACGCGCCGGTCGCGCACTGGGTCTTCTCCCCGACCGGCTGGCTGTTCGAGCACGGTGCCGAGGACTTCGCCGGTGGGACGGTGGTGCACGCCAACGCCGGCGCCGCGGCCATCGCCATCGCCATCGTGATCGGCAAACGGCGCGGCTGGCCGGACGGCAACTTCCGGCCGCACAACGTGCCGTTCGTCCTGCTCGGCGCAGGTCTGCTGTGGTTCGGCTGGTTCGGCTTCAACGCCGGTTCCGCGCTGAAGGCGAACACCCTCGCCGGCTTCGCGTTCATGAACACCAACACCGCCACCGCCTGCGCGCTGCTCGGCTGGATCCTCACCGAGAAGCTGCGTGACGGACGCGCGACCACCCTGGGCGCCGCCTCCGGCGCGGTCGCCGGCCTGGTCGCGATCACGCCGGCGGCCGGCTACGTGACGCCTGTCGGCTCGATCTTCATCGGCTTCATCGCCGGCATCGTGTGCGCGTCGGTCACCGGGATCAAGGGCAAGGTCGGTATCGACGACGCACTCGACGTCGGCGCGGTCCACCTCGTCGGCGGCAGCCTCGGCGCGCTGCTGATCGGCTTCTGGGGCTCGTCCGACACCGGCGGCGAAGACGGCGCCTTCTACGGAGGCGGGTTCGACCTGCTCGGAAAGCAGGGGCTCGCGGTCGCCGCGGTCGTCAGCTACTCGTTCGTCGCCACCCTCATCATCGGCTATGTGATCCGCATGTTCGTCCGGATACGGCTGTCCGTCGACGAGGAGCGCGAGGGCATGGACATCGCCCTGCACGGCGAGCGGGCCTACGACTTCTAGCGAGCGAGGCGCTGAACGCGCTCGCCTCGTTTCGGGCGCTGAGCCTAACCTCCCAGATCGACTCCGCAAGCTCCGTCGATCCGGCAGGAACCCTGCTCCCCACGTGGTTCGGGGCCGAGGCATATGGCGGTGGCCGGTCTGGATCCAGCCCAGGGACGTGGTTGCTTTGGCGCTGCGCCAAAGCGCCGTCACCCAGTGTGGCGGAGTTGGGCGGGTGACTCGCCAGGATGATGTCGGCCCACGTCGGCTCATGGACAATTGAGACCGGGTGGCCGGGTTGGGCGAACAGCTCGCCAGGACGAACTCGCGCCCACGTCGGTTACGGATCGTGGGCCGCACGGCGGCGGTGGGCGGAGTTTGGCTGGTTACCCGTCGGTCTGAGTGCCGCCACCCGTTCTGGGATATCCGTGCTGGGATGGGTAGGTTCCGCGGACGACGGCCCGACGATGCGCTGGCTGTCCCTGGCCCCGGAGGTCGCACGTTGAGTGTCGGCATGCAGGTGGTCGTCGGCGTGCTCATGGCCGTCGGCCTGATCGGGGTCGTCCTGCCGGTGCTGCCCGGACTGCTGATCATCCTCGGTGCTGGGCTGTGGTGGACCATCGCCGACGGCGGCGGAGCGCGCTGGGCGGTCTTCGCGGTGATGGTGGTGCTGGCCGCCCTTGGCACGGGGGCCAAGTACGTGCTGCCGGCCAAGGCCACCGCGGGCCGGGGCGCGCCGCCGACGACGCTGCTTCTCGGTGTCGTCGGCGCCATCATCGGTTTCTTCGCGATCCCGGTGCTCGGCCTGCTGATCGGCGGTCTGCTCGGCATCTACCTGGCGGAGGCGGTCCGGCTCAAGGACTGGCGGGCGGCCCTCGGCTCGACCTGGGCCGCCCTTGTCGCGATCGGCATCGGCCTCGTCCTCGAGCTGGCCGCCGGCGTCCTCGCGGCCCTCACCTGGCTCATCGCCGCCCTCGTCCTCTAGGGCGCCTGAGACCCCGGTCACTCTCGGCACGCGGTTGGCCACCCTCGCTGGCGCCGCGGCGGTCAGACGGCAGAATGAGCCTGCCGGGCCGGTCGTCGCCCGGTCTGAGACTGTTGGCGGACGTTCGGCCGCGCTGGCTTCGCCATTGTCATGTGGCCTTCGGCCGTCATGCGACCTCCGGCGCCAGCGCCGACCGATCGTCCGATCCATCCGATTCAGGCGGATATCGACGTCGGCATGAGGAGACGTGCTTGCGCAGGACAGCCGGGCGGTGCCGCCCCACGCGCCACCGCGCCGCGCGCCGCGTCCAGCTCGCCGCGCTCATCGCGCTCGTCGCCGCCGTGCTGGTCGCCGGCTGTTCCGGCGACGCGGCGGCCGGAGGCCGCGCGACGGCCACTTCTCCCCCGCCCCAGCTGCGCGTCATGATCGTCGGGGACTCGATCACCCACGAGTCCGCCGGCGACTACACCTGGCGCTACCGGCTCGCCGAGCACCTGACCCGTACGGCGACCGGGCGGGTGGACTTCGTCGGCGACCGCGACGACATCTGGGACAATGTCGCCGACAAGGGCGGCTCGCACGACTACGCCGACCCCGCCTTCGACAGCGAGCACCACGCCCGCTGGGGGACCTCGCTGCGCAGTGAGGTGCCGCAGATCGAGGCCGCGGTCCGCGCACACCCTGCCGACGTCATGCTTATCGCGATCGGCGCCAACGACCTGACCTACTGGACTCAGCCACCCGACACCGCCGTGCTGATGAAGCAGCTCATCGACAACGCGCGCCGGGTGAACCCGAATATGAACTTCGTCGTCGGTCATGTGCTCACCAGGGCCGACTTCCGCGACAACAGCATGAACCTGCCGGGCGCGCCGCCGTTCAACGCGATCCTCGACGCGCAGGCGCCCGGCTGGTCGACGCCGACGTCCAAGGTGGTCGTCGCCCGCACGGACATCGACTGGGATCCGCTGCGCGACGCCTGGGACGGCTCGCACCCGACTCCGGACGGAGAGGTGATCATCGCCCGCGGCTTCGCCGACGCTCTCGCGGGTCTGGGCATCGGCGCGCCCTACGGCCCGCTCCCCGGCCACATCCCGTGGCCGGGGACTGGCCGCAAACCCACCGTGGTCCTGACCAGGCCCGGCGAGAGCCGCGCCACCGTCTCCTGGGCCGCCACACCAGGCGCAACCGAGTACGTCGTCGAGCGCCAGGTCGTCTCCTGGCACGAGCCGGACTTCATCCGAGCGCCGGCGCCGGTCACCGGCTACAGCTGGACCAGCGACCCTTTGCTCGCCGGCATCACCGTGGCCTACCGCATCGTCCCGATGAAGGGCCGCATGCCCGGAGCCCCCGGCCCCGCCACCACCTTCACCATCGGCGCATTACAGTGACCGCCCCGCACGGCCATCAGGAATGAGCTGGGTGTGCTGGGCAAGCAGCGCCATGAGGGCGGGCCTGCCGGCCTCATCCACCGCTTTGAGCGGAAGGATCTGCACCTGGGCGTAACGGCCGGGTCCGGTGAGCAGCAGCACGAACCTGTCGGTCTCGATCCGGAAGGGGTACTGCTGCCAGCTCATCGACGCGGTCGCCGTCACCGTCTGGGTGCGCACCCCCGTCGGCCAGAGTTCGACGGTAATGGGGCTCGCGAGCCACGGGTTGTCGCGCACCTGGTTGCCCACGGCCGAGCTGGCCAGCCGCCGCGGCGAAAGCCACGCAAACAGCAGGAGGCACAGCGGCACCAGCAGGATCACCGTGAACACGACGGCAAACACGGTCGGCCCGCCCTCACTGGCATACACGACCAGCAGCGAGAAGACGATCACCACTGTCATCACGATCCGTTGCCGGGCGACCGGTCCACGGATCCGGGCCGCCGCCGCGGCCGCGATGTCGTCGGGACTCAGGACGAACATTAAACGAATAAATCCGAGCGCCGCTCTGATATCACTTATATCGGACATCGAGCAAAGTATAGGACCCGTCCAGGCGGTACTCACATGCCTCGCCGGCCATCCGGCCCCGGCCAACAGGTGACGAGGTCAGTACCAGATGACGATCGGCTCCGCGCGGTCGTCGAGTTGGGCGGGCTCGGTGGCGGGAAGCCGGCCGGCCTGGCCGGTGGCGATCCGGTGCGCGCTCCAGGCGACGGCCGCGGCGTCGAGGACGTCGACCGGCGGGACGAGGTTCGCGCCGCCGAGGTCGTCGGGCAGCACGACGCCGGCGGCGCGCAGCAGAGCCCGCCGCCGCGCCGCGCCCGCCCAGGTCGTCTTGGCGTGGGCGAGCGGGGCGTGCGCGGGCATGGCCGGAACCCCGCCGCGAGCGACGACCGCGCGCACGTCACTGCCCAGGATGTCGCCGGGGATCAGGTCGCCGGTCTCCCGGCCCGCCGCGACCATCGCCATCCAGGCCTCGGCGGGATCGGTACGCGGGCGGGCGGCCATCGCGGCGAACGCCACCTCCGGATGCACCTCGTAAAGCCGGCCGGGCATCCGTTCGCGCAGCACGTCGGCCTCGAGGAGCTTGTGCCGTAGGCCCCAGGTCTGCTGCGTGAGGCCGGCGCCGGTCAGCGCCCGGCAGCGCGCGTTCGCGGCGCCGAAGTCGGCGTACCCCCACACCGGGCGCGGCGGGACCAGGAAAACGCTCGCCCGGCGCGGCCCGAGCACCGCTCGGGCGGCGTGGTCGGCGGCCCGCCAGCCCTCATCGAGCAGGCCGAGGGGCATGTCGACGCCGATCACCGCGACCGTCGTCGTGTCGACGAGCGCGCGCAGCTCGCCGGCGAAGCGAGCGCCGCTGAACGCGCCGCCGGCCAGCTCGACGGCCACCCACCCGCCGGGGCACGCGTCCACGCCGAGCACCCTGACCGGACCGGCCGGCCGGCCCGCCCGCATCCGCTCGCCCGCTGCCGACGACATGCCGTTCACCCTGCCAGACAACCGCTCCTCGGGTGGGCCGAAATCCGCCAGCCGGCCCGGGCACCGGGCCAGACGACCGGCGCCAGGTCCCGGCCGGCTCGTCAGGCCGCCGGCTCGGCCGAGCTGGTGGCGCTCGTCGGCGTGGAGCAGCGGTCCTCAATACGGGCGAAACGCCATATCCGCGAGCGCCATGGCGCCGCGGGCGAGCAGACGGCTCTGCACGCCGATCTGACCTCCTACACTGGGCGTGCCGGACGGCGGCACCCGCGCCGACCTGGTATTTCTGACGCCCCGCTCCCGACCAGGATCCGGGAAATCCCGGTCGGGAGCGGGGGTAACATCGGCCACCGCCGACGGGTCCGATTTCCGACGGCCCGTCGAAGACGCGCTCACGCCCGGGTGGAATCCGACGGTATTCCTGTCGCCAGGGCGCGGCATGACGCCGCTGTCGCGGCGGACGACGAACCGCTTCACCTTCGGGCCGTCGGCGGCGAGGCCCCGTCGTTATAACGGCCCTGTCGTTATAACGGTTGGCATCAAGGTCCCCGGCGGGCGTATCCCGGGTGCGACAGCCGCCCGCCGGAGGTGCCGGGCTCGCCGGGCGCTGCGCTGGCCCGGTCCCGCGTTGGAAGCGCGCCGCGGGATCGAACCCCGCCGTCAGTGATCCTGGGGACAACGGCCGCCGGGCGTGCGAAGGAAGATCATTTTCGCACACCCTTTGGCCCTCTAGAGAAGAGCTCGTCGACGAGGGCGCGGCTGTCGCATGTATGACAGATCGGGGAAAACCCTGAAAATGATGGTGCTCGGGGTCCTGTCACGCCAGCATGGGAGCGACCCGACGGTCCCCGGGTCGGTGGTGTGAGGGGGGACGGCAATGCCGTATGCAAAAAGCTGGCCCGGTGGCCGGTACCAGTTCGCGGGCGTAAGCGGGCCTGGCGCGCCCGCCACGCGGTGGTCAGTCGCGGTGCCGGACGTGTTCCCGGTTGCCCGGTCCGTGGCCTCGTAACGCCATGGCCGAGGGACTGACGATCAGCGTCGGCGGCCAGGTCGTCTCCGTGCCGCCCGACCGGCCCTTCGTCGTGGGCCGCGCGGCTGCCTGCGACCTGGTGGTCGCGAACACCAAGGTGTCGCGCCGTCACCTGCTGCTGGAGCCCGCGCCGGACGGCTGGGCCGCCGTCGACATCAGCACGAACGGGACATGGGTGACCGGCCGGCGCGTACACCGGGTGCGCATCCACGAGGAGTGCCGCTTCCAGCTTGGCGCGGTGGACGGCCCGGAGGTCGTGGTGGCCCTGGCGTCCGCGCCGACCGCCCCGACCGACCTGCGCGCCGCTCCCGCGGCGCGCGGCGAGGTCCTCGTGGACAGGCCAGCGCCACGGCCAGCGGTGGTCGAGAACCCGCCGCGCCTGACGCCCGCGGCCCCCGCCAGGCCGGCGAACGGGAGCGCGGCCGCGCCGGCCGCTCCCGCCGCGCGGGCGGGCACCCCGCCACCGCGGGCAGCCGCCGCACCCGCCGCGCCTCCGCGAGCTCCCCGCCAGCCCCAGCGGCCGGACGAGGACGATCCCTGGTCCGAACGGCCGACGCTGTTCCCCCGCGGCCAGCAGATGGGCCCGGTCCTGCCGCCGGCCGGCTGGGACGACGCCGACGACCGTGACGGGCAGAGCCGCACGCACCCGCTGCGGATGGGCCGGATGTCGATCGGCCGGGGCCTTTCCAACGACGTCGTGGTCAACGACCTGCTGGCGTCCCGGGAACACGCGGAGCTGCTGGTCGGCCGCGGCGGCGCCCAGATCGTCGACCTCGGCTCGGCGAACGGGACGTTCGTCAACGGCCAGCGCATCGACCGGGCGGTTCTCAGCCCCGGCGACGTGATCGCGATCGGCCACCACATGTTCTATGTGGCCGACCAGCACCTGGCCGAGCACATCGAGACCGGCGACGTCGAGTTCGAGGTCGACGGCGTCTCGGTCGACCGCGACGGGAACCGCCTGCTGCACGACCTGACGTTCAAGCTGCCGGCCCGGTCCCTGCTGGGCGTGATCGGCCCGAGTGGCGCGGGCAAGTCGACACTGCTGGGTGCGCTGACGGGCTTCCGCCCAGCGAACGTCGGCACGGTGCGCTACGCCGGCCGTGACCTCTACACCGAGTACGACGAGCTGCGCCGCCGGATCGGCTACGTGCCGCAGGACGACATCCTGCACACCTCGCTGACCGTGCGCCAGGCGCTCGAGTACGGCGCCAAGCTGCGTTTCCCCGCGGACACGACCAGCGAGGAGCGCCGCCGGCGGATCGACGAGGTGCTGGCCGAGCTCAGCCTCACGAACCGGGGCTCGGGCGGGGCCGGCGGGCCGAACGGGCTCGTGGCCGCCGAGGCGACGCAGCTGCGCTTCATCGACGACGACGACGAGGCGGGGTCCGCGACGAGCGGCGGTGACCTCGCCGACCGGCAGGTCTCCAAGCTGTCGGGCGGCCAGCGCAAGCGCACGAGCGTCGCCCTGGAGCTGCTCACCCAGCCGACGCTGCTCTTCCTCGACGAGCCGACCTCGGGCCTGGACCCGGGCCTGGACAAGGAGGTCATGGAGACGCTGCGCCGCCTCGCCGACGGCGGGCGGACGGTCGTCGTCGTCACCCACAGCGTCGCCCAGCTGAACCTGTGCGACTACCTGCTGGTGCTGGCCAAGGGCGGCCACGTCGCCTACTTCGGCCCGCCGCAGCACGCGCTGGAGTTCTTCGACGAGGCCGACTGGGCCGACGCCTTCCGCGTTCTGCAGACGAACAAGGGCGCCAAGGCGCTCGCGAACCGTTTCCGGTCCTCGGACCTGTTCATGAAGGGCTCGGCGGTCGTGCCGTTCGCGCGGCCGGAGCCCCAGGCACTGCCGAGCATCCGCCAGCAGTCGGTGCTGTCCCAGCTGGTCACGCTGTCCCGGCGATATATGAAGGTCATCGCCTCCGACAAGTCCTACCTGCGGCTGCTCATCGCCTATCCGATCGTCCTCGGGGTGATCCCGTGGACGATCAAGACATCCGCCGGCTTCGCACTGCCCGACACAGGTAAACCGAACCTGGACGCGCCGCGGGCGCTGCTCGTACTGATCCTGATGGCCTGCTTCATGGGCATGTCCAACTCGGTCCGCGAGCTCGTCAAGGAACGGGAGATCTACCGCCGAGAACGGTCGATCGGCCTGTCCACCACCGCCTACCTCGGCTCCAAGGTCGTCGTGCTGTCGCTGATCACGGGGCTGCAGGGCGTCCTGCTGACGGGCATCGCGCTGGTCACCCGTTTCCCACCTGAGGGCGCGGTGTTCAAGCACGCCGCGTGGGCGGAGATGCTCATCGCCGTCGGCCTCACGGCGGTCGCCTCGACAATGGTGGGCCTGATCGTCTCCGCGCTGGTGGACAACGCGGACAAGACCATGCCTTTCCTGGTCGTACTGACGATCTCGCAGCTGGTGTTCACCGGGGCGTTGCTGGTGCTGCCCGGAGCGAAGGGCCTGGAGCAGCTGTCCTGGCTGTTCCCCGGGCGGTGGGGCTACGCCGCGGCGGCGTCGACGTCCGATCTCAACGTCATCCAGATGGCCGGCAGCCAGCAGAACCCGGACGTCAAACCCGACCCCCTGTGGAACCACACCGCGTCGGCCTACCTCGGCGACCTGGTCGGGGTGGCGGCCATCGGCCTCGTCGCCCTGATCGTGACAGCCCTGCTGCTGCGCCGGCTCGACCCGCGCCGCGCCCGCAACCGCTGAACCAGCCACGCGCGGTGGGCGCCTGGCCAACCCGGGGCGCCCGCCGTCCCACACGGGGCAGCGCCCCTGCACGACCGTGCCGTCAGGGGACGCGCTAGAGGACGGCGCCGCGCTCCTTCAGCTCCGTGATCTCCTGCCAGGTCAGCCCGAGCTCGAGCAGCACGGCCTCGGTGTGCTCGCCGTGCTCGGGCGCGCGGGTCGGCTGGCCGGGCCTGCCGTCGAACTGCACGGGCGTGGTCACCATCGGCAGGCCGAACCCGGCGCCCATCTCGACGTCCGCGACGTAGCCGTTGGCGAGCACCTGCGGGTCGTCGTGGACCTCCCGCGGCGTCTGCACGGGCGCCCACTCCCCCGCGAACCCCGCCAGCGCCGCCCGCCAGGCCGCGAGCGGCCGCGCGGCGAAGAGGGCGTCGAGCTCCTCGACGCAGGCAGCTGCGTTGCGGCGGCGGGCGTCCAGGTCCACGAACCGCGGGTCGACGGCGAGCTCCGGGCGCCCGAGCGCGGCGCACAGGCCGGGCCAGTGCCGGTCGGGTGAGAGCATCATCAACGCGACGTAGCGGTCGTCGGCGGTGCGGTAGGTGAGCATCAGCGGGTTCCAGGCAGCGTGCCGGTCGACCCGGGTACCGGTGCGGCCCGCGGCGTCCAGCCGGGCGTTGACGACGTCGGGCTGGATCTGCCAGAGCCCCGCGGCGAGCAGCGACGAGTCGATGACCGACGGCTCGCCCGTCGTCGCGCGCCGGTAGAGGGCGGTGCTCACGGCGCCGGCGAGCGCCAGGCCCGCGACGAGGTCGCCGAAGGCGGGGCGCGGCGGCCCCGGCCACTCGTCCGGCGCGGTGTGCAGGTGCTGCATCCCGCTGCGCGCCCAGTAGGCGCCCGTGTCGTAGCCGCCGCGGTCGGCGTCCGGCCCGCGGGCGCCGAAGGCGGTGCCGCGCACGTAGATGACCGATGGCGCATCGAGGCGCACGTCGTCGACGTCGACCCGCAGCCGGCGGCGGGCGTCCGCGCGCAGGCTCGTCACGAAGACATCGGTGTCGGCGAGGAGCCGCCCGAGCAGCGCGCGGCCGTCGGGGTGCCCAAGGTCGATGCCCACCGACCGCTTGCTCCGGTTGGCGGACTGGAAGAAGGGGTCCACCCCGCGGTAGACGTTGTGCAGACCGACGGTGGTCAGCGCCCGGTACGGGTCGCCCGTCGTCGGATGCTCCACCTTGACGACCTGGGCGCCCCATTCTGCGAGTACCGCGCTGGCCATCGGCACGAACACGTGGGTGGCGACCTCGAGCACCCGCACTCCGGCCAGCGGAGCCACATCAGGCAAGGTCGAACCCTCTCAGCCAGGCCAACAGCAAAGTAACCGCTCATTCAGTATCACCGAGGTGGTCGAACGGACGCCATCTCCTCGTCACGGGATGGCATCCTCGGCACGAGCGCCACGGTCAGCCCTCCGGGCGGGCGACGGCCCGCCCGCGAAAGCGCAGCGGACGTTCTTCGAACTCCTCCCGGACGTGCGCGACCCAGCCGACGCACCTGGCCGTGGCAAAGATCGCTGGGGCCGAGCCGGGCGGCAGCCGGCCCACGTAGCACAGCACTCCCAGTGCGACATCGACGGACGAGAGCGCGCCGCTGTCGCGCGCGTGGGCGAGGAACTGGTCCATCGTCGCGCGCTCGGCCGCGCCGGCCATCCTCCGGACCGCCTCCAGCAGCGGCGCGGTGCGCGGATCGTCACCCAGGTGGCTGGGCTGCACGGTGGCGAGCCGCCGCAGCGGCGCGAGGTCGGGGGCCGCGAGACCCGGCTCCGCGAGGTCGAGCAGCAGCCGATGGACGAGGTCCGAGACACGCCCGTGCAGCTCGCCGTCGAGCGTGCCCAGGGCCGTCAGCACGCAGGCGGGCAGGTCGGACCGGACGGACGCGGCGATGCGGGCGGCAAGGGTGGACGTCGCCAGTTCATGGTCGGCCAGGACGACGAGCGCCCGGTTGAGCGCGCGGACCCGTGGCGGCGTCGACGCCAGCGGCGACAGCCGCGCCCACAGCCCGCGGGCCAGCGGGAACGGTTCGGCCCGCGCGCCGTCCGAGGACAGCCCCGACCCGACCCGCGCCTCACCGGAAGGCGGTTCCCGCTCGCCCGGCCGGCCGCCTGGCGCTCGCCCGCCCCAGCGGAACGGCCCCACGCTCCCGGCCGCCGGCGATCCGTCGGGCGTTTCCGACCCACTCGCGGGGCCGCCAGCTGACTCGGCAAGCAGCGCGACGAGGCGCCGCCCGGTCTCGAGGTCACCGACCGGCCCCCGCAGCAGCGGCGCCGCCGCCGCCACGGCGACCGCCATCCGCGCCAGCGGGCCGACCTGTTCGCCCAGGCTCGCGACAGCGACGGTGGCGGCCGCCCGGATGTCGGCGGGCAGGGACCACGGCGCCCGGTCGGCCGCCCCGCCGGACCAGATCAGCTCGGCCACGTCCTCGAACGGCGTCTCGTCGGCGAGCAGCCGGCCGAGATCATGCCCGCGGTAGGAGATCCGTCCCGGCTCGATCGTGCTCACCGCCGAGCCGACCGCGACGTCGATCCCCGCGCGGGAGCGCCGGTGCGTGCGGGGCCGCCCGTGCCGGGCGAGCAGTTCGACCTCGTCCGCGTCGTAGAGGCTACGCCGCTTCTCGTCGATCCCCGCCCGGGTCAGCGAGCCGCGGCTGACGTACGCGTAGAGCGTCCGGACATCCACTCCGAGTCGTTCGGCGGCCGCGCGCGCGGTCATGAGCCGGCCCATAGGTTGACGATAATCAACGTTGATTGGGACCGCTTCACCGGATCAGACTTCCGTCATGCACCCTGCCAACGAACTGGCGACCTCGGAGACAAACCCGGACGGGCCCCGGCTCGGCGAGCGGGCTGACACGGGTGGAGGCCGTCTCGATCCCACCGGCCTCGACGGATCCGGCGGATTCGCCGCCCTGGTCGGTCGGCTGTGGGAGGCCGTCGGCGACGACCCGTCGACGCCGCCGGCCGAGATCCGCGTCCAGGGTCCGGAAGGCTTCCTGCCGTCGGTGTTCGACGTCACCGGATTCGCGTCGGCGGCCGTCGCCGTGGCCGCGCTGGCCATCGCCGACCTTCTCGCGCTGATCGAGGGCCGCGACGCGCGCGCGGTGACGGTCGAGCGGCGCGCGGCGAGCGCCGCGTTCCTCGCCGAGTCACTGTTCACGCCGGTCGGCTGGGAGCGCCAGGCCATCTGGGATCCCATCGCCGGCGACTACCGGACGGCGGATGGCTGGATCCGCCTGCACACGAACTACCGCCACCACCGCGAGGCCGTCGAGCGGGTACTCGGGCTGACCGGTCGCGGGGGCGGCGCCGTCGACCGCGCGACCGTCACCGCGGTCGTGGCCGGGTGGCCGGGTGACGACCTCGAGACGGCGGTGGCGCGAGCTGGCGGCTGCGCGGCCGTCCAGCGCGACCGGATCGCCTGGCTCGCGTCCGAACCGGGAGCGGCCGGCGCCGCGGAGCCGCTCGTCCGACTCGAGCCGCGGCCCGCGACCGGTGCTGGCTCCCCGAACTGGGCGCAGCGGCGGCCCGGCGACTCGGGCGGGCCTCGCTCCGGCCGCTCCGGCGGCGCCGGCGGGGAGCCCGGCCCACGTCGCCCGCTCGCCGGCCTGCGGGTCCTCGACCTGACCAGGGTGATCGCGGGACCGGTCGCGACCCGGTGGCTCGCCGCCTACGGGGCCGACGTCGTCCGCATCGACCCGGTCGGGTTCGCCGAGGTACCGGCACTGCTGCCCGTGATGACGGCCGGCAAGCGACGCGCCGCCCTCGACCTGCGTGCGGCCGATGGCCGGGCCGCCTTCGCCGCGCTGGTGGCCGACGCCGATGTGCTGGTGTGCGGGCTGCGCTCCGACGCGCTGGACCGGCTCGGGTTCGGGCCGCGGGAGCTGCTGGCCGCGAACCCCGACCTCGTCGTCGCCCGCCTCGACGCCTACGGGTGGTCGGGGCCCTGGGCGACCCGGCGCGGCTTCGACAGCCTGGTCCAGATGAGCTGCGGCATCACGGCGGCCGGCGCCGCCGCGGCCGGTCACGACGCGCCACGACCGCTGCCCGCGCAGGCCCTCGACCACGGCACCGGCTACCTGCTGGCCGCCGCGGTCCTACGCGCTGTGCACCGCCTCGCGCGCACAGGCGAGGCCAGCTTGGTCACGGCGTCCCTCGTCGGCACAGCGAACGTCCTTATGTCCCTGCCGGCCCCGGACGGCCTGGCCGTCCCGGCGCCGCGGTTCTCGCCGGACGACACAGAACCGGTCCGGACCGCCTGGGGCGACGGCCGGGGCGTGCCCGTCCCGGGAGCGATCGACGGCCTGGCGCCCGACCTGGCCGAGCCCGCCGGCCCGCTCGGCTCGCACGCTCCGGTGTGGCTGCCGCGGTGAGCCCCGCGGGCTCGGCCCCGGTCATCCCAACGGTGAGATCGCCGGGCTCCTCTCGATCAGCCCGCTCACCGTGCGCACCCACGTCCAGCGGACCATGACCAAGCTCGAAGCCCGTGACCGCGCCAAGCTCGTCGTCGTCGCCTACCAGTCCGGCCTTGGACCCCCCGAGGAGCGTCCAGGGATGCCAGAAAGCCGATAAGGCACCCGGCACCGCGGCTCCGCCTCGTTCCGGGCGATACATTCTGGCCCGTCGGCCGCGAAAACAGAACCATCGGCCAGAAAAAGGGCATGGCGGTCGCAAAATGTCGTCGGGGACGACGGAGCCCGCCAGCCATGAAAGCGAGCCTGCCGGTGGCGAAAGGACAGACCATGGGGTCGACGACGCCGAGAGTCATCCCTGCCGGGTACGGGCGGCGGCGCTGGCTCGCGGGCGCGCGCCCGCGGCCCGCCCTGGCCCTGGCCGCGGCGTTGGCGACGGCCGGCGTGGCCGCCTGCTCCGGCGCGGACCAACCGTCACCCACACCGTCGGCCGGCATCGCCACGACCGCCGCCGCTGGCACGGCCCAGGGCACGGCGGGCGCGCCCGCGCGGCCGGGCACGCTCGTGGCCGTCACCACCCAGGGCGCGCTCGTGCGGCTGGACCCGGGGACCGGCCAGACGGTACGTACCCTGCGCCAGGCCGGCGTCGTCGGCGACGCGGTGGCGCTCACCCCCGACGGCAAGACGGTGTACTACGAGGTCGGCGCCGGCTGCGAGCACGAGATCTGGCGGGCCGGCACCGACGGCGGGGCCCCGACGAAGGTCGCGTCGAAGGGCAGCGCGCCCGCGCTGAACCCTGATGGCACCCGCCTCGCCTATGCCGTGCAGTACATCATGGCCACCACGAGCGACTGCCTTCCGCCGAGCGGCAACGTGGCCGCCGGCTTCCGGGTCGTGGTCCTCGACTTGGCGACGCGCAAGACCTGGCAGTACCCGATGCCGCCCGAGGTCGCCGAGTCAGGGCTGCCCGCGCCGATCAGCCACCTGTCCTGGTCGCCGGACGGTGCCCGCCTGGCCGTGTCGATCACCGCGGTCCAGGACAACGAGGGTTGGCGGCTGGCCCTCATGAACCCGTCGACGGACACGACCTACTTCCGCGAGGACGGCTCGACCGACGTGCCGCTGGCCGGCGTCGACCCGCACGACTACTACTACAGCGAGGCCGTCTTCCTGCCGAACGGGCACCTGTTCGCGGTGCGGCAGTGCTGCGACGGGTATCCCCCGAAGACGACGTCGGTGGACATGTCGGAGATCGACCCGGCGAGCGGCCGGCAGATCCGCCAGGTCGCGGTCGGCCTGACCGACCGGGGGCACACCAGCCTGTCCGTCAGCGCCGACGGGCACTGGCTGCTCTACCTGTCCGGAGCCGACCTCCAGATCTCCCAGGACGGCGCCCGGCCGACGACCCTCGCCTCCGGCTTCCAGGCCGCCGCCTGGTAGTCACGCCGCGCCAGGCATCGCCTCGTCGCCGTCTACCGCCCGGCCGAGCTCCTCATGGCGTGGAAACCGTCCGCGTAACAGCTCCCTGTCATGACCGCGGCGCGGCGCGGTCATCGGCAGGGCGTCAGTCGCGACCGGTGAGGCCGGTGAGGCCGCACGCGGCGTGGCTGACGAACTCGTCGAGGCGGGCCCACAGCGTGGCGCGGGTAGGGGCGAAGTTGTGCATGTGGGCCATCCGGCGGACGACGAAGACCGAGAGGTCGGTGGCGGCCTTGAAGCCGGCGATCTCCTCGGCGGGAGGGCGGCAGACGTCGCGCTCGCCCGAGGCGAGCAGGACGGGGACGTCGATGAGGGCGACCTGCTCGGCCAACGCCCCGGGCATCATCAGCTCCATGCTGAAACCGGGATAGGCGGCGGTGCCCCACGGCGGGGGCGTGCGGCGGGCGGGTACCCCGGCGGCGATGTCAGCCGCGACGAGGGCGGCGAGGGCGGCGCGCTCGTCATCGCCCCCGTCCGGCGGGAGCGGCCCGGTGGCGGCGTCCGGGTCCTCCCAGTGGAAGATCCAGGCCCAGTCGGCGCCGGCCATCCGGGCGAGCGTCGCCTGCTCGGCGGTCGCACCGTCCGGGACGGGCACGGTGCGGCCCGGCCGCAGCGGCAGGTTCGTGCCCGCCATGCTGCTGCCGAGCATCGCGACGGCGTCGAAGGTGCGGTGGTAGGCCTGCATGCCGGCGAGCGCATGGCCTCCCAGCGACTGCCCCGCGCCGACGACCGCCCCCGGCTGGAACGGCGGGATGCCCTCGGCCAGAGAGCCGGCCCGCATGCGGTCGAGGATCGTCACGACCGCGGCGTGGTTCGCCGCGGCGACCGTCGGCAGGGTCGTGATCTCCCCCGGCAGCTCGGTACTGTCCCCCACGCCGAGATGGTCGATCGCGACGACGACCGTCCCGCGCGAGACGTGGTGTCCGGCCTGGCTGAATCCCGGGGCCGGCAGGTCGAAGTAGTGCCGGTTGTACCCGCCACCCGGCATCAGGACGAGCACCGGCGGGCCCGCCGCCAGCGCCTCGTCCGCCGGGAGGTGGACGCTCGCCGCGATGTGCCATCCCTCGGCGCCATCCGCGGCCGCGACGGCGGCCTTCAGGTCCACAAGCCGCGTGGATGTCATCCCGCTCCTCCTCTGTGTCGGGGACGCGCGTGCGTCGGGGAGACGCGCGCCGTTTCGGGAACAGGTGCTCAGACGCCGGCGGGGGCCGCCGCGGGGGCCTCGCGCGTGGTGGCCCGCCGCGCCGTGACCGGCCGCCTTCGGCACGGTTGTCGCGCCGCTCGCCTATCCCGCCGCTCGCCGCGCGACCGACAGGTTGCGGGCGCCGGCGAGCAGCAGGGCGGCGCGTTCCCGCAGCACGTCGCACAGGTCGGCGGGGTCGGCCAGCGCCCAGTCCCGGACCGCGTCCATGACGAGCGAGGTCAGCATGAGCGCCAACGACCGCGCGGCGACGTGCTCGGGAAGCTCGCCGGTCTCCCGGGCGTGGACGAACACGACCTCGAACGCCCGCTCGAACCCGAACCGCTCCCCGGCCTTCGTCTGGTAACAGGCGTTGCCCACGTTCTGTGCGGCGAGCATCCGGCGCACCGCGACCCGCGGCACCTTCTCGACCCGCCGGCCGATGCCCGTCACCAGCCCGGCGAGGATTTCGTCGACGGTGTGATTCCCGGCGAGGTCACGCCGCGCGTCCTCGTAGGCGACCCGCGCGGTCAGCCAGCCTGTTTCCAGGAGGATGTCTTCCTTGCGCGCGAAATGAAAGTAGAAGGTGGCCTTCGAGATACCGGCGCGGGCGGCTATCTCCTCGGCGGTCGTCTCGTCGATACCGGTCTCGTACCCGCGTTGTGCCCACAGGTCGAGCGCCGCCTTGACGATGGCCCGCCTGGTGTCGCGTGACCGTTCCTGAACCAGCAACGACCGCTTCGGCCCCGCGCGTCGTTCTGCCACGCCCCTATCACCTCCGGAAGGCCGAGCCTAGCCCAGCCGACACCGCGCGAACATCCGTCCGCGGCCACGGAGCCCAGGTCCGGTCGACCTGGCCCGGCGCGGTGGGGGCCGTGAGGGACGGGGCGAGTCGGGACGATGGCGCCAGACGATGGCGCCGGAACGGCTCGTAATTCTTGACGGGGACGTCAAGACTCCGATAGCACGATCTAATGACGACTGTTGGGATCGCCACCGGCGCGGGCCGGGGCATGGGTCTGGCCTGCGCGCGGCGGCTCGCGGACACGGTGGACGCGCTGGTGCTCGTCGACCGCGACGAGACCACCGTCACGGCGGCCGCCGCCGACCTCGCGGCCGCGGGCCACCGGGCCAGCGTCGAGCCGTTCGTCGCCGACGTCACCGACGCCGAGGCCCTCGGCCGGCTCGCGGCGCGCGTCGGCGAGCTCGGCACGCTGCGGTCGGTCGCGCACGTGGCCGGCATCTCGCCGACCATGGCGGACTGGCGCCGTATCTTCACCGTCGACCTCGTCGGCACCGCCCTGCTGACCGAGGCGCTGCGCCCGCTGTTCACCATGGGAAGCGCGATGGTGTGCTTCGCGTCGCTGGCCGCGCACCTCGCGGGCCCCGGCCCGCACCCGGCCATCGACCCGGTGATCGACGAGCCGCTCGACCCGCGTTTCCTCGACCGTGTCCAGGAGGCTCTCGGCTCGGCGGCCGAGGACACCGGCGTCGCCTACACCTTCGCCAAGCGCGGGGTGCACCGGTTCGTCCAGCGGGAGGCGGTGCGGCTCGGCCCGCTGGGAGCGCGCATCGTCTCGCTCTCTCCCGGCCTCATCGACACCCCGCAGGGCCGCCAGGAGGCCGCCGAGCACACGACGATGGCCGAGATGGTGAAGGCGACCCCGCTCGGCGCGCGGGAGGGGACCTCGGACGAGATCGCCGCCGTGGTCGCCTTCCTGCTCTCCGATGAGGCGCGCTTCGTCACCGGCATCGACGTCCTCGTCGACGGTGGCGTCCTCGCCGCGCTGCGGGGCCCCGGGGCCCCGAAACTGGGGTAGCCCGGTCGCGCACCCGCCGCGGCTCGGCGCTGGCTCGCCACATGCGCACTCGACGCGTGCGTCCAGGCCGGCGTTGTGCCAGGAGCCCGGCGCCGACCGCGGCGGCCACGCGGCGCCACTCCGGAAACACGGCGCGACGTGGGAAGACCACGGAGGGAACTGTTTCCGACGCGTTACGCACTGTCAGCTAGTTGTCAGGTTTCGAACCGGTCCATCCCGGCCGACCTAAGATCACAAATGTGACCCTGGCCACCGCGTCTCCGCCGACGCCCGTCAGCGCCACCGACCGGCTGACCGGTCCGGCGCGGGAGGCGGCTGTCTGGCTGCGGGCGAGGGCCAGGACGACTCCCGGCCTCCTGCGCATCGTGTCCGTGGCGCTCGTCGCGGCCATCACCCTGCTGTGGGCCGCCGCCTTCGCCGCGGTCCTCGTCCGCGACGACGCGGTCCACGCGGTGAGCGCCGACGCCGCCCCGGCCTTCGCCGCCGCCCAGCGCCTGCACGCCGACCTGTCGGAGGCCGACGCCACGATCGCCAGCGCCGTCCTCGCCGGCCCGGTCGAACCGCCCGAGCAGCGCAGGGCCTACGACGAGAGCATCGGCGCGGCCGAGGGCGAGCTGCTCGCGCTGGCCAGGGCGGGCGGCTCGCCCGCGGCGGGCGACGCGCTGGACACGCTGCACCGCGAGATCCCGGCCTACACCGGCCTGATCGGCCAGGCCCGCGCCAACAACCGGCAGGGAAACGTCGTCGGCGGGGCGTACCTGCAGAAGGCGTCCCAGCTCATGCAGCAGACGATCCTGCCGGCCGCGGACAGTCTCGCCGCGAGCAGCGCCCAGCAGGTCGACGACGGGTACCGGCGGGCGACGTCCTCGACCCACCTCGTGCTGGTCTCGGTCGCGGGCGTCGTCACCCTGGCCGCGCTGGCCGGTGTCCAGGTGTGGCTCTTCCGGCGGACCCACCGGTGGCTCAACCTTGGGCTGCTCGTCGCGACGGCCTGCGTCCTGGTGACCTTCGCCGTCACGCTCGGCGCCTTCTCGGCCGAGCGCGCCCGGATGCTCGAAGGCCGCGACCACGGCTTCGTCCCGATGTCCGAGATCGCCCAGGCCAGAGTGCTCGGCCTGCGCGCCTGGGGCGACGAGAGCCTGTCGCTGATCGCGCGCGGCGACGGCGCGGCCCTCGACGCGGACGCGGACGCCGTCGCCACGCGCCTCGGCTACCCCCCGGAGGGCCGCCCGACGGGCTCGGGGGTGCTGCCGACCATCACCGCCTACCTGAACGGGGAAGGCTTCCCCGACGGCGACCTCGACGCGCTGTGGCGGGGCTACCAGGCCACCAGCAACACGGTGCGCGACCAGGTGACGAAACCCGGCCAGTTCAACCAGGCGCGTGACCTCGCGCTGGGCGACGGCACGACCGCCTTCGGACGGTTCGACGACGCGGCGGAGGCGGCGCTGAAGGCGAGCCAGCAGCGCTTCGACGACCGGCTCTCGGCCGCGGGTGACCGGCTCAGGGGCCTCGAGGCCGTCGTCATCGTGCTGTCGGTGCTGGCCGCGGCGGCGGCGCTGGCCGGCATCCAGCCACGGATCAACGAGTACCGGTGAGGCGGCGACACATGATGCGCGGCCGTCAGCTCCTTCCCGTCCGTCACCCGCGGCGCGTGAGCGTGGGCATGGGCGGGCGCACGGCTCTCGGCTCGGCGCTGGTCGCCATGCTGGTCGCGGGCTGCGGGACGGTCACGAGCCCGCTGGCCGACGCCGGCCGCCCGCTGCCGTTGACGACCGCCCCCGGCAGCGCCCCGGCCGCGACGTCCTCGCCGGCCCCCACCCCGGACTGTGGCGATCCGAAGGTCAGCCGGCGCCCGCCGGCGGTCATGCCCGCGCCGGGCGCGATGCCCGCTGGCAGCTACATGGAGGAAATCGCCAAGCGCGGCTACCTCGTCGCGGGCGTCCTGTCCGACGCACCGCCGTTCGGCTCGATCAACCTGGCCGCGGGGCCGGACGGGGGGCAGTTCGAGGGCTTCGACATCGACATCGCCAAGGAGATCGCGAAGGCCATCTTCGGTCCGGACGGCGCCGACGAGGCGCACCTGAAGTTCCGGGCGCTCGTCAACTCCGAGCGCATCCCCGTGATCCAGAAAAACGAGGCCGACATCATCGTGGCGACGATGACGACGAACTGCGCGCGGCGTACCCAGGTCGACTTCTCGGTGCCGTACTACGAGGCCAATGCCCGGGTGCTCGTCCTGAAGGGCTCGCCCTACCACGGGATCGAGGACCTCGGCGGCAAGAAGGTCTGCTCGGCGGCGGGGACCACCTCGCTGCAGCACGTGGCCGACGCCGCGTCCCACCCGATCCCGGTCGGCCTGCCGGGCGACGGCGACTGCCTGCTCGCGCTGCAGAACGGCGACGTGGAGGCGATCTCGACCGACGACACGATCCTCATCGGCATGGTGCAACAGGACCCGCGGACAGAGATCGTCGGCGGCGTCCTGGACACCGAGCCGGACGCGGTGGCGGTAAGCCTCGACCATCCCGACCTGACGCGCTTCGTCAACGGCGTGCTCGCGCGGGTCGTGGCGAGCGGGCGCTGGGACGAGATCGCGCAGACCTGGCTGGGGTCGGTCGACCCACCGCTGAACCCACCGCCCTCGCCGCCCACAGCGCTCTACCGGGACTGAGGCGTGATGGCGCCCGGGTCGCTGTCCGCGCTGGACAGGACACTCGACCAGCTGCGCGCCGGCGCGGCCGGGCTGGCCACCGCGCTGCTCGAGCTCGACACCGACGCCAACCGGGCCCTGCTCGACCCGGCGGCGCGGACCGGCGCCACGGCCGAGCGCTCCAGGGCGGTGCGCGCCCGGCTCGACTGGCTGTGGGAGCGCCACCTGCTGCTGTCCGGCGTGATCCGCCAGGCGGAGACGCTGCGCGGCGACCGGTCCTGGCTGGGCCCGCGCCGGATCGCGGAACTGGAGGTCCTCCTGCACCGCGCGTCGCAGCCACGACCGCCGGCACCGCCGGCCGTCGGCGGTGACGCCGCCAGCGCGGGCACCGCCAGCGCGGGCACCGCCAGCGCGGGCACCGCCAGCGCGGGCACCGCCAGCGCGGGCACCGCCAGCGCGGGCACCGCCAGCGCGGGCCCAGCCAGCGCGGGCCCAGCCAGCGCGGGCCCAGCCAGCGCGGGCCCAGCCAGCGCGGGCCCAGCCAGCGCGGGCCCAGCCAGCGCGGGCCCAGCCAGCGCGGGCCCAGCCAGCGCGGGCGCCCCCGCCGCCCACCCGCCGGCTGGTCCGGCCGCGGGCATCGCCGCCTACCCCGAGGACCTGCTGGACGGGACGAGCGAGGTCGTCGACGCGGTCCGGGCGGACGTGAACGCGGTCGTCGCCGCCTGGGCGGCGAGCGTCGGCCAGCTCTCGGCCGCCGAACGGCGGCTGGCCGAGCTCACCGTCGACGCCGCCCGGCTGGGCCTGGCCGACCTGCCGGAGCTCGCCGACGCCAGGGCGGCGGTGCGCGCGCACGGGTCGGCCGTCGCCGCCGACCCGCTGTCGGCCCAGGCGGCGGACCTCGCCGCCGCCGCGGCGGCGGTGGACGAGGCCGACGCGGTCCTCGGCGCGCTCGGGCGGGCCCGCGGCTCGCTCGCCGGGGACCTGCGCGCCGCCGAGGCGCTGCTGACCGAGATCCTCGCCGTCGCCGCCGAGGGCGAACGCCACGCGCGCAGGGCGGTCGAACGGGTCGCGGGCGCGCGGGCGGCGCTGGGGCGGCTGGACGAGGGCTGGCTGTCCGACCCACGCCGCGGGCTGCGCCCCTGGCTGGGCCGGCTGGCTGACGCGGCGGCCGGCGGCGACTGGCCGGGCGCGGCCCGCGGGCTGCTGGCCTGGCGCGGTACCGCCGAGGCGACGCTGCGGCGGGCCCGCGAGGTCGCCGAGGAGAACGCCACGCCGCTGCGGCGGCGCGACGAGCTGCGGGGGCTGCTCGGGGCGCTGCACGCGAAGGCCGCCGCCGACGGCAGCGCCGAGGACCCGGATCTCATCGCGCTGCACCGGCGGGCCCATGATGCGCTCTACATCGCTCCCAGCGATCTGGACCTCGCCGGCGAACTCGTCCACAGGTACGCGGCGGCGGTCACCGCCGGTCGCGCCAGTCTCGGCGGGGCCAGCGGGACCGGCGGGGTGCCGGCCCGGATGCCGCCCGCCGCGCCGCCGGCCCGCTCCGGCGGGCGAGCCGGGGGCACCGCGCACGACGACCGCGCGACGGGCAACGCCGCGTGGGACACGGAGGAGGCGGGATGACATCCAAGGGCATCCCCTGCCCGCAGAGCGACTGCCCGGGCGGCACGATCGACGCCGATGGCTACTGCGACACGTGCGGCACTCTCTACGTGCCACCGGCCGCGCCTGGCCAGGCGTCCACGCCCGGCCAGCCCAGCGCCAGGGGCCCGAACGGCTGCGTGGACCCCGCCTGTGACGGGCGCATCACCGACGACGGCTACTGCGACGTCTGCGGGACCCACGTGGGCTCGGCGGCCGGCGGTAGCCCCCAGCCCGGTGCCGGCAATGGCACCGGTGGGACCGGGAGCGCCACCGCCGGCGTCGGCGGTGGGACCGGAAGCGGAAGCGGAAGCGCCAGCGGGTCTGGAAGCAGCCGGTCCGGCCGCTCCCGCCGGTCGACGCGCACGACCGGGCCGCGCAGCCGGCTCGGCGCCGGTCTCGTCGAGGTGCCGGAGCTGCCCGCGCCCGACCCGACCTCGATGGTGCTCGTCGACCCGCAGATTCCCGAGAGCCGCCGGATCTGCCCCAACCCCGACTGCAGGCAACCGGTCGGGCGCGGCAGCGCCAAGCGGGCGGCCAGGCCCAAGGGGTTCTGCGGCAAGTGCCGGACGCCGTTCTCGTTCGTGCCCGCGCTCTCCAAGGGAGACCGGGCCGGCCAGTACGAGATCGAGGGCGCGATCGCGCACGGCGGCCAGGGCTGGATCTACCTGGCCCGCGACACCGGCGTCGACCAGACCTTCTGGGTCGTGCTCAAGGGCATGCTCGACGCGGGTGACGCCGACGCCTACGCCGCGGCCGTCGCCGAGCGCCGGTTCCTCGCCTCCGTCGACCACTCCGCGATCGTCAAGGTCTACACGTTCGTGGAGCACGCCGGCCACAGCTACATCGTCATGGAGTACGTCGGCGGGACGTCGCTGCGCGAGCTGCTCAAGCGCCGCCGCGACGCGGCCGGCGGCAACCCGGACCCCCTGCCGGTGGCCGAGGCGATCTCCTTCATCCTCGCGGTGCTGCCCGCGTTCGCCTACCTGCACCGCAGTGGCCTGGTGTTCTGCGACTTCAAGCCTGACAACGTCATGCTCGCCAGGGACGCGGTGAAGCTCATCGACCTCGGCGCCGTCCGCCGGCTCGACGCCGTCGGCGGGGCGATCTACGGCACACCCGGCTACCAGGGCCCGGAGGTGGCCAGGCAGGGGCCGTCGGTCGCCTCCGACCTGTACACGATCGGGCGGACGCTCGCGGCGCTGATCCTGAACTTCCGCGGCAACACCTCGACCTACCGGTACCGCCTCCCGCCGACCTCGGAGCACCCGCCGCTGGTCCGCTACGACTCGCTCTACCGGTTCCTGCGCAAGTCGACCGCGCCCCTGCCCGACGACCGGTTCACCAGCGCCGACGAGATGTACGACGAGCTGCTGGGCGTGCTGCGCGAGATCGTCGCCGCCGAGGGCGGCAAGCCGGTGCCGGCGCCGAGCCGGCTGTTCGCCGGCGACAGCCACCTCACGGGCGAGGACCTGGACGGCACCAGGGCCGGGCCGCCGTGGGCGGTGCTGCCGGCGCTGCGGGTCGACCCCGCCGACCAGGCGGCCAGCACCCTGGCGGCCCTGCCGGACAGCGACCCCGCCGCGCTCGCCCAGCTGCTCGCCGCGATCAGCCCCCAGACCGTCGAGGTGCGGCTGCGGCGGGCCCGCGCCCTGATGGAGGCGGGCGAGGCGGGCGAGGCCGGCCAGCTGCTCGACGAGGTCGCCGACGAGGACCTCTGGGAGTGGCGGGTCGAGTACTACCGCGGGCTGCTCGCGCTCACGGGCGGCGACGCGGCGGCGGCCAGAGGCGCCTTCGACCGGGTCTACTCTCAGGCGCCGGGCGAGCTCGCGCCCAAGCTCGCGCTCGCGCTCGCCGCCGAGGTCGACGGCGCCCTGGCGCACGCCGAAAGGATGTACGACATCGTCTCGCGCACCGACGACGGGTTCACCAGCGCGGCGTTCGGGCTCGCCAGGGTCCGCACCGCCCGGGGCGACCGGACGGGGGCCGTGGCGGCCTACCAGCGGGTCCCACCGTCCTCGGCGGCCCACCTGGACGCGCAGATCCGGCTGGCCCGGGTGCTCGGCACGGTGACGGCGGCGGGGACGCCCGGCCGGGACGACATCGCCGAGGCGTCCCGGGTGCTCGACCGGCTCGGCGCCGGCCAGGGGCTCCGGCTCGACGAGGTGCGGCGCGCGGCGCTCACCCGCGACCTGCTCGCCGCCGCGGTCGGCCTGGTCGCCTCGGGCGCGCTGGCGGACGCCGACGACATCCAGGTCGCGGGGGCCCGGCTGCGGGAGACCGACCTGCGGTTCGCCCTCGAGCGGGTCTACCGCGAGATGGCCAAGCAGGCGCCGAACGCCGCCATCCGGTATGAGCTGGTCGACCTCGCGAACAGCGTCCGTCCCAGGACGCTGATCTGATGGCGCCCGCCGGGCAGGCCAGCGCGCGGGAGCCGAGCGGCGCCGGCGACCACGCGGCCGGGGTCGTCACGCCGGCCGCGTCGGCCGAGGCCGCCCTCGCGGACGGGCCGGCCGCGGCCAGCCCGGTGAACGCGGCCGACGCGGTGGACATGGGCGGCGCGGTGGACGAGGGCGGCGCGGACGAGGGGACCGCGGCGGTGCGGCTCTGCCAGGCATGCCTGGCAGAGGCGGCCGACTCGGACGTCTACTGCGAGCAGTGCGGGGCGGTCCTCCCGGCGGCGGCCCCGCCTGGTGCGTCCGGCCAACCGGCGTCGGCCGTCCCGGCCAGCCCACCAGACCCCGCCAGCCCACCAGACCCCGCCAGCCCACCAGACCCCGCCAGCCCGCCAGACCCCGCCAGCGCGCCGAAGCCGACCGCGGCGTCCGCACCGGGGTCGACAGCGCCGGGACCGAGGCCGTCGGCGCCGACGCCGACGCCGACGGCGCCGGGGGCGACCGCGCGGCCGGAGACCGCCGGCTCACGGGCCACGGTCGTACCGGAGACGTCGGACGCACGCGCGGAGGCGACTGGCGTGGAGCCGACCGTCTCGCTGGGCTCGACCGCCTCCCAGGGGTCGACGGTGTCGCTGGAGGCCCCGGCACCCGCCGCCGGGCCCAGGTTCGCCGGGCCGGGCGGGCTGTGCCCGGCGTGCGCCTCCGCGTCGGTCGACGACGACGGCTACTGCCTCAACTGCGGCCTGCGGCTGGGCTCGGCCCGCCCCGGCGACCACCTGGAGATGGACCTCGGCCGGCTCGCCGGCGTCAGCGACCGCGGGCTCGTCCACCGGGACAACGAGGACGCGATGGGCCTGCGCCTCGTCGCCTGGCCGGACCCCGCGACAGCGGGCGGAACCGGGACGGCGGTCGTCGCCGTCGTCTGCGACGGCGTCTCCACCGTGCCCGGCTCGGGACCGGCCGCCGCCACCGCGGCCCAGACGGCGACGGCCACGCTCGCGGAGTGGCTCACCGCGGCGAGCCCCCACGCGCCTGCGGTGCCCGGCGGGCTGCATGTGGCGACGGAGCGGGCCCAGCGGGCCATGCCCGCCGCCGCGCCCGGCGACCCGGCGCCGTCGTGCACCTTCGCCGCGGCCGTCGTCACCGGTACCGACGTCACGGTCGGGTGGCTGGGCGACAGCCGGGTCTACCTGCTCGGCTCGGACGGCGGGGCGC
Source organism: Pseudofrankia coriaricola (assembly GCF_032027725.1). Lineage (NCBI taxonomy): Bacteria > Bacillati > Actinomycetota > Actinomycetes > Frankiales > Frankiaceae > Pseudofrankia > Pseudofrankia coriaricola. The sequence continues at coordinate 53,639 of NZ_JASNFO010000025.1, read as the reverse complement.
TGCGGCTGACCGCCGACGACACGCTCGCCGCCGAGGCCGTGCGTGCCGGCCTCATCCCGCCTGAGGCCGCCGACACGGCCCCCGGCGCGCACACCATCACCCGCTGGCTCAGCCCCGACCGCGGGGAGGCACGGCCGCGGGTCGCCGTCGTACCGGTCACCGGCCCCGGGCGGGTCGTGGTCTGCACGGACGGGCTGTGGAACTACGCCTCCGGCGTCACGGAGCTGGCCGCGCACGTCGCGGCGCTGCCACCCGACGCCTCCGCGCTCGCGGTCGCCCGCCACCTGACCGCGGTCGCGCTACACGCGGGCGGCCGCGACAACATCACCGTCGTCGTCATCGACATGCCGGGGAGAGGCTGATGCTCGTCTTCACCTCCGAGGTCAACCAGAACAAGTACCTGCCCGCGGGCGGGACGGATGTGCACGCGGTGGTCACGGTCACCGCAAAGAGCGGCGGGCAGGAGCAGGGCCAGGCCCGGTCCCAGCCGGGCGGGCGGACGGCGGCGGAGGTGATCCTGCTGGACTGCTCCGGGTCCATGGGCGGCAACAAGATCATCGAAGCGCGCCGGGCCGCGAGGGCCGCGATCGACACGCTGAGCGACGGGGTGCTGTTCGCGGTCGTGCAGGGCGAGCACTTCGCCAAGAAGATCTTCCCGGAACGGGACAGCCTGGCCGTCGCCTCCGCCGCCACCCGAGAGGCGGCCAAGACGGCGGTGAGCCGGATGCAGGCGGGCGGCGGGACCGCGATCGGCGAGTGGCTGCTGCTCGCCCGCGAGCTGATGCTGACCAGGCCGGACGCGATCCACCACGCGATCCTGCTCACCGACGGCCAGAACGGCCAGACCGAGGCGGAGCTCGACCGGGCGCTGAACCAGTGCGAGGGAGTGTTCCAGTGCGACTGCCGCGGCGTCGGCGCGGACTGGGAGGTGGCCCAGCTGCGGCGGATCGCCAAGCGGCTGCTCGGCGACGTCGGCCTCATCCGCAAGCCAAACGAGATGGCCGACGACTTCCGTGCCATCGTCGAGGCGGCCCTCGGCCGCGGGATCGACAAGGTGGCGCTGCGGGTCTGGACGCCGCGGGGCGCCGACGTGCTGTTCCTGCGGCAGGTGCTCCCGGACGTCACGGACCTGACCGGCGGCGCCGTCGCGGTGGACGCGTTGACCAGGGACTACCCGACGGGCGCGTGGGGCGAGGAAAAGCGTGTGTACCACCTGGGTATCAAGATCCTCCCCGGCCCGGTCGGCGTCGAGAAGCTGTCGGCCCGGGTGCGTCTGGTCGTCGACGGCGAGCCGCTCGCGGAGGCGAAGGTGCTCGCCGCCTGGACCGACGACGTCGAGCTGAGCACGCGGATCGACGGCACGGTCGCGCACTACACCGGACAGGCCGAGCTCGCCGACGCTATACAGAAGGGTCTCGAGGCCCGCAACGAAGGCGACGGGGAGACCGCCGCGACGCTGCTCGGGCAGGCGGCCCGGCTCGCCACCAAGGCACGGGACACCGCCAGGCTGACGCTGCTGGAGAAGGTGGTCGAGATCGAGGACGCCGCGACGGGCAAGGTGAAGCTGCGCGCGAACGTGGACAAGCTGGACGAGATGGATCTCGACGCCCAGTCGACGAAGACGGTCCCAGCGCCGCGGTGAGCGTCCGCTGCCCGCTGGGCCACCTTTCGAGCACCGACGACTGGTGCGACGAGTGCGGTGCCCGGATCGAGGCCGCGGCGGACGCGGCCGGCGCGACCGCTGCGGGCGGTGCGGGCGGCGCCGCGCAGGTGGCGACCGCGCCGATGCCGGCCGACGGCACCGCCGCTCCGTCGGCGCGGCCACCGCTCGGCTGGGTCACCGGTCCGTGGCCGGTGACCCAGCCGCCGGCCGACGAGCACCTCTCGGGCGCGGCCGGACAGCCGAGCCTCCACCTGGGCGGCGTTCCGCGTGCCGGCGCCTCCCCCGCCGGCCCGCCTCCGGCCGCCGCGACGCCCACGGGGGCTGTGGGACCCGCCGGGCGGGAGGCGGTATGTCCGCTGTGCGAGACGCCGCGCGAGCCCGGCCAGCGCTACTGCGAGGAGTGCGCCTATGACTTCCTCACCCGGACCGTGCCCGCGGAACGGGAGCGCCCGGCACCGCCCCTGACCACCCAGCCGACTCCCCCGCCGGCACCGCCCCCCACGCCCTCCACCCCACCCCGCGCGCCGTCACGCCCGGAGCCGCCCGTCGGCGCCCCGGCCGCGTGGCTGGCCGAGGTCGTTCCCGACCGGGCCTACTTCGATCGCGGCGACGACGGCTCGGCGCCGTTCCCGACCGACACGCCACCCCGGCTCGTCGCGTTGCTGGGCGGCCGGACCCTGATCGGGCGGCGCAGCCGGTCTCGCGGGATCTTCCCGGAGATCGACCTGTCGCTGCCCCCGGAGGACATCGGCGTCTCCCGCGCGCATGCCCTGCTCGAGCACCCTCCGGGCGGGCCGCTCACCGTCATCGACCTCGGTTCCGCGAACGGCACCTGGCTCGGGGACGACCTGCGCCGGGTGGAGCGCGGCGTCGCGGTCGAGCTCGCCGACGGTGCGCGCATCTACCTCGGTTCCTGGACTCGGATCACGCTGCGCGCCCGCTGACCCGGCCGGCCCGCCGGCCGGGCCAGGCCGTGCGCCGTGGCGACGGCGAGGACGCGCCAAAACCGGTCCCGGGCGGCCAAAACGGCCAGAGCGGGATCGAGGGCCCTATCACCACCGGCGTTTGCAAGGGGCGACGACGGGTACGCGGACTCAACGTCCGACCCGCATCAGCGGCCTGTCGGCAACGGGCAATCCTCGATACCGGCAAGCTCGCGCGGGCGTGAGGCCGGCGGCGTCCCGGCACCACGAACATTTCGGGCAGTGGCGTCCCGACATACGCAAAGGAGCGCGCGCGTGACCACACAGGAACGTCACTGGACGACGACCGACGCCGGCGCGCCGGCCCCCAGCGACGAGCACTCGCTGTCCGTCGGAACGGATGGTCCCCTCCTGCTGCAGGACCACTACCTGATCGAGCAGATGGCGAACTTCAACCGGGAGCGCATCCCGGAGCGCCAGCCGCACGCCAAGGGTGGTGGCGCGTTCGGCACCTTCGAGGTCACACGGGACGTGAGCGCCTACACCCGGGCGGCGATTTTCCAGCCCGACGCCAGGACGGAGGCCATCGCGCGGTTCTCCACGGTGGCCGGAGAGCGCGGCAGCCCGGACACCTGGCGCGACCCGCGCGGCTTCGCGCTGAAGTTCTACACGACCGAGGGCAATTTTGACCTCGTCTGCAACAACACGCCGGTGTTCTTCGTGCGCGACCCGATGAAGTTCCAGCACTTCATCCGCTCGCAGAAGCGGCGGGCCGACAACAACATGCGCGACAACGACATGCAGTGGGATTTCTGGACACTGTCCCCCGAATCCGCCCACCAGGTCACCTGGCTGATGGGCGACCGCGGCATCCCGAAGACGTGGCGCTACATGAACGGCTACTCGAGCCACACCTACATGTGGATCAACGCCGCCGGTGAGAAGTTCTGGGTGAAGTACCACTTCAAGACCGACCAGGGCGTCGACTTCCTCACCCAGAAGGAGGCCGACCAGCTCGCCGGGTCGGACGGCGACTACCACCAGCGCGACCTGTACGAGTCGATCAAGGCCGGGAACTTCCCGAGCTGGACCCTGAAGATGCAGATCATGCCGTTCGAGGAGGCCAAGACCTACCGGTTCAACCCCTTCGACCTGACCAAGGTGTGGCCGCACGGCGACTACCCGCTGCACGAGGTCGGCCGGCTGACGCTCAACCGCAACGTCACCGACTACCACACCGAGATCGAGCAGCTCGCGTTCGAGCCGAACAACCTCGTCCCCGGCACGGGCCTCTCGCCGGACAAGATGCTGCTCGCCCGCGGGTTCAGCTACTCCGACGCCCACCGGGCGCGCCTCGGCGTCAACTACAAGCAGATCCCGGTGAACGCCCCGCACGTGCCCGTCCACAGCTACGCCAAGGAAGGCGCGATGCGCATCCAGAACGCCGCCGACCCGGTGTACGCGCCGAACTCCTACGGCGGCCCGAAGGCCGACCCGGCGCTGGCCGGCGGCGACGGCCTCTGGTACTCCGACGGCGACATGGTGCGCACCGCTTACACCCTGCGCGAGGATGACGACGACTGGGGCCAGGCCGGCACGATGGTCCGCGACGTCCTGGACGACGCGGCCCGGGAGCGCCTGGCCAACAACATCGTCGGCCACCTGCTCAAGGCCGTGAGCGAGCCGGTCCTCGTCCGTGCCTTCGAGTACTGGCGCAACGTCGACAAGAACCTCGGCGACGCCGTCGAGGCCGGCGTCCGCTCCAGCCAGAACGCCTAGCCGAACAATCCGGGCCGCCCTTCCGGGAACGTTCCCCAAACGGTCTCTGGCCTGGTCACCACCGGTGGCCAGGCCAGAGCCGTGTCATGCCCCGGGCGGCCTGCCCCAGCGCCGCCACCCACGAACGGATTCCTTGCTGTACCGGGCCGTCAACGAGGACCCGGACCTCTCCGGTCTTACCGGACCGCTTCGCCCGCTCGTCGAGCGCGCGTTCCGCAAGAACCCGGCGGTGCGCCCGACTCCCCGCGCCCCGTCGGGCCCACGGCCACCGGTCGACCGCCGCCGCGCCGGTCTCGCTCAGCCCACCTCGGACGCGAGCCGCCGCGCGAGGTCCGGAATCCAGGGATGGCGGCCGGCGACATCCGTCACGAAGTCGTCGACGTCGTGTGCGCCCAGCACGAGCCGGCCGACCGCGGCGGCGAGCGCGTGGGGCCGAGCCCCGACGGATCCGCCGCGGGCCTCCCAGAGGTAGCCCGCACGCAGCGCCTGGTTGAGCTCCCGGTGGCGCCCCGCGTCCAGGATGGTCCGCAGGTCGTCGGCGAGCTGGGCACGCTCCCGGCGCAGGCGGTCCGCCAGCGTTGCACGCCGCTCGCGCCACTCGCCGGACCGCGCGCGGTGCTCCAGCTCGGACTCGATGTGCTGGACGGCGTGCCGGCCGATCAGGTTGTCGGGCAGCAGTCGGGCGAAGTACTGGACCTGCTCGTCGACCGATGCCTCCCGCAGACTGTCGTCGCGGTCGACCCGGCTACCCGCCCAGCGGACCAGCGAGCCGATCTTGTCGGCGCCCCGGCGGTCCCACACCATCTGTGTGATGTCCCGACGACGGATTACCTCACGAAAGTCGGCGTTGCCGTCGTCGTGTTCCGCGTTACCACGGACGACCACCATAAGGTTCCGCTCACGGGCGCGCTGGCGCTGATGAATCCGGCGCCGTTCCTGCCGGGCGGACCGGCGCGCGGTCGAGGGCAGCACGGACTCGGCCATATCCTTCGTCTTCTCGCCGTGGTTGCGCACGACGCACACTCCTCCTGGCCGCCAGCGCCGGGCACCGTATGGCCCGACTGGCCAACTGGCGGCTATCTCATTCGCTTCGTCATGGCTTCACCTCCTCCATGCGAGCACTCCAGAATTTCACCGGATAAGCCTGCCGTCCGCAACGCAATTTCCCGGGGAAACCGCGCTGTCGGGCACCGTCGCGCGGTCAGGCTGGCGGGGCCATGCCCGCGCGCAGCATGAGCAGCGCCCCGACGCCGATGACCATCACAGCACTCACCACCGGCCCCGCGGCCAAGGCGGACGCGGCGAGCCGCGGCGCTCTGCGCCGCAGCCGGAGCAGCAGCGGGCGCAGCGACCGGTCGAGCAGGTACCCGACGCCGACGAGGGTGGCGGCCATGCCGAGGCCGTAGGCGATGACCAGCAGGACCCCGAACGACGCCCGCCCGACGCTGATCGCGCCCAGCAGCACCACGACCGCCGATGGCGTCGGCACCATGCCGCCGGCGAGGCCGGTCAGCAGCAGCGACCGAAGGCGCGGCGGGGTCCCGTCGGCCGCCAGCAGCGGCGCGTGGCTGTGCCACCGGCCACCGTGCCGATGACGGTGAGCCTCACCGCCGCGCGCGCGGTCATGGCCGGCGTGGCCGCCGCCAGGTACCTGGTCGTGGGCGTGGTCACCCTCGTGCCCATGACCGTGACCGTGGTCGTCGGCGTGATCGTGGTTCCCGTCCGCATGGCCGCCACCGTGGTCGTCGCCGTGCGCATGGGCACGGCCGTACGCGTGATCATGGTGGTGATGCCCATGCCCATGGTCGTGCGTATGGTCGTCGGCGTGATCGTGCTGGCCGTACGGATGGCCGCCGTCGTGGTCCGCGCCGTGCGTATGGGCATGGCCATGCGCGTGATCACGGTGGTGATGTCCATGGCTGTGGCCATGCGTGTGGTCATCGCCGCGGTGGTCGGGGCCTAGCAGGCCCGCCAGTCGGGGGGCGCCGCGGCCGAGCCTGGATCGCAGCAGGCCGAGGCCAAGGCCGATCATGAGCAGGCCGCTGGCGGCGCCGAGCCACGGGTAGAGGCGTTCGGGCGCAAGACCTGCCGACGCGGACAGCGTCACGGCCAGCAGGAACACCCCGAGGGTGTGGGTCAGCGTGACGGCGCCCGCCATTCCCGCGAGCTGCCTGCCGGTCGCCCGCCGCCCGACGATCATGGCCGCCATCAGGGTCTTGCCGTGGCCGGGCGCGAACGCGTGCGCCGCGCCGAGGCCGAGCGCCACGACGAGGGCGAGGGCGGCGGCGCCGAGGGTCAGCGCCGAGTCCGGGCCGACGAGTCCGGTGAACCGAGCGGTCAGCCCGCCGTTCCCGGGCCGGGAGACGGACTGACCGCCGCTGGACGCTTCGCCCACCGTGCCGGCGGCGCCATCGTCCGCGACCTCCGGGAACGCGTCGGCGGCCACCGGGCCGCCGGGCCGGGCACGCAGCGACGCCCGCGTGACGTCGGACCGGCCGGCGAGCGGGTCGGTCGGGTAGGCGGTGAGCAGCGCGCTCGAGGACCGGTCCGGGACGTCGCTGCGGACAAGCGTGGCCGCGTCGCCGACCGCGATCGTCTCCCGCCAGCCAGACCGGTCGGTGTAGGCGCGCAGCGCGTACACGACGTCGGTGCCGCCCGCGTCCAGCAGCCCCGGCGTGATGGCGGTGCTGTACCGGCAGACAAGCCGCATCGTGGACAGGCCGCCCTGGCCCGGTGGGAAGGTGACCGCTCCCCCGGTGGGGGCCAGCTGGGCCGGTGTGCCGGCCACGGCCACCCGAAGGTCGCCCGCGACTCTGGCGCACTCCCGGTCCCGCCACGCCGCCGGCCCGGCCTCGTCCACGTCGGGCCGCAGCTGGGTCGCCGGGATCTCGGCGAAGTCGACGACCACGTCGACCCGGACCCGGTCCGGCGCCACCCGCAGCACGCTCGCGGTGTTCACGGTGAAGCTGCCGAGGGGGTGGGCGGAGGCGGCGCCGGCCGCGAGCGCCAGGAAGAAGGTCACCAGGCAGACGAGCACGGCCGGACGGCGCAGGCGACGACGGGAGCGCCACCGCGACCGCGGGGCGTCGGTCCGCACCGAGCCGGCGGCGGGCAGCGGGCGGGCGGTCATCGGTCGCCGCCCGTCGGGCGCTGGCCGTCGAGGGAGGCGAGCAGAGCGACGGCCCGCGGCGCGTGCAGCGGGGAGAAGTGCGGGTCGAGGCCAAGCGCGGCCCGCAGGTCGCCGGCGGCGGCGTCACGCTGGCCGAGGGCCGCCTCGATGACGCCGAGGTGGTAACGGAACAGTGCCCGTGGCGTGCCGAGCGCGACGGCGGCGCGCGCGTAGGCGAGCGCCTCGTCGTCGCGGCCGAGCCGGTGCAGCGCCCAGGCGTGCGCGTCGTCGACGAACACGCCGGCGCGACGCGGCTGGGCGGGGGTGAGCGCCGCGAGCGCCGCGGCCGGGTCGCCGTGGTCGGCCTCGAACAACGCGAGCTCCACGTCGACGTCGACGCCCTGCGCGCGGAACAGGGCCGCGGTCGCCCGGGCGAGCGTGTACTGCTGCTGGGCTTCGGGCAGCCGGTCGAGCGACTCGAGCAGCTCGCCGTACTCGATGACCAGCGCCGGTTGCGGCGAGCGGCCGACGGCCGTCCGGTAGTCGGCGAGCGCCGCGCCGGTCTGCCCGCGAGCGGCGGCGACGCGCGCCCGGCCCGCGAGCAGCGGGGCCGACGCCGGGTCGGCGGCCAGGCCTCGGCGGTAGGCGTCGTCGGCACCGGCCAGGTCGCCGGTGCCGCGGGCGAGCTCACCGAGCTGCAGCCAGGCGAAGGCGGCGTCGGCCGGTGAGGTGGCGTCGGCCAGCACCCGCCGCAGCGTCTCCCTGGCCGGTTCGACCTCGCCGCGCAGCTCGAAGGTGTAGGACGCCCTGGCCAGCGACGAGACGTCCGGGCGAAGGTCGACCATCCGCTGCACCGCCTGCCAGGCCTCGGGGTAGCGGCCCAGCTCGATGAGCGCGTCGGCGCGCACGCCCTGGGCGGGTGCGCTGAACTCGTTGACGGCGATCGCGGCGTCGGCGAGCCGCAGCGCCGCCGGGAAGTCGTGCCGGGCGGCGGCCAGCGACGCCTGCCCGGCAAGTGCCAGGTCGTTGCCGTCGGGGTGGACCCGCAGCGACCTGGCAAAGGCGTTCTCGGCCCGCGGGTAGGAGGTCGGATCCCCGGTGATCCTCGCCTGCGCGACGTAGGCCGCGCCGAGCGCCGCCCAGCCCGGCCAGTCTCCGGGCAGGGCACGCAGCCGCGTGGTCAGCGTGTCGATCTGGCGGCCGACCTGGGCCACCGGACCGGCGCCCTGCCCGCCGGCGGCGCTCTCGCTGGCGGCCGGCCGGCCGCCGGCCCCGGTCGGGCCCACGCCCACCAGCGCCGCGACGGTCGCCGTCGCGGCCAGCACAGCCACTGTGAGCATGGCGCCGAGTGCGGCGCGGCTCGCTCGTCGTCTCATCGTTCGCCCCTTGACGTCCGCCGCGGTGGCCACCGGGCGCGAGTCGGCCCGGCCGGCCAACCGACGGTCCTCGACGATCTGCCGCCTTCTCTTCGAGGCCGCCAGGGACTCGGACCGGTCACTTGACGTGTCAGGTATGCGACAGGGCGCGTCCGCGGGCGTGCACCCATCCGCGCAGAGGCCGGCCCCGAACAGCTCGTGCGAGGCCGGCGACGGGCCGGCCCGCGCGACCCTCCGAGGTGATCCGTGAACCAACAACTGACCGTCCGCAAGGTTTCCCCGGAACCCCGCCCGCCTTCTCGCCCGCGCCGGGACCTTCGGCGCGGCCTGGCGGGGATTGCCGCACTGGCCCTGGGCGCGGCCGCGGCCGTCGTCGCGACGCCGCTCGCCGGCAATGCGTCCAGTCACCGGGAGGCGCCGCTGATCGCCGCGGACCCGACGGTGGACAACACGGACACGTATGCGTTCGTGAGCCCGGACGCGCCGGACACAGTGACGCTGGTGGCGAACTGGTCGCCGTTCTCCGAGCCGGCCGGCGGCCCGAACTTCTTCCCGTTCGCGACCGACGCCCGCTACAACCTGCACGTCGACGCGGACGGCGACGCGAAGGCGGACTCGACCTACCGGTGGACGTTCACGTCGCACTACAAGAACCCGAACACGTTCCTCTACAACACCGGCGCGGTCACGGCGCTGAACGACCCTGACCTGAACTTCACCCAGGTGTACAAGCTGGAGCTGGTCCGGGGTGGGCGGACCACGGTGCTGGCCGACAACGTGCCGGTGGCGCCGTCGAACGTAGGCGTCGCCTCGATGCCGGACTACGCGAAGCTGCGGTCCGACGCGGTGCGCACCCTGCCCGGTGGCCTGAGGACCTTCGCGGGCCAGGCCGACGACCCGTTCTTCCTGGACCTGCGGGTGTTCGACCTGCTCTATGGCGGCAATGCGACGGAGATCGGGAAGGACACTCTCGCCGGGTACAACGTGAACTCGATCGTGCTGCAGGTGCCGAAGAAGGACCTGGCGCTGAAGGGGGACCCGGCCCGTAACCCGGTGATCGGGGCCTGGAGCACCACCGACCGGCGCAGCCTGCGCGTTCTGCCCGGCACTGGGGGGAACGGCCAGCCGACGAACGGTGGCGGCTGGTCGCAGGTGTCCCGGCTCGGCTCGCCGCTGGTCAACGAGGTGGTCGTTCCGGTCGGGCAGAAGGACCGGTTCAACAACTCCAACCCGGACCGCGATGCCCAGTTCCTGCGCTACGTCACCAGTCCGGAGCTTCCCAAGCTGATCCAGGCCATCTACAACATTCCCTCGCCTCAGGAACCGCGCAATGACCTGGTGGCGGCCTTCCTGACCGGGGTGAGCAAGGCGAACCTCGGCGTCGACCTGAACGCGCACACGCTGAACAAGGACGCCGCCCCGAACAGGATCGTCCCCTACGAGGCGCTACGGCTGAACATGTCGGTCCCGCCCGCGGCGCACCCGCACCGCCTCGGCGTGGTCGGCGGTGACACCGCCGGGTTCCCGAACGGGCGGCGACTGATCGACGACGTCGTCGACATCGAGCTGCAGGCCGTCCAGGGCGTCCTGCTGCCGAACCCGCCGGCGGCGGCGAAGGCACTCGGGGACGCCGTGAACGCCAACAACGTGCCGTTCGCCACCGCGTTCCCCTACGTCGCCCTGCCCACCCCCGGCTCCCGCTGACACATGAGCGGCTGACCCGCGGCTGACCCGCGGCTGACCCGCGGCTGAGCCGCCGCCAACCTCATCGCATCACCGGACAGGGCCGCGACGCCACCGCGTCGCGGCCCTCGCTCCGGTCGTGGACGGAAGGTCACGCGTCGCGGAAGCGGAGAAGCAGCGCGCCGGTGAGGAGGGCGGCGGCGGCCCAGGCGGCGAGCACCCCCAGGCCGGACCAGGGCGCGATGGGCAGGGTGTCCAGGTTGGTGGTGGCCTGGATCTCCAGGCCGGCGGTCATGGGGCTGAGCTGGTTGAGGTGGCGTTGCCAGTGGGGGTTGGCGGTGGCCGCGGCGATGATCGGTAACACGTACAGCAGGCCAAGGACGATGCCGATGGCGGCGGCGGTGTCGCGGACGGCCGTGGCGATACCCAGAGCCAGCAGGGCGATCAGCGCCAGGTAGAGGACCGATCCGCCGGCGGCCCGCAGGACCGGCCCGTCCGTCAGGGTCAGCGCCGTGAAACCGCGCGACGGGCCGAGGCCGTGGCCGGGCAGCAGCAGCCGGCCGGCCAGCAGCGAGCCGAGGACCCCGGCGGTCGAGGCGATCAGGACCGGGACCGTCACCGTGACGGCCTTCGCGGCCAGCAGCGTCAGCCGGCCGGGGACCGCCGTCAGGGTCACCCGGATCAGGCCGGTGCCGTACTCGGCGCCGACGGCCGTCGTCGCGAGGACGGCGACCACCGCCTGGCCGAGCTGGACGCCCGTGAGGCTCAGCTTCGCGGTGTCGACGGGGCATTCGCCTCCCGGCCGGCAGTGGGTGGCGGCGGCCGCCGCCGCGCTGACCGCGATGGTCAGCACGGCGGCGGCGACGAGCAGCCAGCCAGGCCCGGCGACGGTCCGCTGCTTGGTCCACTCCGCGCGCAGCGCGTGCCGGCCGGCGAGCCAGGCGTCTCGCGGCGACGTCCGCTGGTCCTGACGCGTCAGGGCCGGTGCCGTCGCCGTCATGCGTCGCGCCGGCGCAGCAGGACGTACGCGACGGCCAGCGCGGCCGCGGCGTAGCCGCACAGAACGGCGAAGCCGGCCCACGGCGAGAGCGGGAAGTATGCCGGCGGCGAGTACTCGGCCGTGACCTGGGCGTAGCGCGGGATGCTCTGCTCGATCGCGAAGCCGGCGGCCGGGGTGACCCGCAGCACCCATTCGCGGGCCTCGACCGGCAGCGCGGGTACCACGCCCAGCAGGTAGGGCAGCACGATCCCGACGACGACGGCGGCGACCGCGGCGGCGCCGCGCCGCAGGATCACCCCGACGGCGAGGGCGAGCACCGCGCAGACGGCGACCAGCAGCGCGGTTCCGACTATCACCCGTGCCTCGGTCGGTCCGCTCACCGGCAGCACGTACGACCCCTCGTCGCGGGAGAGCCGCGCACCCACCGGGACCGCGATGGCCGCCGCTACCAGCGCGGCGGCGAACGTGGCGGCGCCGATCACGACCGCCTTCGCGGCCAGCACCCGGCCCCGGCCCGGCATCGCGGCCAGCGTGACGCGGACCAGGCCGCGCCGGTACTCGGCGGTCGCGAACATCGCGGCGACCACGACCAGCGTGATCAGCCCGAGGAAGACGCCCTGCAGATGGTCCTCGATCGCCGCGGTCGGGGCGGGGCTGGAGCTCATGCCGGGCACCGCCGGCGCGATGTCGCCGGACCCGGTGACCCTGATCTGGTCGCCGGCCCGTTCGTAGGAGCCCGGCTGGTCGCCGCCCGGCCTCGCCCCTGGCGCACCGTCGCCGGCGATGGCCTCGCCGGTCCAGCCCGCGCCCGTCGTCGCACCGGACAGCAGGACATGGTCGAACGTGCCCGTCGCCGTACTCGAGGTGCCGGTCGCGGACGAGCCGCCGAAGGACTCGGTGACGACCAGGACGCCGGGTGAGGTGGCGAACAGCCCGACCTGGACCGTGGCCGGCAGGCCGGCCAGGTGAGCGGTGGCCACCTTGGTCCAGGTGACACCATCGGCCGAGTCGTAGCCGGTGACCGTGTCGCCGGCGCGGGTGAGCCGCAGCCATTGCGGCGACGCGGCGGCGACCGGGCCGGCCAGGCCGGCGACGTCGTGGGTGAAGTTCCACTGCATCCGGGTGCCGTGGCCGCCGGTGGCCGTCATCGCCGCGTAGGCCGACCCGGGGGTCGTGCTCGCCTTGATGATGATTCCGGCCTTGGACCAGGGCTGGGTCGCGTCGACGCCGCCGGCCTGCTGCCCCGGGTCCGCCGGGGTGGCGGGAGGCACCGCCGAGCCGGCCGAAGGCTCCGCCGGGGCGGGAGGTGCCGCCGAGTAGTGGCCGGTCAGCGACGTCATCCGGACGGTGATGGCACCGTCGCCGGCGAGCGGCTGACGCACGAAGTAGAAGGAGTCGGTGACCGCCTGGCCGCCCGGCCCGGTGGGCAGTGGCTGGTAGCAGGCCTTGCCGGACCCCTGGTCACAGGAAATGGTGCTGTGGACGGCGAACAGCCCGACCACGTCGATGAGCGCGGCGCCGATGAGCACGGCGAGGACCCAGCCGCGCAGCGTCCGGAACTTGGTCCATTCGGCCCGCAGCATCCGGCCGAAGGTGGATCGCCCACGCGGTTCGGCCGGCGTGGCGACGGGCGGCGACAGCGTGCTGGTCATCGGGCCAGGTCCTTTCGCGTCGCGTCCTCCAAGGCGGCGGACGCGGTGGGCGCGGGCCGCGCGGCGTACTCGACGGACCCGCGGGTGAGGTCCAGGTAGGCCCGTTCGAGGCTGGCCTGCTCGGCGGCGACCTCGGCGAACGGGACGCCGGCCGCGCTCAGCACCGCGACGACCTCCCCGGCGGGAAGGCCGGCGATGGTCAGCGTCTCTCCGCCCGTGGGCATCACCGACGCGCCCGCGCGTTCGAGCGCCGCCGCGGCCGCTGGTGGGGCGCTCGTGCGTAGCCGGACCCTGTTTCCGGCCGCGGCCGCGAGCAGCGCCGCTGTGGAGGTGTCCGCGATCAGCCGGCCACGCCCGACGATGAGCAGGTGGTCGGCGGTGTCCTGCAGCTCGCCCATCAGATGGCTGGAGACCAGCACGGTCCGGCCGTCGTCGGCGAGCCCCCGCAGGAAGCCGCGCATCCACACGATCCCCTCGGGATCCATCCCGTTGAACGGCTCGTCGAACATCAGCACGGGTGGGTCGCCGAGCAGCGCGGCGGCGATCCCGAGCCGCTGGCGCATCCCCAGCGAGTAGCCGCCGGCCTTGCGCCGCGCCGCGCCGGTCAGGCCGACAAGGTCAAGCACCTCGTCGACGCGGCGGCCGGTGAGGCCCTGCGAGTGGGCCAGCCACATCAGGTGGTTGCGGGCGCTGCGGCCCGGCTGCGGCGCCGCGGCATCCAGCAGCGACCCGACGTGGCTCAGCGGGCGCGGCAGGGCCGCGTACCGCCGGCCGCCGACCAGCGCGGTGCCGGCGTCGGGTGCGTCCAGGCCGAGGATCACCCGCATCGTCGTGGACTTGCCGGCCCCGTTGGGGCCGACGAACCCGGTGACCCGGCCGGGCGAGACCGTGAACGTCATCCCGTCCAGCGCTGTCGTCGACCCGAACCGTTTGCGCAGGCCGTCGACCTCAATGCTCGTTCCCATCCGGATAGCCCTCCCATTCCGCGTGTCGTTGCGGGCATGACGGAGTTCTATGGAGCGGGCGCTGACACGGACCGAACGATGGCCGTTATCTCGGTGTTAGGCCCGGCCGGCCATCCTGGGCGGCAGGGGCCGCCGATGGCTGGGGAGGCGACGATGATCCGGGTACGCCGCACCGTGCGAATGCGGCTGACGGCGCTGTACAGCGGGCTGTTCGTGGTCTCGGCGATCGTGCTGCTGGCGATCACCAACGGCGTCGGGTCCTCGTCGTCGGTGTCGGTCGCCGTCTCGACCTCCGCTGGCAGACCCGTCCCGCCGTCACGGGACGCCGCTGTCCATGCCGCCTCCCACGGCTACCTGCTCGGGTCGGCGGTCGCCCTGGCGGTGATGGCGGTCGCGTCGGTCGTGGTCGGCTGGGTCGCCGCCGGCCGGGTGCTGCGCCCGCTGCGGGTGATCACGGCGGCCACCCGGCGGATCTCCGCCGACAGCCTGCACGAGCGGCTCGCGATGACCCGCCCGGACGGCGAGCTCAAGGACCTCTCCGACACCATCGACGCCCTGCTGGAACGCCTCGACGGTGCGTTCGCCGCGCAGCGCCGCTTCGTCGCCAACGCCTCCCACGAGCTGCGCACCCCGCTGGCGACCGTCCGCGCGCTCGTCGACGTCGCCGCGGCCAAGCCGGGCCCGATCCCGGGCGAGACGCTCCTGCTCGCGGACCGGGTGCGCGTCGAGCTCGACCGGGTCGACGAGCTGCTCGACGGACTGCTCGCGCTCGCCCGCGGCCAGCACGGGGGGCTGCCCGACCGGGCGACCGTCTCCCTCGACGCGGCCGTCTCGGCGCGGCTCACCACGCGGACGGACGCGATCGGCGGCGCCGGCCTGGTGCTGCACCGCGTGCACAGCCTCGACGACACCTGGGTCCTCGCCAGCCAGCCGCTGCTCAGCAGGATGATCGACAACCTGCTTGACAACGCGGTTCGGCACAACCATGACGGGGGCTGGATCGGCGTCGCCACCGCCGTGTCCGGCGCGACGGTCCGGCTGGTCGTCGAGAACGGCGGCGACGTGCTGGACCAGGCACAGGTGTCCGAGCTGGCCCGGCCGTTCCGCCGGCTCGGCGTCGAACGGACCGGGTCGGACGCGGCCGGCGCCGGGCTCGGCCTGTCGATCGTCGCCGCCATCGCCCAGGCGCACGGCGGCACGCTGGAGCTGCGCGCCCGGGCCGAGGGCGGCCTGCTGGTCACCGTCACGCTGCCACGGGTGACCGCGCCGGGCCCGGCGGTCGCGGCGTGAGGGTCCTGGTCGTCGAGGACGCGCGCCGGCTCGCCGCCGTGCTCGCCGAGGGGCTGCGCGACCAGGCGATCGCCGCCGACGTCGCGCACGACGGCCTCGAGGCCGCCGCCAAGCTCGCCGCCACAAGCTACGACGTGGTCGTCCTCGACCGGGACCTGCCCGGCATCCACGGCGACACCCTCTGCCAGCTGATCCTGCGGCGTGACGAGCGGGCGATGGTGCTGATGCTCACCGCCGCGGACGCGCCCGTCGACCGGGTCAGCGGCCTGTCGCTCGGTGCCGACGACTACCTCACCAAGCCGTTCCACTTCCCCGAACTGGTGCTGCGCATTCGCGCACTCGCGCGCCGCCGGCCCGCCGTCCGGCCGGCGACGCTGCGGGCCGCCGGCCTCGAACTCGACACGATTCGCCGGACGGTCGCCCGCGACGGCCGGCCCCTGGACCTGTCCGTCAAGGAGTTCGCGGTCCTGGAGGCGCTGCTGCGGGCGAGCCCCGCGTACCTGAGCGCCGAGGACCTCCTCGAACAGGTCTGGGACGAGCACGCCGACCCGTTCACCAACACCGTCCTCGTCACGATCGGCCGCCTGCGGCGCAAGCTCGGCGACCCCCCGGTCATCACCACCACCCCCCGCGTCGGCTACCGGATCGCCCCCGAGGACCGGGCCTGGGCCGCTGACTGAAGACAGACGATGTCGCAGAACAGCACGAGCGTCGTGCCGAGGCCGATCACGTCGCGATCTTTGGGGCGCTACAGCGGCAGGTAGACGTTCTTGGTGCGGATGAACTCGTCGAGGCCGGCGCGGCCGCCCTCCTTGCCGTAGCCGCTGCGGCCGAAGCCGCCGAACGGGGCGCTGGCCGGCAGGGCGGCGAAGCCGCCCACGGAGACGTAACCGGCGTCAAGGCGGGCCGCGACCCGGTGGGCGCGGCGCAGGTCCGCGGTGTGGACGTAGCCGGCGAGCCCGTAGGGCGTGCCGTTGGCAAGCGCGACCGCCTCGTCCTCGTCGCGGAACGTCAGCACCGACAGGACCGGGCCGAAGACCTCCTCCTGGGCGATCTCGGCCGCCGGGTCGACGCGGTCGAGAATGGTCGGGGCGACGAAGAAGCCGCCCGCCAGCCCCGGGTCCGCCGACGCGTCCACCCGACCCCCGCCGAGCAGCAACTCGCCGGCCGGCGCGGCGAGGGCGCGTTCGAGCATGCCGAGGATGCGGGTCTGCGCGGCGGCGCTGACCACCGGTCCGACGACGGTCGCCGGGTCGAGGGGGTCACCGATGGGCAGGGCGGCGGCGGTGGCGACGGCGGTCGCGACCACCTGGTCGTGGACCGACTCGTGGACAATGAGCCGGGTCGGGAAGACGCAGCCCTGTCCGGCCATCACCATGCACACCGTGCCGGCGAACTGGCCGGCGGCGGCGAGGTCGGCGTCCGGGAAGATGATGTTGCCCGACTTGCCGCCGAGCTCGAGCACGACCGGCTTGATCGTCTCGGCGGCGTCCGCGAGGATCGCGCGGGCCGTGCGGTGGCCACCGGTAAAGCTGATCTTGTCGACGCCCGGATGGCGCACGAGCGCCGCGCCGGCGGCCGCGTCGCCGGGGACGACATTGACCGCGCCAGCCGGCAGGCCAGCCTCCAGCGCCAGCTCGCCGAACAACAGGGACGAGAACGGCGCCAGCTCCATCGGCTTGACGACCACCGTGTTCCCGGCGGCGAGCGCCGCGCCCGCCTTGCGGGCGACCGACGAGATACCGCCGTTCCAGGTCGAGATGATCCCGATAACGCCGTACGGCTCGGCGAGCGTGTAGTCGAACGCGTTCTCCGGGAAGATCGGGATGACCCGCCCCTCGATCTTGTCCGCGTACCCGGCGTAGTACTCCAGATAGTCAGCGGCCCGGCGGGGCAGGGCGGCCGTGGTCGCTGCCGGGACCGCGCACTCCAGGGTGAGTATGCCTTCGATCTTCTCCGCGTCCCGCCGCACCAGGGCCGCGAGCCGCAGCAGCGCGCCGCGTCGCTCGTCCGGCCGAAGCGTTCGCCAACGCTCGAACGCGGTCCTCGCGGCGTCGACAGCCGCGTTGACCTGGCCGGGCCCGGCCAGGGTGACGGCCGCCTGCTCGCGGCCGGTCGCCGGGTTGACGTGCGCATACGTCCCGGCGTCGCCGTCGGGACGGTCGTCGCCGACGAGCAGCCGCCCCGGCGGCAGCAGCTCCTTCGCGAGGGCTGCGTGGCGGTCCAGGTCGACCGGCATTGGTGACCTCCTGGTGACGAGTTAGCGGCTGGCTGTGGCGGCTGGGCGAGGCGGTGCAACGCCACGGTCAGAACAGGGACGGCAGGCGGTCCATCGGGACGGCGATGACGGTCGAGCAGTCGGCCGCGCAGGCGGCGCGCGGCGCGGCGGGCAGGTCGGCGACGTCGTCGACCCGGACGCCCTCGGCGCCGAACGCGCGGGCGAGCGCCATCCAGTCGGGGTTGCGCAGAACGGTGCCGAGCTCGCGGCCGGCGAAGTTCTCCCGCTGGTAGCGGTTGGAGTTGCCGTACGCGCCGTCGTCGAAGACCACGGTGGCGGTGTGGATGCCGTGCTGGACGGCCGTCGCGAGCTCGTTCGACGCGAACAGGAATCCGGCGCAGCTCCCCGCCACCGCCACGCCGCCGCCGGTGGCACCGGTGCCACCGGCCGGGTTCTGGGTGGGTTCGCCTCTAGCGATCATCTTACGGATCATATATCCAATATTCAAAATGCGCGACCAGCCGGGGAGGGCGCGACTCATGACCACGACAGCCGCGAAGGTCGCGGTCGAGCGGCGGGCAGGCGCGCTGGGCACTGGTTTCCCTCGGCGGGAAGGGGGCTCGACACCGCCGTCGACATGCCGCCCGCCGAGCCGGAACCGGCCGCTGGATCTGCCAAGCCACCCTGCCGCCTCGCGCCAGCAAGAAGACCACGAACACCAATACCGCCAAGGCGAGGCCAGCGCCAACCGCCCACCACCGCCACTGGCGCCGCCGACCACGCCACCTGCGCCCCCTGGTACACCACCAAGACCCGGCCCTCCGCCGCCGACCTGCTCGCCCGGCTCCGCCGCGCCCTCATCGCCACGCATTTCCGACCGACTCGGCCCTCCACACAGACCACCGCCGAAATCCACGCCCTCCAACTGGCCTGGAGCCTCGACATGATCAACATTGCCGGGTAACTACGAAAGTTGAGTCGACCAGACCCGTTGACATAGCGGATGACGCTCATTACGAAAGACACGAACCTTCTCGGCGATGCGGACGGAGAGCTGTTCATGCGAGTCATCCGGGTGACGGCCGACCTCACGGTGCCCGACCTCGACGAGGCAAAGGCCTTCTATACCGACTTCCTCGGCTTCGACGCGCAGGACATGGGTCTGGACTGGGTCACGCGCGTCGTCGTGCCCTCCTCGGGCGAACACATCCAGCTGCTGTCGCGGGACGCTACCGGACCCGAGAACCCGCTGCTCTCGGTCAAGGTCGATGACGTCGACGAGGCCTACGCCATCGCGCAACGCCTTGGCTACGAGATTGTCCACCCATTGACCACCGAGCCGTGGGGCATCCGCCGATTCTTCGTCCGAGCACCGGGCGGGGCCGTGCTCAACATCGCCCAGCACCACGATCCGAACGAGTGACACCGGTCGCGGTACGGGCCGCGCCAGAGCGACACCAGCTATTCGCTGAAGGTCTGCTGGTATACCGACCTGGGCGATAACTGTTTCGCGCGTTGGCTCCTCACGCCGACATCCGTCCGCGCACGGTGACTCCCCCAGGCGGTCGAGGCCCGGAGCGTACTTGCCCTAATCCATTTGGCCGACGCTCTCCTCCGGGCAGGCGCCCACGGGGATTTCAGTCAGGCACTGTGGGGCCCACAGGACCGGCGTCTCCCCCACAGCTACTGGCGGAAGCGCTGCCGGTTCCGGCGTGGGCGAGGATGGCGGCGTGGCCCTGATACGAGTGGCAGGCCCGGCCGACATGGCCGCGATCCGGGCCATCGCCGCCGGCTTCGACCTGTTGGGCACCTGGCCGAGCCAGCCGGACTTCCTGGACCTGGAACGGGAGACCGGGCGGCTTGTCGTCGCGGACCGCGGCGCCGAATCCTCCGGTTCCGTCAAGGGCAGGACCCGCGTCCATATCCCTGCCGACGGCTTGGCCGAAGCGGTTGGCTCGTCCGGCGGGGTCGGCCGGGCCGCCGCGGACAGCACGGTCGACCCGGCCGGTACGGCGCACTCGGCCGGTACGGCGCACTCGGCCGGTACGGCCGACCTGGCCGGCGTGGTTGGGTTCGCGGGCACGCTGACTCGCGGCGGCCTCACCCACCTGGGCGACCTGTTCATCGACCCCGGCACGCAGTCCGCCGGGCTCGGCCGGCGGCTGCTGGCGGCCGTGCTCCCGGGCCCCTGCCACCCCGTCGTGACGTTCGCGTCCGCCGATCCACGGGCACTGGCTCTCTACATGCGCCACGGCCTGCGCCCCAGGCAGCCGCTCTGGTACCTGCATGGCCTCGCCGCGGCGCTGCCCGAGGCACCGGCCGAGATCCGTCCCCGCCCCGCCAGCGCCGACGACATCGCCGAACTCGACGCCGAGGTCAGCGGCGGCCACCGCGTCGAGCACCTCGCCTGGTACCTCGGCCAGCCGGGCGTGGCCGCCTGGACGACGCCCAGCGGATACGCCGTCACCCGCGTCCGCGGCGACACATGCGCCGTCGGGCCGGCCGGCGGCCACGACGCCGACGCCACGGTCCGGGCCGTGCTCGCCGCCGCCCGCCATGTCGCGGGCGACGACGGCCACTCCGTGCACCTGGCCGTCTTCGCCGCTCACCCGCTCGCCGCCGTCCTCGTGGGCGCCGGGTTCCGTATCACCGACCAGGACACGTTCATGGCCACCCCCGGCAGCCCCCTCGACGCCGACCGCTACGTCCCCAACGCCGACCTCGGCTAGTCAGCCTGGCGTCTCAGCCTGTAGTCGATCTCCGTTGACCGGGCCGGAAGCGTGGGCGAACTCGACGCTGCTCGGGCCTGGCCTCGTGACGTCCTGACGGCGTTTCCGCCAGCACAGGTCAGTCGCGGTCCGCGAGGAACCCCTGGGCGAGGCGCTTGGGCGCTCGGGTGAGCCACGCCTCCTCGGCGAGCTCCGCCAGCTCGGTCACGCCGATCCGGTCAAGGCGGACCAGGACCGCCGGGTAGCCGTCGAAATGCGGAGTGGTGAAGTAGACGTCCGGGTTGTCGGCGATCAGCGCCGCTTTCACGCCGACGTCGGCGACGCGGACCCCGAGAACCGGTCCGTCCGGCGCGGCATCCCCGAGCGCTTCCAGGTCGCCGCGGCGCAGCGGCCGTTCCCAGACGAATCCCTTCGTCTTCACCTTCCAGGCACGCTGGCCGTGCGACGTGCCCTCGGTGGTCTCGGGCAGCGCGAGCGCGATCCTGCTCACGTCCTCCCAGCTCGCCATGACCTCACCGTAGCCACGTAACCGCCGCCTTCCCAGCCCCAAACCCCCAGCTCGGCGACCGCGACCGGGCCCAGACCGCCCATGGTCGCCGCCGGGACACGTGCGTCGGAGGTCCGGCGGGCCCGCTCGGAATTGTCGGTGGTCCGCGCGAGAGTGATGGCAGGATCCACCACGGCCCGGGCGGAGTCGTCCGTCGCCGCCGCGCCGATGAGTTCTTCGCCCAGGCCCGGTCGTACCAGTCGTACTGGTCGGGCCGCCGCGAGCGGGCGCGTGGTGGGCCGGCCGACAGCCCACTGGGCCTCAGCACCTCCGAGCCCCGAGACCTGCGACCCGAAGGATCGAGATGACCGCGACCCTCCAATCGGACGACACGTCCTCCTGGGACGGCGCGAGCGCCACCACTTCCCTGGGCAAGCGCGAGACCGGCGTCGGGCGCGAACCAGCTGCCGGCTCCGGTGGCGCGACACGGCGCGGGACCCCACTGGTGATCAAGTTGCTGGTGGGGGCGACGTTCGTCGCGATCCTCAACGAGACCATCATGATCAATGCCGTGCCGCGGCTGATGACCGACTTCGGCATCACCCCGCGGACCGCGCAGTGGCTCTCGACCGTCTTCATGCTCACGATGGCCGCGGTGATCCCGGTGACCGGCTGGTTCCTGCAGCGGGTGACCACCCGGACGGCCTACGGGATCGCGATGGCGACCTTCTGCACCGGCACGCTCATCGGCGCCGTGGCACCGGTCTTCGCGGTCCTGCTCGCCGGCCGGGTCGTGCAGGCCGCCGGGACGGCCGTGATGATGCCGCTGCTGATGACGACGCTGATGACCGTCGTCCCCGAGCAGGACCGCGGCCGGGTGATGGGGAACGTGACGATGGCGATGTCGTGCGCGCCGGCGCTCGGCCCCGCCGTCTCCGGGGCCATCCTCCAGCTGGGGTCGTGGCGGCTGATCTTCGTGTTCGTCCTCCCGGCGGCGCTCATCGTCGCCGTCGCCGGGCTGCGCCAGCTGGAGAACGTGGGCGAGACCCAGCAGAGCTCGGTGAGCTGGACCAGCGTCGCCCTGGCCGCGCTCGGCTTCGGCGGCCTGCTCTTCGGGCTCAGCGAGGTCGGCGCCCGCAGCGGGATCGTCGTGGCGCTGATCGCCGGTGGCGGCGTCGCCCTGATCGCGTCCTTCGCGGCGCTGCAGGTGCGCCTGGCGCGGACAGGCAGCCCGCTGCTGAACCTGCGCACGCTCACCTACCGCCCGTTCGGGGTGTCGCTGCTGCTGATGGCGGCCGTGCACATGGCATTCCTCGGCTCGATGTTCCTGCTGCCGCTGTACCTGCAGGACGTCCGCGACCTCAGCTCGCTCAAGACCGGGCTGCTGGTGATGCCGGGTGGCCTGGCCATGGGCCTGCTGGGCCCGGTGGTCGGCCGCCTCTTCGACCAGTTCGGGGCGCGGCCCCTCGTCATCCCGGGCGCGACCGGTGCCGCCATCGCCCTGGGCGTGCTCAGCCGGACCGGCACCGACACGCCGTATGCGCTGCTGCTGGCGGCGCACGTCGTGCTGATGGCCTCGCTGGCCGCGGTGCTCACGCCGGTGTTCTCCATCGGTCTGGGCGCCCTGCCGTCCCAGCTCTACTCGCACGGCAGCTCGCTGCTCGGCACGATCATGCAGGTGGCCGGCGCCCTCGGCACGGCCCTGATGGTCGTCATCCTGGAGACCAGGTCCGACCAGCTGACGAACGCGGGCGTGGCGGAGTCCGACGCATTCGTCGCCGGGATGCGGTGGGCGTTCATCGCCGCCGCCGGGGCCGCCGTCGCGACCGTCCTGCTCGCGCTGCGGCTGCCCGCCGGCGTCGCGGCGACCGAGCCCGACGAGGCGGCCAATGCCACCCGACTGGAGGCGGCCTGACCCGGCCCATCGCCCGCCCCGCCCGTCCCGGCCCCGTCGACCCGCCAGGCACCACCAGAGACCGGAGGCGACAAGGAACCCGGACGGCCACCGGTCCCGGGAAGCTCACCCGGATCGGCGTAGGGTCACCGGTCGCGTTCGCCGGTGGCGGGTGTGCCGTTCAGCTTGCCGGGCGGGGGCGCGGCGGCGCCGTCCGGCGGGGTGGGCCTGGCGTGGCCTGGCGTGCCGCCGCCACCGCCGCCGCCGCCGAGCATGGTGCGGGCCATCTGGAAGGCACTCGTGCCCTGGGAGAGCGCCTGGGCCAGGGCGTCGGAGAGACCGGTCGCCCCGTTCAGCACGATCAGCTGGTCGATCGCGCCGAACGGTTTCGCCGCGGCCTCCACGATGGCCGGCCACTGCTGGGCGAGCTCCTGGCCGATGACGGCGTCCTGGTTGACGGCGAGCGCGTCGGCGCGTGCCTTGATCGCCTCCGCCTCGGCCAGGCCCTGGGCGCGCAGCGCGTCCGCCTCGGCCACGCCGACTGACCGCTTGGCGTGGGCACTCGCCTCGCCGGCCTTACGGGTCGACTCGGCCTCGGCCGTCGCCAGAACCTGGATCTGCTGCGCCTTCGCGCCCGCTTCGGCGCGGACCCTCGTCGCGTTGGCCTCGGCGGCCAGCTGGATCTGGCGGGCGTCCCCCTCGGCCGAGCTGATCTTGGCGTCGCGGTCGGCGCGGGCCAGGGTGGCCTTCTCGTACGCGCGGGCGTCGGCCGGCTTGCGGACGATGGCCTGCAGCCGCTGCTCCTCCCTGTTCGCCTCCAGCTCGGCGACCTTGGTCTGCTCGACGACAACCTGCTGGTTGGCGACGGCTTCGGCCAGCGGGCCGGCCTGGGTGGCCCGGGCGGCGGCCTCGTCGACCTCGGCCTGGAAGCCGGACCGCTTGATCGAGCTGTTCCGGCTCGCCTCCGCCTTGAGCGCGAGGGCGATCTGCTCCTGCTCGGCGGCCTGCCGGTCGGCCTCGGCCTCGGCGATCCTGGCCTGGGCGGCCACGGCCGCGACATGCGGGCGGCCGAGGTTGTGGATGTAGCCCGTCGGGTCGTCGATCTCCTGGATCTGCAGCGAGTCGACGATCAGTCCCAGCTTCTCCATCTCGGTGCCTGAGCTCGCCCGGGTCAGCTGGGTCAGCTTCTCGCGGTCGCGGATGAGGTCCTCGATGGTGAGCTGGCCGACGATGGCCCGCAGGTGGCCGGCGAAAACGTTGTGCACCCGGGTGTCCATCTTGTCCTGCTGGTCTAGGAAACGACGGGCCGCGTTCGCGATCGAGACGTAGTCGTCGCCGACCTTGAAGATGACGACGCCCCGGATGCCGACCGGAATGCCCTGCTGGGTGACGCAGTCGATGCCGAGCTGGGCGGCCCGCAGGTCGAGGGACATCTTGCGGACCGTCTGGACCCCGGGCAGGACGAGCACACCCTTACCAGTCACGATCTTGAATCCGAGACTTTCGGCCACGGCGTCGGCCGGGCCTCTGCGCGCACGCAGGCCGGAGATAATCAGCGCCTCGTTCGGCTCGGCGACCCGCCACATCAGTTTGAACAGTCCCACCGCCAACAGGACGCCAACCGCGACCGCAACGATGGTGATGAGCAGCACGACCCCTCCAGGTTTCCCGCGTGCCGGCCGAGTCCGGGCTCGCCGGCCGGCCTGCCCGCCCGGTTTCCTCTTCTACACGGAAGTGCTTTCTGGACTGACTGGGCGGAGCCTTACCGACGTTTCCGACCAGGAGCCGCGCGGGCGCTTCCGGAGCGGAATTGTTACATATGTCCGCCGGAAAACAAGGGTCTTCAGCCGCCAACCCGAGACCGGGGGCGGGCTGTCACAGCCGTACGACCACCACGGTCCTCGGCGGGAAATACTCGACGACGAGCACCCGCGAACCGACCGTGATCGTGGCCTCGCCGTTCTCGGCATAGGCGTGGAAGGCCTCCGAGCCGCCCCGCACCGGCAGCATGACCTCACCGACTATGCCCGGCGCGATTTTCCCCGTCACCCGTCCCGACTTGCCGATCACTACGTGGTCAGCCATACGGCCCTCCGGGTGACTACCGCCGCCCACGACCCGCGCCGACCCACCCGTGAAGGGTGCCGCCCGCCAGCCGCTACCGGCCAGACGTTACAGCGCAGGCCGGCGTTGACGGGTTCGCGTCGGTCAGGCGGCCTTGTCGCGCGCGGCTGGCTGGGCGGCGGGCTCCTTGCGGGCGACGACGCGGTAGACGTTCGATCGCCGGCCGGTCAGCAGGAACGGCAGCATCACCGCGTCCACGACGGCGGCGAGGGGAAAGAGCGGCACGGTGACCGTCTGGGCGGCGAGCCGGCGGGCACGCCGCCAGGCGGTGGCCTCGTAGGGCAGCCAGGGCAGGGT
This sequence comes from Pseudofrankia coriaricola, assembly GCF_032027725.1. Taxonomy (NCBI): domain Bacteria; kingdom Bacillati; phylum Actinomycetota; class Actinomycetes; order Frankiales; family Frankiaceae; genus Pseudofrankia; species Pseudofrankia coriaricola. The sequence continues at coordinate 28,450 of NZ_JASNFO010000025.1, read as the reverse complement.
GGGGTCCGGCTGCAGCTTCTGGGCCAGGTAGAAGACCGCTCCGACGGCGTCGCCGAACATGTGCGCCGGGCCGAAATCGACCTTCACCGTCCGCAGGCCGCGTTCGGCGAGCGCCCTGACGAGCTCGTCGGGCGGGATGAGGTGCAGGTGCTGGGGCGGGCACAGGCCGACCCAGAAACCGCGGAAAAGGCGGAACGACGGCCCCTGCGCGTGCGGGACCTCGATGATCAGGTGCCCGCCGGCGGGCAGGGCCGCGGCCGCCGTGTCGAGCTCGGCGCGCGGGTCGGGCGTGTGCTCCAGGTAGTGGAACATGCTGATCACGTCGTAGCGGTCGGCGATCTCGTCGAGGAGGTCGGGAAACATCTTCCGGTACGCGCGGCCCACCCAGCCGCGCCGTTCCGCCTCGTCGATCCCGTGGCCCATGTCGACCGCGTCGAACGTGACGCCGGGCAGCAGCCCGGCCGCGACGAGGCAGAAGTGCCCGTACCCGGCGCCCACGTCGAGCCAGCTGGCCGGTTTGGCCTCCGGCGGCAGCAGCTTGGCCCGCGCCCGGTAGCCGAGGTCGGACGCGGCGAACATGCCCTCGATCTGTTCCGTCTGCAGCCCGTCGTAGAAGTCCCGGTAGTAGAAGTCGAGACCGGCCGGCGCGAGCCGCGGGTTCAGGAAGACGTGCTGGCAGTCGCGGCACTGGTCGTACCGGAAGCGGCCGGGCTTGCGCAGGGTGATATCGGCGGTCTCGGCACGCGACACGAGCGCCACCGATCCGCACCACGGGCAGGACTCGCGCCGTTCCTCGAGCATCGTCGCCACTCCGGTGGCGATCTCCTCCTGGTAGAGCGCCCGGCGGCGGCGCTCCTCGGAGTCGGGCACCGTTCCTTCCCGACGCGCGAGGGCCGCCTTCTGGGCCGCCGCGCGCGCAGTGTGGACGGCGAACACCGGCCATCCGGCGAGCCTGCGGGCCGAGACGGCGACCATGTCGCCAGCCGCCGGGGAGAACCGCCCGGCGGCGACCGCGGCCGGCTGCGCGGTGGTCGCCACCAGCGCCGCGAGGCCCCACGCCGGGCTCGCCAGGCACGAGGCCGCCACCGCGGCGGTGCGTGCCGCTGGCAGGACCGCCATCGCCTGGTAGGGGTGGTGGCAGGCAGCTACGCGCAGCTGGACCCGTTCCGCCGCGCCACCGTCAGGGGCGGCCGTCAGGCCCGGCACGACCGCCAGATCGGTCGTCGACGGCGCGTACTGCTTGAGCCGGCGCGTCAGCTTCGCCAGCTCGAGCGCGGAGTAGTCGTCTCGCTCCTCGACGTTCGCGCGGGCGAGAACCTCCCGGTCGACGAGCAGCGCCTGGCCTGCTCCCCTGCCGGGCGCGAAGCGGTTCGCGCGGTACCGGGACGTGTCCACCAGCCGGGCAAGGTCGAGCACCCGATCTGACACCAGGTCCTCCGGCACGAGGTCAAGCACGTCGAGCCCGTGGCGCCGCGCGTGCGCGCTCGCGGCCCGGCGAGCGTCCTCCGGCAGCCCGACGCCGTCCACGACGAGAAAGGCGTGCGCCGCGTCGACCGGGTCGTTGCTCTCGGCGGCCCTGGCAAGCTCCTTCAGCCGTCCTCGCAGCCGAACCCCGTTCGCCACCACCAGGGCACATGTCGTCATCGCGAATAACCGGCGCATGGGGCACTCCTACTCGCAAGGTAGCCAAGACCTTACAGAACCCCTCCGAACCGGCCCTGGCCACCACCCTACGCACTCTCACCACCCGACCGCCGTCGCCGGCACGTCCCAGCCCGCCTCTCACCCGGCCGGTTCGGCGGCTCTGTCCGGCGGTGCTGTCCAGCTCCTCCTGGCCCGCGGCATCGCCCACGCCGTGAGCCTGATCAGCGGTTCTGTAGCCGGATCCGAACCGGCGAGGGCCTGGAGTTCGGATCCGGATACAGTCCCGGCGATCTTCCGTGCCCCGGGCGGGTAAACGTGGCCGGAGACGGCACTAACGCATCAGCTCGCCGCTGTTGACCAGGAGGTACTGGCCGGTGACAGCCCTGGAGAGGTCCGAGCAGAAGAACACCGCGGTGTCGGCCACCTCGCGGTCCTCCGTCATGCGGCGCAGGGGGAAACGGCCGGTGATCTCCGCGAGGATCTCCTCGGTCGTCTTCCCCTCCGTCTGGGCACGGAAGTCGACGTACAGCTGGACGTTGGGCCCCCACATCCAGCTGGGCACGACGGTGTTCACGCGGATCCCGTCGGGGCCGAGCTCGTCGGCGAGGTAGTACATCGCCGACAGCAGGGCGCCCTTCGACGCCGCATAGCCCGCCTGGGGCATCGCCACCTTGAACGCCGACTGGCTGCCGACCAGGACGACCGAGCCGCCGCCCCGCTCCTTCATGACCGGGACGGCGGCTCGCAGCAGCCGGAGACTGCCGAGGACATTCGTGTCGAAGGCCCTGCTCCATTTGGTGAGGTCCGCGTCGAACAGCCCGCCGAACGCGTCCTCGAAGGCGGCGACCTGGACCACGCCGTCGACCGAGCCGAAGCGGTCCACGGCCGCGGCGACGAGCGACTGGCAGCTCTCCTCGTCGCAGATATCCGCCGGGTGCGCGAGAATCCGCTCACCCGTCGGGTCGAGCTCCTTCGCGGTCTGGCGTAAGCCGTCGGCCGACCGGGCGGCGACGACCACGTTCGCGCCGGCGGCGAGCATGGCCGTGGCCATCTCCCGGCCCAGACCACTCCCTACCCCGGTGACAACAGTGGTCTTGTTCCGCAGCAGCATTCTCGTTCCTCTCCCCCGGCCTCGGCCCCGGCGGGCGAGAAGGCCGGTCAGCGTCGCCTGGAAACCGCCGGTCACCGCGATGCGCTCCGCCCCCGCCGGAATCGGCCGGCAGCTGACGAGTCGCGCGGCGAGCGGCCTGGGGCGCAGAACGCGTGGGCGAGAACCGCTTCGGCACAGTCGCCCTCCGCCCCGCCGGACCGCCGCACCATCAAGGTCATCCAGATCCGGGCGGTCAGGATTTCACATAGTGACGCCGGGAACGCCTCACCACCAGCCCCGCCCATCCATCCGGACACCGCAATCCGATGGCACTCACGGTGACGTGTCCGGGCGTGGGCCGGGCCGGCGGACCAGGCGGGACGACGGTGGACACCGCCGGTGCCGATCAGCGGACCTGGCGGCCGGCGCGGACCGCATCGACGCCGGCAATGGGCACCGGCCCCGTGATCCTCGGCCCTCTTCCGCTACCGGCCACAGGCTCTCCGGATGCCACTGGCTAGCGTCGACGTGGCGGGCCTCGCGGCCCGGTGGATCGGAGGGTGTCGTGGCCGGCGGGCGTATCGTGATCGTCGGTGGGGGGCTGATCGGTCTCGCGATCGCCCGTGCCCTGATCGCGCGCGGGGTGCGCGACGTGCTCGTACTCGAACGGGCGACGCTGGCCAGCGGCGGGACCGGCAAGTCCAGCGGCATCGTGCGGTGCCACTACGGCGTGCCGTCCATCGCCGCGATGGCCTGGCGCAGCCTGCCGGTGTTCGAGGAGCTCGGCGAGGCCGTCGGGTTCCGGCAGGTCGGCTACCTGGTCGCCGTGGGCACCGAGAACGTGGAACCGCTACGCGCCAACACCGAGACCCACCAGGGGCTCGGGATCAACGCGGAGATGATCTCCCACGACCGGGCGGCCGGGCTGTGGCCGTACCTGCGCCTCGACGACCTCGCGGCCTTCGCCTACGAGCCCCGCGGCGGGTACGCCGACGCCTCGCAGCTCGCGAACCATTTCGGCCTCGAGGCCCGCGACGGCGGCGCCCGCATCCGGCAGGGCACGCCCGTGACGCGCATCCTGACCCGCGGGGACAGGGTGACCGGCGTCGAGCTCGCCGTCGGCGAGGTGGTCGACGCCGACGTCGTCGTCGTGGCCGCGGGCTGGTGGTCGAGAACGCTGATGGCCGGCGTCGGTGTCGACCTGCCCGTCCAGTCGCTGCGCTCGGAGCTGCTGGTCGTCGACGCCGGCGAGCCGCTGCGGGACCTGCCGGTGCTCTCCGACCTGGTCAGCCTGCAGTACGCGCGCATCGAGGGCTCGGGCGAGCTGCTGGTCGGCAACAGCGACCACAGCCAGCCGACGTTCGCCGACCCGGACGACTACTCCAACCAGGCCGGCGAGGCCGGGCTGGAGCGGGCGGCCGAGAAGGTGCTGCACCGCTTCGACAAGTTCCCAGAGCCGGCCGTGGCCCATACGTACGCCGGCTGCTACGACGTCACACCCGACTGGAACCCGGTCATCGCGCCGGCCGGCGCGGACGGGCTGTTCCTCGCGGCCGGCTTCTCCGGCCACGGCTTCAAGATCAGCCCGGCGGTCGGCACCCTGATGGCCGACCTGGTCCTCGACGGTGACAGCCACGACCGGGACATCCCGGCGGCCGACTTCCGCCTCGAGCGCTTCGCCGAAGGGAACCCGCTGAGGAGCCAGTACCCGTACGTGGGCGCCGGCGAGATGCGATAGGCCAGGTCCGATGAGCGGATGCTGTTCGTGCGCAACCCGACTGGTGTCTCCCACTCACCGGTGGAGTGCGCCGAGCCAACCGACTGCGAAGCCGGCGCCACAGCACTGACCACCGTCCTGCGCTCACTGGCGGCGAGCTGCGCGAGCTATCCTCGCAACCCGACCACTGATAGTGACGGCGCTTCGGCGCAGTGTCGACGCAACCACTTCGTCGGCCCGACACCGGTTGGGCCACCGTCATATGCCTCAGCCCGGAACCACGCGAGGAGCAGGGTTCCTGCCGGATCGCGAAGCGATCTGGGAGGTTAGGCTCAGCGCCCGACAGGCGGTGCCCGGTGGCGGGCGCGAAGCGTCCGTCACGGGACCGCCTCAGACGCCTAGAGGCACCGTTCCGATGATGCCGTCCGCCGCGAGTTCAGCGAGCCGCGCCTCGTCGAGGCCCAGCTCGGTGCCGAGCACCTCGGCGTTGTGCTCGCCGAGCGTCGGCGGCCTGCGGCGGTGCGCCCAGCCGCCGGAGACGGCGCGGACCGGCAGCAGCGGCAGCGGGATGCTTCCCGCCCACGGCAGCTCGACCAACCGGTAGAAGCCGCGTGCCGCCAGGTGCGGGTGGTCGTGGACGAACCGGCCGTCCCGGACCTCGCCCGCCGGGATGCCCGCCGCGAGCAGCCGCTCGACGAGTGCCCCGCGTTCCTGCCCGGCAGTCCACGCGGCGATCCGCTTCTCGAGCTCGTCGGCCCGCGCCCGCCGCCCGTCGGCGGTCGCGAGCTCCGGGTCCCCGGTGGCCCGGCGGCCGGGGTCCATCAGCCCGGCGAGCGCCTGCCACTGCTCGTCATCCGCGACAGTGAGGGCAACCCACCGGTCGGGTTCGGCCGTCGGGAACACGCCCTGCGGGGCCGCGACGGCGTCCCGGTTGCCGAGCCGTTCCAGCAGAACGCCCTCGGAGGTCCACGCGAGGACCTGCTCGCTGGCCATCACCAGCGCGGCCTCGGCCAACGGTGACTCGACGAGCGTTCCCCTGCCCGTCCGACGGGCGGTGAACAGCGCCGACGAGAGCGCGAGAAGCGAGTTGGCCGCGGCCATCGGGTCGGCGGGGCCGCTGGGGTTGTGCGGGGCGGCGTCCGGGTAGCCGGTCCGCCAGCACAGACCGGAGAACTGTTCGACGGTCTGCGCGTAGCCGATCATCGACCGGCGCGGCCCCGTCAGCCCGAACGCGGGCATCCGGAGCATGACCAGCCGCGGGTTGAGCTCGTGGACGGCGTCCCAGCCGAGCCCAGCCGACTCGAGCACCCGCGGCGAGTAGTTCTCGATCAGCACGTCGGCCCCGGCGATCAGCCGCGCCAGCAGCTCCCGGCCGGCGGGCACGGAGAAGTCGACGGTGATGCCGCGCTTGTCGCTGTTCCCGCCCAGGTAGAAGGCGCCCTGCTCCCACCAGTGGTCCTGGGTCGCGGGGGCGGGGCCGACCAGGCGGGCGCCGTCGACGCGCCGCGTGCTCTCCACCTTGAGCACGTCCGCGCCGAGCGCGCCGAGCGCGGTACCGACGAAGCCACCGACCCACCAGGTGCCGAGGTCGAGCACGCGCAGGCCGGCGAACGGGAGGGCGTCGTCCGGCACGCCGGCCCCCGCCCCCGTCTTCGTCGCCACCCGCGCCTCGGGCGGTGACTCCTTGTCGCGCCGCGGCCGGACGCCGTCGAACAGGAACGGCGGTGCCGGCTCCAGGAAGCCGGGGTCGTGCGCGTTCGGCTGGTAGAAGCCGCGGTCGATGACGTGCGGGTCCGCCAGGATCGTCCGGCCGTTGTGCACCGGCGCGCACGGGATCCGGAAGGCGGATGCCTGCTCGACCACCTCGGCGACGGTGTGCCGCGTGGTCCAGGCCCGCACCGCGGCGGTGAACTCCTCATACCGCTCGTAACGGCCGAAGTGCGTCGTCATCTGCGGGTCGCCGAGCCAGTCGGCGCGCTCGATCAGGACGACGAAGTCCTCGTGGTTCTGGGCGGAGGCCAGGTTGAAGCCGACCCAGCCGTCCGAGGCCGGCTCCACCGAGGGGTTCAGCCGGTTGCGGTACGGCGGTGCCGCCGGCGAGGCACCCGTGATAGCGGCGCCGACGTCCTGGAAGAGGTTGGTGGCGTATGCGGTGACCTCCAGCAGCGGGGCGTCGACCAGCCGGTGGGCGCGGCCGCCCTGGACGGCGGCGACGGCGGCCGCCGCGGCCATCGTGCCCGTGACCCAGAGGCCCTCGGAGCTGCCGGTCATGAGCGGGGGCCGGCCCGGCAGCCCGCGCATGGACAGCGAGCCGGACTCGGCCTGGATCGTCAGTTCGCTCCACGGCCGGCCGGTACCGGCCCACGGCCCGCGCAGGCCCCAGGGGGTGATCACTACGACGGCCGCGTCGCCGAATCCCGCGAGGAACTCCTCGTCGGGCGCGTCGGGAAGCTCCAGGATGACGATGTCGGCGGCGAGCGCGGCGACGTCGGCCAGGGTGCCGGGCTGGTCGACCTTGCCGAGATGCAGGTAGCCGCTGAGCGCCGGCCTGAGCGACGACGCGCCCGGGTCACCGAGGCGGGTCACGTGCGCGCCGGCATCGTGGAGCGTCCGGCCGGCATAACCGCCGGCGATGGAGCGGGACCATTCGGCCACGCGAAGGCCGGCCAGTGGACGGCCAGCCGGCGCCTCGGCCGTTGCTAAGAGATCGGGATCGGGATCGGGCCGCGCAGTCATGTCAGCTCACCGCCATCAGGTCGCCCAGGACGGCTCGCCGCCCGTCCGGTCTTGATGAGCCCCCGGGGCGGGGACGATGCCCTTTCCACCTTCATAAGGCCACCGCCGCCCAGACGCCAGGCAAACAGGCGACCGGGGCGCGGGAACGGCGACGACGGCGCGGCGGCGCGGCGGCGCCGTGTCACTGCAACAGGCCGGACCTTCGGGCCACGGCCACGGCCGCGGTCCGGTTACGCACTCCGAGCTTGCTCCGGATGGTGCGCAGGTAGGCCTTGACCGTCTCCGGGCTCACCACCAGCCGCTCCGCGGTCTCGGCGTTGGACAGCCCTTCGGCCACCAGCCCCAGGACGTCCAGCTCGCGCCGGGTAAGCGCGACCGTCGCCTCCTCCGCCCCAGCCATCGACTCCAGGACGCTGTCCTCGAGCAGGTTCCGGATAGCGGCGATCCTTGCTCGGGCGGGCGGGGCTGAGACCTCGAGGGTCAGTCGTTCCAGCTCGCTGTCGATCTGGAGCAGCACCCGCGAGTCCACGTTCCACCGCTGCGGGACGTCGATCCCGTGCGTCCTGGCGGCCTGGGCGGCGAAGGACTCCACCTGCCGCGCGAACGACAAAGCGGCGTTCGTCGCCACAGCTTCCATTGGCCTGCCTGCGCGCCAGGCCAGGTAGAAGACAAACATCAAGCGGCCGTCCAACCGCAGCGGAACAGCGAGCACGGAACGGATGCCCTCGTGGCAGTCCGCCAGGCTCTGACCGGCGGCATCGGCATGTGCGCGCCCGTCTCTGCTCGCGGTCACCACGTGCCGGCCCAGGGCGACGACCCGACCGCCAATACCCTGATCCGGCGCCGCGGTCGCCCCCAGATATTGGTCCGTTCGTGCACCGTCGGCGCATCGTATGGTCAGCATCCTGGTGCGGGGATGGACGCGCCCGGCAAGGGCGATATCGGCGTCGAAACGCTCCCTCAACCGGGACGTCACCTTGGCGAGAAACTCGTCAGCCTCGGCACAGTCAGACGGCTCAGATGCCATTGTTGCTCTCCTCAACAACCCCCCAGGCCACCCACCGACGGGATCTCGACGAGCGTGGCGACCAGGAGTTCCCCCATTTCCTGAAGCTGGTCGACGACCCGTGCCGGAAGAATACGACCGGTGTCTCGTCCCGGACAACCAATAGGCGGAGCCGGCCAGGAGGCCGCTTACCGGCCAAATGACCGTGCATATACACACCCACGAGGGCACCGGTGGAAGGCCGGCCCGAGCCCTGGTCACCGAAGCGGGCGGGCCGGCCTCGGGTATCGCCCCCTCGGAGTGCCGTCCGTCAGGTTGTCGCTCCTCAGGCGGTCGTCATCGCGCGCGGAGACCGTCGAGGATGAGCGCCAGGATCCGGTCGATGCGCGCGTCACCGCTCTTCGGGTCGATCCGCCACAGCACGCTGAGCTGCAGGAGCACATCCTCGGGGTCGAGGCCGGGCTTGAGGGCGCCGGCCTTCTCGCCCGCCGTCAGCAGGGTCGCGATGGCGGCGACGAACGGCTCGTACGCCGGGTCGTCGAGCCCGCCGTTCGTGGCGGCGTGGACGACCTCGGAGACGCCGAACTTGAGCCGGGCATAGCGGGCGACCTCGTCGAACCAGCGCCCGAGCGCCTCCAGCGGCGGATGCTCCGCCAGCAGCGCGGGCGCCAGGTCGATGAGCTCGCCGATGTCGTTGCGGTAGAGCTCCATCACCAGCGCCTCCCGGGTCGGGAAGCGCCGGTACAGGGTCGCGATCCCCACGCCCGCGCGCCGGGCGATCGCGCTCAGCGAGGCCGAGCCGTCCTCGCTGAGCGCCGCCCGCGCGGCGGTCAGGATCAGCTCCCGGTTGTGGCGGGCGTCGGCGCGGGTCGGCTGCGAGCTCATGCGAGGTCCTTCGAGGCAGGGCGAATTCCAGACCTGACAAAGTGGAGTGCCCTCCACTACAGTCGAGCTGTCAGCGGAGACCCCTCCACTTATCTTGTCACACCACCTCGCCAGATCACTTCGAAGGAACCGAACATGACTGGACCTGTCCTCGTCACCGGCGGCAGCGGCTACATCGGCGGCTGGGTCATCGCCGAGCTTCTGCGCCGCGGCCACGACGTCCGCGCGACCCTGCGTGACCCCGGCCGGGCGGCCGAGGTCGCCAAGGCCACGGCCCCCGCCACCGGCTCGGCCGGCCGCCTCACCTTCGCCACGGCCGATCTGTCCGCGGACGCCGGCTGGGCCGAGGCGATGGCCGGGGCCGAGCGCGTCCTGCACGTCGCGTCCCCGATGGGGATCAGCTCGGACGCGGGCCCCGAGTCGCTCATCCGCCCGGCGGTCGGCGGCACCCTGCGGGTCCTGCGCGCCGCCGCGGACGCCGGCGTGCGCCGAGTGGTGATGACCTCGGCGGCGAACGCGGCCAGCCCGTCGTCCTACACGACCGAGGGCGTCACCGACGAGACGCTGTGGACCGACCCCGACGACCCCACCCTGATCCCCTACCGGCGCGCCAAGACGCTCGCGGAGAAGGCGGCCTGGGGCTTCACCGCCTCGCGGGCCACGGCTCCGGAGCTCGTCACGGTCCTGCCCGGCGCCGTCTTCGGCCCGATCCTGTCCCCCGCGACGATCGGCTCGGTCGGGATCATCGCCCGCATGCTCAGCGGCGCGATGCCCCGCGTCCCCAGGATCGGTCTCGAGGTCGTCGACGTCCGCGACCTCGTCGACCTGCACCTGCGCGCCCTGGAGCGCCCGGCGGCGGCCGGGCAGCGCTTCCTCGGAACCGGAGAGTTCATCTGGATGCGCGAGATGGCGGAGCTGTTGCGTTCCAACCTCGGCCCCGTGGCCGCGCGGGTGTCGACCAAGGGTGTTCCCGACTTCGCCGTCCGGCTGGCGGCCCGCAGCGACCCGGCGCTGCGCGAGATCGCCCCGGCGCTCGGCCGCCGCGGCCGGCACAGCACCGCCAAGGCTCACGAGCTCCTGGGCTGGCAGCCGCGCCCGGCGGCCGACGCCGTCCTCGACTGTGCCCGCAGCCTCCGCGAGCACGGCGTCGTCTGACCGCCTCGCCGGGCTCCATCGCCCAGCCGCTCAGCCACTCAGTCGTTCGGCCGCTCAGTGATCCTGGGGACAACGGCCGCCGGGTGTGCGAAGGAAGATCATTTTCGCACACCCTTTGGCCCTCTAGCGCGCGAAGTTGAGCCGAAGGCCTGGCCAGGGCCACTGAAGCGAGTAGAGAATGCCGCGTCCTGCCGAGCAGATGAACGCGGTGTCGCCATCCGGGCCGCCGAAGCAGATGTTGGTGACGTACGGGTCGTGCTCAGACGTCACAAACTCCTGGAGAACCTCTCCATTCGGGCTGATCGCCGTGATCCCCGACTTCTCCAGGTTCGCGACGCAGACGTTGCCGGCCCCGTCGACCGCCAAGCCGTCCCAGTGATGCTCGCCGCCGGTGGAGTACAGCTCGGTCCTGGCGCCGAGGGTGCCGGGCGCCTTCACATCCCAGGCGAGCACCCGCCCCGAGTAGGTCTCCGAGGCGTAGAGCTTCGTGCCGTCCGGCGACAGTCCCATCCCGTTGGGATACTCAAGCCCTTCTTCAGCGATCCCGATCGTTCCCGCCACGGGGTCGGCGTAGTACAGCACGCCACGGGTGGTGTCGACGATGTAGCACGAGCCCTGCTCGTCGAACACGATGTCGTTGAGATTGCCGATGGGCGTGCCGTCGACGTGCGTGAACACGACGTCGACGCCTCCCGTGGACAGGTCGACCCGCTGGACGTATCCGCCCTCGTTGCCCTCGGCCATCCAGTAGGGAAACCGGATCCCGTCCTCCGTCTTGAACGCCAGCCCGCCGTTGTTGCAGACGTAGACGGCTCCGTCGGGCCCGAGCGCCGCGCCGTTGGGACCGCCGCCGCAGTGGATGGGCGACACCGTGCCGTCCGCCTCGACGCGGGTCAGCGCACCGCCTTCGATCTCGACCACGAGCACCGAGCCGTCGTCAAGCGCGATCGGCCCTTCGGGGAACCGTAGGCCGCTGGCCAGCACCTTCATGCGTGGACCTCCATGCCGCACCGGGCGTACCGAGTCGAGCACCCAGACCGAATCGGGCACACGGACCGACATTGTGTCAAGTCGGACGAACCCGGTCGACCAATGGCCGCCGGCCTGACGGGTCACGAAACCGCGGCGGGTGGCGATCGCCGGGTCGGCATAGGCCGGACTGTTCCGTAGACGGTGTTTCCGGCGGGACCGCCGGGCCCGCGGCCGGATCCCCGGCCAGGACCTGGTCACCGGCATGGCCAGCCCGGCCCGACGCCGCTAGTCCGAAGTCGTTGCCGGCGGGGGTGACCGGCGCTGCCAGGGCACCTGCCTGCGCGTCGTCGAGATGGGCTGCGGAGCTGGCCAGGAACCGTTCGACCAGTGCGGTGGTCGCCGGGGGCGAGAGATCAGGACAGGCGGGCAGGCAGGCGGCTCCAGCCGCGCAGGACGCGGTTGGCGCGGCGACGGGCGCCCGGGAGCATCGTCACGTCCGGGTACCGGTCGAAAAACGCGCGCAGACCGACCTCGCCCTCCATCCGGGCGAGCGAGGCTCCCAGGCAGAAGTGCCGGCCGGCGGAGAAGGAGACGTGGTCACGGGCGTTGGCGCGGGCGACGTCGAACGTCTCCGGCTCGGCGAACACCTTCGGGTCCCGGTTCGCGCCGGCGAGGACGGTCACGACGTAGGACCCCGCCGGAACGGCGACGCCGCGAACGTCGAGGTCGCGGATGCTGATGCGCCCTGTGAGGAGCACCGGAGGATCGATCCGGAGGATCTCCTCGACCGCGCCCGGCCACAGCTCCGGCTGGCCGCGCAGCCGCCCGAGCTGCTCCGGGAACCGGCTCAGCAGGGCGATGCCGTTGCCGAGCAGGTTCACCGTGGTCTCGAAGCCGGCCGCGAGCACCAGGCCGGCGATCGACTTCAGCTCGCTCTCGTCGAGCCCGCCGTCCTGGTCGCGGGCCACGATGAGCTGGCTGAGCAGGTCATCGCCCGGCTCACGCCGCAGCCGGGCAAGGTGCCCGGTCAGCCACGACTCGAAGTCACGCAGGGCGGCGGTGACGGACCGGAACTGCCGGAAGCCCAGCCCGAAGTCGAGGCTCGGCGCGACGGCGGATCCCAGCGCCAGCACTCGAGGCCGCTCACCGGGCGGGACCCCGAGAATCTCGGAAATCACGGTGACCGGCAACAGGGCGCAGTACGCGGCGACAAGGTCCACGGGCTCGGCGGTGACGAGGCCGTCGAGGAGCTCGGACGCTATCTGTTCGGTGCGCGCCCGCAGGTTCTGGACCGCCCGCGCGGTGAACACCCGGCTGACCAGCTGGCGGTGCCGGGTATGCATGGGTGGTTCCGTGACCAGCAGCGACGGCGGCTCCATGGGGTGCAGCAGGTCGGGCGCGGTCCGGGCCATCAGGCCACCGAGCAGGCCACCGGTCCTGACCGGGCTGCCGGCCCGGAAGTCACCGCTGGCGAGAACCTCCCGCGTGACGGCATGGTCCACGGTCAGGAACGCGAACCGGCCGCGGTAGAGCGGCCCGGCGGCGCGCACCTGCTCGACCGCGTCCCAGACCTCTCCCCCACCGGCACCCGCGACGATCAGTCTGCCCTGCAGGTCCCCCCGCCGCGCCGCGGTCCGCACGGCGACACGGGGAAGCCCATGGGCCGCGCCCCAGTACACGGTCGACCGGGCGTCGTCGCGCACCCGGCCCGGCAGCCGCGGACGCCTCCCGGCCGGCGGCGTCGTTGCCTGTTCTCCGCTGCGAGCCGGCCGAATGCCCTGGTTCGTGGACATACGACCAAACTAGCCCGCCATGGCTCCGCGGGGGAGGCACACCGCCGAGCGCGGGCGGATGTCGACGCCGGGCCCGGGCGACTGTTCCTGGCTACGGCGACTGTTCCTGGCTACGAGGAGGAGTCACGGGTGTCGGCGCCGGCGATGAGCGAGAACGCGCGCTCGCGTCGTCTGCCCCAGAGCGCGGCCCGTTCCCTGGCTCGCGCCATCTTCCGCTGGTCGTAGCGGCGCCGCGCCCATGGGCTGCCGGGGGCGCCGAGCCGCAGGACGCCCCAGATCCCGACGACGGTCACGAAGACGCTGACCATCGCCACCCAGGGTTTACCCTTGATCGCGGTCAGCACGGTAAGGGAGAGGTTGAACAGCACAACCGCCACAAGTGTCCAGCGGGCGGAGCGTTCGTCGTCACTGATGTCATCCAGGCCGAAGGGTGCGGCACGTACCAGGAGGAGTCCGGTCAGAGCCGTGGCCACGATCACGGCATCAACGGAGGACCTGCCCTCCTTGGTCCAGTAGACGTCCTTCAGATGAAGCAGGAGAGCGAATTCATCGAGAACGAGGCCGGCACCGATCCCGAAGATGAGAGCAAGGATGTCGCGCCACGGGTCGACGTCCCCGGTAGCGAAGCTGATCGTGCCGGCCGTGAGCATCATGAGAACACCGAAGAACTCATGGTGCACGTGCACTCCGCCGGCCGAGATGTTTCCCGGCCACCATCGTACATTCGCCCGGATGAGGCGGGCGGAGGTTCTGATGAACAGGAACCCGCCGACCAGACCCACGAGAAGAAGCAGCAACGGCTGACGGCCAGTCCTGACAAACTGATCATGGTACGAGCCCGTGAGCCAGGACCACTCCATACCTGGAGTCTGTCAGCACACACCTGATGCGGTACGACCGGCCGGATGTCTGCGCCGCGCCGCGCACCTTGGACTCAAACGCGCGAACCGCTCATGATCTGGTGGAATCCCCGGAGCAATAGCTCCCAAAATCCCACCAGATCATGAACTGCGACACCGACAGCAGCAACTGGTCAGATCCCCGACACGCCGGAGCCCGGAGCCCCGCCGCGGCCGGCCGCCATCCACGTGTTCGCGGGCCGGACCAGGCCAGCCCGTTCGTCAGGCGGCCAGGCCTGGCCAGGCGAGGCCGTCCGTCAGGCGAGCAGGCGAGATCCTCCTCACGACGGCCCGGCGGTGCGGTCAGACCGATTCGGTCGAGGGGGCGGGCTCGGAGGTCAGGTTGGCGGACCAGCGTTCCTCGACGCGGCCGAAATACCAGATGGCCAGGGCTACGCCCCAGGCGACGAAGAAGAGCCCGACGATGGCGTAGCCGGTGTAGTCGAGATTGATGCCGGCGATCCAGGCGAGCGGTCCGGACTCGATCGTGAACCGGTCGGCGAGGACGCCGACGAGTTCGATGGTGCCGATGACGAGGGCGACGATCACGGAGATCGTGGTGATCGTCAGGTTGTAGAAGACCTTGCGGACGGGGCGGGCGAACGCCCAGCCGTAGGCGGCGTTCATGAAGACGCCGTCGATGGTGTCCATGAGGCACATGCCGGCGGCGAACAGGATCGGCAGGACCAGGATCGAGTAGAAGGGCAGGTTGAACGCGGCGGAGCCGCCGGCGAGGACGAGGAGGCCGACCTCGGTGGCGGTGTCGAAGCCGAGTCCGAACAGGACGCCGATCGGGTAGATTTTCCAGGGCTTGGTGACGGCCTTGGTCAGCCCGCCGAGGAAACGGTTCATGAAGCCGCGAGAGTCGAGGCGGCGCTCAAGTTCCTGTTCGTCGTACCGCCCGTTCCGCATCTCGCGGAAGACCTTGATGATGCCGATCAGGGCGGCGAGGTTGAGGATTCCGAGGACCCAGAGGAAGACGCCTGAGACGGACGGGCCGATGACGCTTGTGATGGTGTGCAGCCTTGAGGAGTCGTCCTCGACGGGGCCGACGAGGGACTTGACGCCGACGGAGAGCAGGAAGGCGAGCACGAAGACGATGGTCGAGTGGCCGAGGGAGAACCAGAACCCGACGGAGAGGGGCCTGCGCTGGCGGCCGGCGCCGGCGGCTTCCTTGGCGACGTTGTCGGCGATGAGCTTGCGGGTGGCGTTGTCGACGGCGGCGATGTGGTCGGCGTCGAAGGCGTGCCGCAGCCCGAAGGTGTAGGCGAGGACGCCGACGCCGGCGGTGAAGATCGGGTGATCGCCACCGAGGTGGTAGTCGCGCGGGGTGACCAGGGTGAGCAGCACGACGAAGCCCAGCACGTGGAGCAGGACGATGAAGGCGGTCATCCCGGCCAGGGACCGTTTGTCCGCACTGCTGAGGCTCTGCCGGAACTGTGTCAGCCGTGCCGACAGGGAGGGCTCGCTGGCGCTGGGAGCTGCTTGAGCCACGTGGTGTCTCCTTGCTACGGGGAGCAGGCGCGGGTGCGCGGCTCTCAGGAGCGGACCGGCGAAGAACCCGGCCCCGCTGGGACCTGTCCGCGAGACGGTCTTCTGATCTTGCTGGAGCTTGTTGGCGGCCAGGCACCCGCGGTCACCGAGCGGGCCGGGCGGGATACCTCCGGCTAGCGGGCCAAAGGGTGTGCGAAAATGATCTTCCTTCGCACACCCGGCGGCCGTTGTCCCCAGGATCACTAGCGGGAGGACTTCGAAGCCCTGCCAGCACAGTCACCATGCCACTATGTCGTTGTTGCGATATCTTCGCAACTAGTGGCGTCGAGGTCTGGGCGCGCGGCCGGTATCGGGATCTCGTACCGAGGGCTCCAACCGAGCCGCCGGGCAACGGTCCCGGCCCCGATCAGGCCCGCGGGCTGGACGGTCAGCGTCGGGGGATCTGGTTGACCAACGGGAGGGTCGGTCATCCGGATCCGGATGACCGACGCCGGGCGAGGCGGGTCATCGTCAGGCGTCGCCGAGACGTTCCACGATCTCCGCGACGGTCGCCGGGCGCAGGCCAGCCGCGGTGACCGTCTCGTTGAGATAGCGCAGATCTTCACCGGGGCTCGCGTGGAAGGCGAACACCCCGGGCGCCGGCTCGACCGTCTCCGGCAAGCCCGCCAGCCAGGCCCGGTCCGCCGTGGTGAGCACATCCGCCGCATGACGGTCAGAGGTACTCATCCGCTCCGCCGAGAACGTGAGGATCTGACGTTCGTGGTTGCCGCGGATAGTCAGAATGTCCGGCCGGGCCGCGAGCAGGTCGAGCGTCCCGCGAGGATCGACCGCGCCGGACAGAATGTCCCCGAGATTGAGGACCAGATCGACGTCGGCAACCTCGGCCAGCACGGTCTCCAGCGCCCGGGTGTTGCCGTGGATATCCGACAGACGTGGATATCCGACAGAACAGCCAGACGCGTCATAGGCCGACCGCCACGCCCACTACCGTCGCGCCGCCACCGTCGTTGGGCGGCACGGCGCGGGCTCAGGACAGGCCGGTAGCGGCGGCCGCCTCGGCCAACGTCGGCCAGCCGGAGCCGATCATCACCCAACCGTCGTGGCCCGCGCGCGGACTGGTGGGATCGTGCACCTTGACCTGCCAGCTACCAGGGCTGGTCTCCCTGGCGAACGCGGACTTGCCATCGCACGTGCCGTACCGGCTACCTAGCACGCCCGCGGACGTGGACGGCGTGGAGGCGGAACCATTCTCAGCGGACATAGGGTGCCTCTCCAAGGGAGATCACCGACGTGCCCGGGCTGAGCCTGAGGCTCGTAGAGCCACGACGCTGACGCGCGGCAGGCCGGCTGCTTCCCAGCGACCTGAGCTTACGCCGACCCTGCCCAATTACCGGCTCCGGACGGAGCGACCAGTCATGAAATGTCGGAAGGCGGCGTACGACCTCGCCCTGACGACAACCCCCGCCGCTCCCGTAGCGGGGTTTGAATATACTTAATCTTGTGGACTTGGGTGACCACAATGCGAACCGCTACCCGATCCCGCGCGGACCGGTCTCGCCGGCAAGTCCGGCGTCGGCGTGGTGGGTACTGCTGACCTCGCCGTGCGACCGCGCGGCGCCAGCTCAGCCGAGGCCGGGAGCCGTCAGCCGGGCCAGTGGGCGTCGACGAAGCGGCGGACCTCACGGTTTAGATCGGCATCCTCCGGGGCCATGCCGAGGAAGCCGGCGTGGCCGGCCGCCTCCATGACGTGCAACTCGGCGGAGATACCGGCGGCGCGCAGCGCGCGGTGCATCCGCACCGTGTTCGACAGGAACAGGTCCCTGGTGCCGGTCGTGAGCAGGGTGGGCGGGAAGCCCTTGGCGAAGTCGCCGAACAGCGGGGAGAGGTAGGGGGCGGCCAGGTCGTGGCCAGCGGCGTAGAGCTGGTTCACCGGCATGAGGCTCCCCGGCAGCACTGGGTCGAGGCCCAGGTTCGTCTGGAAGGAGTCGCCGGATTCGGTGAGGTCGACCTCCGGGGTGTTCAGCACCGCGGCGGCCGGCAGCGGCAGCCCCTCGTCGCGTGCCCGCAGCAGCAGCGCCGCCGCCAGGTTGCCGCCGGCGGACGCGCCACCGACGATGATCTGCTCGGGACGGTAGTCCCCCAGCAGCGCCCGGTAAACGGAAACGCAGTCGTCCAGCGGCCTCGGGTACGGGTGGTCGGGCGGCATCCGGTAGTCGACCGCCCAGACCCGCGTGCCCAGCCGGGCCGCGGTGCGCACGGCCATCTCCCGGCAGACCGCCCCACCGCCGACGATCAGCGCGCCGCCGTGGACGTCCAGGTAGACCCGGCCGTCGGGCGCGCCGGAAGGCGTGACCACATAGACCGGCACGCCGTCGACGTCGGCATCTTCGACGGTCACCGCGGCGTCGACCGGCCGACTGCCCACCATCGCGGCCAGCGATTCATCCCGGCCGGCGATCATCTTCTTCCAGGCAGCCACGTCACCGAGCGGCGGGTAGCCGGCCTCCGCCTGCCGTGGCGCGGCGAGGATTGCCCGCGCCTCGGGGCTGACCGACGACGGGATGGGAATGTCGCGCGCTGGCAGGTGCACTGATGGCCGGCCTTCGACGGTGGTCATGATGGTCCTCCCGTGGGCAATGTCGGTGGCACGAGGGGCACGAGCTACCTCTGGGCCAGCTCCTTGATCATGGCCGCGCTGGCCACCATCCGCTCCGGGTCGTTGTCTGGCAGACCGATCTGTACCCGGTCGACCAGGCCGCTCCAGCGGCGGGCGATCTCGCCGGCGAGCGCGGCGGGCTCGGCGACGACCGCGAACGCCTCCACCACCTCGCGGGGCACTGCCTGCGCCATCCGCGCCCACTCGCCCCGTTTGGACAGCAGATGCAGCTCGTCGCCGAGCTCGCCCCAGCCGTGGTGTTCCAGCACGGGCCGGTAGGCCGGGGTGGACCCGTAGAAGGCGAGCTGATGGCGCACCGCGCCCAGGTTCGCCGCCAGCTCCGCCTCGTCCCGGCCCGTGACCGCGAAAACCGGGACGGAGACCTGGAGGTCGGCCCGGGTCCGGCCGGCGGCCGCCAGCCCCCGCTCCAGGTGGCGCAGGGTCACCTCCCGCAGATAGTCGGAGGTGGTGAAGGCATGCGCCAGCAGGCCGTCGGCCACCTCGCCGGCCACCGCGGTCATCGCCGGCCCGACCGCGGCGACGAACACCGCCGGGTCCCCGTACTCGGACGGGCCATGACTGAACATCGGCGTCATCAGGGTGTGCTGGTAGAACTCGCCTTCGAAACGCAGCGGTTCGCCGATGGCCCAGGACGCCCAGATCGCCCGCATGGCCGCGACATACTCCCGCATCCGTGCCGCCGGACGCGACCATGGCATCGAGAACCGTCGGGTGATGTGCGGCTTGATCTGGCTGCCGATGCCCAGCACGAACCTGCCGCGCGAGAGCCGCTGCAGATCGGAGGCAAGCACGGCGAGCGTCATCGGGCTGCGCGCGAACGCCACGGCGATCCCGGTACCCAGCCTGATCCGCTCTGTCGCCACGGCGGCCAGCGTCAGTGGCGGGAATGGGTCGTGCGCGACCTCGGCGACGTTCATCCCGTCGAACCCGAGCTCCTCCGCCAACCGGGCCCGCTCCCCCACCAACGCCAGATCGTCATGAACGATCGCGTCAACCTTCATGTTGTCTTCCTTCAGGCGTCAGGCTTTCCTGGCCAGCGTGGCGAGAGAGCTAACGGTGGCCGGAACTCCCCGGCTCACCGCCGCCGGCCTCGCCCGCCTCTCCGGTTTCGCCCGCCTCTGGGGCCTCGACGGCCACGTACGAGCGGAGAACGGTGAAGGCCGCCGCGATTTCCACGGCCGGGGAATAGTTCGCCTCCCCGGCGAGCCACTTCTCCGTCCCCAGCCGAACGGCGCACAGCACGCTTCCGGCCATGACGCGCGCCTGGAAGAGATCGACGTCCGGGGTGGCGAACCGCGGCGCGATCGCCGCCGCGATCGAGGTTTCCCAGTCCAGGTGTTTGGCGCTGGCGTGCGCCCGCACCGCCGGGACCTCGGCCCGCAGCCGCGCGTCGAGGATCAGGACGTCGCGCTGCCTGCGCCAGTCCTCCTGGATCGCCAGGAAGGCGTTGCACAACGCCGTGAGCGGTCCCTCGTCCGCCGGGCGGGCCTCGATGGCGGCCAGGACCGTCTCGAGGTGCCCCTGATGCACGCCGGCGACGAAGCAGCTCTCCTTCGAGTCGAAATAGCGGAAGAAGGTCGACCGGCCGATCTCGGCTCGCTCGCAGATGTCCTCGACCCGGACCGCCGCGAGACCGTGCTCCATGGCGAGCCTGACCGCGGTCCGGGCGACCTGCTCGAAGGTGCGTTCCTTCTTCCGATCGCGAAGCGATCTTTTTGGCGCGTCCATCGGTCCGGAGACTCTCACATCGGGCGTCACGTCGGCCCGGCCGTCATGAATCGGTGTAGTTCGGGGAACGTCGCCCCAGGAACGCGCTGACCTGTTCCTGCCGGTCCTGGGTGTAGGACGTGAGGACCTGGGTGCGGTTCTCCAGGTCAATGCCGGCCTGCAGGCTGCCGACCTCCAGCTGGCTCCAGCTGACCTCCTTGGTCATCCATACGCCCATGGGGCTGTTGGCGCAGATCAGCGCGGCCGTCTCCAGCGCCGCGTCCACCACCTTGCCGTCGTCGACGACGCGGTTGACCAGACCGATACGGAGCGCCTCGTCGGCGTCGACGAGACGGCCGGTGAGCAGCAGCTCGTGGGAACGGCTGGCCCCAATCAGCCGGGGGAGCAGCCAGCTGACGCCGATGTCGCAGCCCGACAGCCCGACGCGCACAAAGGCGGCGTTGAACCTCGCCGACGTGGCGGCGACCCGCACGTCGCTGGCGAGGGCCAGCGCGAAGCCACCGCCGGACGCCGGGCCGTTGATCGCCGCGATCACGGGCTGGCGCAGGTTGCGCAGCTTGGGAACCAGGGACGCTATGGCCTGCTGGACCCGCATCCCCGTCTGCGGGCCGGAACCTGCCTTGCTCGGCTTCGGCGGCTCGTGCAGGTCGAGCCCCGCGCAAAATCCCCGGCCAGCACCGGTCAGCACGACGACGCGGCACTCGTCGTCCGCCGCCACCTCGTCGAGCGCCGCGTGCAGGTCCCGGACCAGCTCACCGGACATCGCGTTGAGGCGTTCCGGCCGGTTGAGCGTCAGCAACCGGACGCCCGGGGCAGGGGTGTCGGCCAGGACGGTCCGCCCCGCCTCCGGCGTGCTCCGAAGGTACAGATCGCTGTTGGCCAGCACCACCATCTCCCACCTGCCGGACCGACGTACCAATTGGGACCTTGTGCCATTTGGTGAGATCTGTCAACATCGGCCGCAGGCTCTGGCGACAGGTTGACGACGCGGCCGGCCATCCCGCTCCCTGGCGCCGGGGCGCGCAGCTCCCAGGACCCTTGCCGGCGGGCCGACCTCAGGCGGCGTTGCCCGCCGCGTGCCTGACCGACCCCCCTGCCCACGGAACTGGCCCGTCAGCGGATGGAGGAGACATGGGGATAGCAATCGGCGAGGAACACCGGGCGCTCGCCCGGACTACCCGATCACTGCTGTCCTCGCGCGAGGCACGCGCGGCCGGCCGGGCCCTGTTGGACGCCGACGAGGAACATCTGCCGGGCTTCTGGAAGGAGTTCGCCGATCTCGGTCTGCTCGGGGTGCATCTGCCGGAGGAGTTCGGGGGCGGCGGTTTCGGGCTGCCGGAGCTTGTGGTGATCCTCGAGGAGACCGGTAGGGCGGTCGCGCCTGGGCCCATTCTCCCGACGGTCCTGGCGTCGGCGGTGATCGCGGCCAGGGGAGGACCGGAGGCGCGTGCCCGCCTGCTGCCAGGACTCGCCGCGGGCACGGCCGTCGGCGCCGTCGGTCTCGGCGGGGACCTGCGCCTGGACGGCGACGGACGGATGTCGGGTCGGTCCGGTGTCGTCCCGGGTGGCGC
This sequence comes from Pseudofrankia coriaricola, assembly GCF_032027725.1. Lineage (NCBI taxonomy): Bacteria > Bacillati > Actinomycetota > Actinomycetes > Frankiales > Frankiaceae > Pseudofrankia > Pseudofrankia coriaricola. Next base: position 7,083 of record NZ_JASNFO010000025.1, on the reverse strand, counting down.
GCTCGCCGACGTCGTGCTCCTCGCGGTCGGCGAGGACCTCGTGGTGGTGTCGACGGCCGACCCCGGCGTGACGGACGAGGCCCTCGGATCGTTGGACCGGTCGCGGCGCTCCGCCCGGCTCCGCCTCACCGAGGCGCGGGTGGCGCCAGGCGACGTGCTGCCGGGAGCACTGGCCTACGCCCAGGCGATCATGCGGACACTCGTCGCGGCCGAGGCGAGCGGCGGCGCGCACGAATGCGTCGAGGTCGCCGCGGCCTACGCGAAGGTGCGCGAACAGTTCGGCAGGACCATCGGGTCGTTCCAGGCCGTGAAGCACCACCTCGCGAACATGCTGGTCGCCGCCGAGCTCGCGACCGCGGCGGTGTGGGACGCGGCACGCGCCGCGGCGGGACCAGCCGAGGAGTTCGAGCTGTCCGCGGCCGTGGCGGCCACCCTCGCGGTACCGGCCTTCGTCAGGAACGCGGAACTCAACATCCAGGTACACGGCGGAATTGGCTACACCTGGGAGCACGACGCCCACCTGCTCTACCGGCGGGCGATCACCAGCAAGGCCATCGTGCCGCCGGGGACCGCCGCCGCGGACGTGACCCGTCTGGGCGGCGCGGGCGTCTCCCGGACGGCACCCGCGTTCGACCTGCCCGCGCAGGCCGAGGCGGCGCGGCCCGAGATCCGGGCGCTCGCCGCCGAGCTGGCGGCGCTCCCCGATGACGAGCGGCGCCGCCGGCTGGCCGACACCGGCTACCTGCAGCCGCACTGGCCGCGTCCGTGGGGGCTCGGCGCCTCCGCGGGCCTCCAGCTCGTCATCGAGCAGGAGTTCCGGGCCGCGGGCCTCAAGGTCCCCAACCTGATGATCACCGGTTGGGTGGTTCTGACCCTTGTTCAGCACGGCACCCAGGACCAGGTCGCGCGCTGGGTCCGGCCCGCGCTCTACGGCGAGGAGCAATGGTGCCAGTTGTTCAGCGAGCCCGGCGCCGGGTCCGACGCCGCGGCCGTGCGGACCAGAGCCGAGCAGGTCCAGGGCGGCTGGGTGCTGAGCGGCCAGAAGGTCTGGACCAGTGACGCCCACCGGTGCCGGTACGGCCTTGCCACCGTGCGTACCGACCCGTCGGCGAGCAAGCACGCCGGTATCACCACGATGGCCGTCGACATGGCCGCCGAGGGTGTGCAGGTGCGCCCGCTGCGCCATCTCACCGGCGACCACTACTTCAACGAGGTGGTCCTCACCGACGTGTTCGTCCCCGACGCGGACGTGGTGGGGGAACCGGGCAAGGGCTGGAACGTCGCCCGCGCCACGCTCGGCAACGAACGGATCACCCTCAGCGGTAACCTCGGTGGCACCACCGCCGACCAGATGTTCGCCCTGTACCGGCAGCACGGGCACCGGGTGCCAGGAGCCGAGACCCGGTTGGGTGAACACGTCGCCGAGGCGATCGCCGCGCGGCTGCTTGACCTGCGGCGAGTGGTCCGCGCCCTGGACGGGAGCGGACCCAGCCCCGAGGGCAACGTCACCAAGCTCGTCACGGCCGAGAACGGGCAGCGCGCCGCGACCCTGCTGACCGAGTTCGCCGGCCAGGACGTCGCCCTCGACGACGGCTTCGGTGGGACCGCCGGAAGGTCGCTGTTGGCGACCCGTGCGCTCACCATCGCTGGCGGCACGTCCGAGATCGCCCGGAACCAGATCGCGGAACGGATTCTCGGCCTGCCCCGAGACCCCCTGCTGTCCTAGTGCCGCTGTCTGTCCTAGTGCCGCTGTCATAGCGCGCGCCCACCGCGCCCGGAGCCTGAATGGGAGTCCCAGATGGAGCTCTTTGCCCGTGACCTCGAGTTTGTCGAGTGCCCTCGCTGGCACGACGGCGCGCTGTGGTTATCCGACATGTGGGCACACACCGTCTACCGGTTCGACAACGCCGGCGGCCGTACCGCCGTGCACCGTTTCCCCGACGACGAGGACCCTGGCGGCATCGGCTGGCTGCCCGACGGCCGCATGCTGGTCGCCGGAATGGAACACAGCGTCGTCTACCGGATCGAGGACGGCACCGCCCACCCGCACGCGGACGTCTCCCACCTCGCCCCGCACGGGATCAACGACATGATCGTCGCCACGGACGGGACGGCCTACGTCACCCAGATGGGATTCCCGATAGGCGGCACCCCGACCGGGCAGCCCACGGTCCTGGTCCGTGTCTCCCCGGACGGCGAGGTGTCGGTCGCCGCCGACCAGATGCTGTGCCCCAACGGGGCGGCCGTCACCGCGACCGGCGACACCCTGGTCGTGGCCGAGTCCGCCGGCCGCCGGCTGTCCCGGTTCTCGGTCAAAAACGGCGAGCTCGTCGACCGGACCCACGTCCCCTTGACGCCGAAAAGCGGCGACGCACTGGTGGCCCCCGACGGGATCTGCCTGGACGAGCGGGGCGACGTGTGGGTCGCCGACCCCTGGGGCCGGCGCGTCCTGCGCGTCGGCCCGGGCGGCGTCGACCAGCAGATTCCCTTCGAGGACATTCCGCTCGCCTGCGTGCTCGGCGGCGACGACCGGCGGACTCTGTTCGTCTGCATGAACACGGTGACCTTCAAGCGCGACCGACGGGCCGAGCCGACCGGATCGATCGTCCAACTGCGGGTGGAAGTGCCAGGAGCGGGCCGGCCCTAACGGGCCAAAGGGCATGCAAAAATGATCTTCCTTCGCATGCCCGGCGGCCGTTGTTCTCAGGATCACCGAGCGGTCCACGCCGGCCGGTCCAGCCAACGAGAAAGGCACGTCGAGACAGCCATGGTTCGACCGGAAATCTCCCTCGCCTTACCTCCGAGCACGAGAATCGTCGAGTACGCGCGGGCGGCGGAACAACTGGGATACCACCGCGTGTGGGTGTATGACTCGCCGGCGCTCTACGGCGACATCTGGATCGCGCTCGCGCGCATCGCCGAAGCCACCCAGCGCATCGGCGTCGGCACAGGCGTCGCGATCCCGAGCCTGCGCCATCCCATGGTGTCCGCGTCGGCGATCGCATCCGTCGAGGACCTCGCGCCCGGCCGGCTGGTCGCCGCCTTCGGCACCGGCTTCACCGGCCGCAAGGCGATGGGCAAGCCCGCGATGAAGTGGGCGGACGTGGCAACGTACGTCCGCCAGCTGCGCGGCCTGCTGGCCGGCGAGGTCGTCGAGATCGAGGGCGTGCCCTGCCAGATGATGCACGCGGCCGGCTGGGCGCCGCCGCGCCCCATCACCACCCCCCTGTGGCTGGCCCCCAGCGGGCCCAAAGGCCACGTGACAGCCCAGGAGCTGGACGTCGCCGGCGTCATCGTCCCCATGGTGCCGGAGCCACATCAGCGCGCCGGGAGACCGACGGCACTGCTGACCCATGGGACGATCGTCCGCCCGGGCGAGGACCACACCACCCCACGCCTGGTCGGCGCCGCGGGCCCGTGGTTCGCGACGCTCTCGTTCCACGGGCTCTGGGACATGTCTCCTGATCTGATCGAGCAGGTTCCGGGGGGCACGGTCTGGCGTGACGCGATGCTGGCCGCACGCCCGCCGGAGCAGCGCCACCTCGCCGTCCACGAGGGCCACATCACGGTCATCACCGAGCGGGACCACCCCGCCGTCGCCGCGGCCGGCCCCGCCATCCTCAGCACCGGTTGGACCGGCGACGCCGCGACGGTAGCCACCCGCATCCACGAAGCGGGCGAATCAGGCATCACCGAGATCGTCTACGCCCCCGCGGCCCCGGACGTCATCGACGAACTCGAAGCGTTCATGTCCGCCGCCTCGGGCGGGCACAGTCACCACGGCGTCACGCACCTTGGCTGAGCACTCGCGGACGTCGGCGCCGGCGGCCTGTCCACGCGGGCGTAACCGGGCTCAGCCTGGTCGGCCTCGGTGTCGCTGACCGCCTCACCGAGGCCGGCGGCGCTCGCGCGGTGCCGGCCGCGGGCTCGCCGCCGAACGCACACCGTCCTGCGCGGCGCGACCGCGAAGGAACGCCACTTGCCTCTGCTGGAGGGCTGACATGGTTTATCCCGGTGCGCACGCGCGCACCTCACCGGACAAGCCGGCCGTCATCATGGCGGGCTCTGGAGCCCGGATGACCTACGCCGAACTCGACGCCGGGTCGACCCGGCTGGCACGGCTGTTACGGGAACACGGTCTGCGGCCCGGCGACGCCGTGGCTCTGCTGGCGGAGAACCACCTGCGCTTCATGGAGGTGGTCTGGGCGGCGAGGCGGTCCGGACTGTACCTGACGGCGATCAACCGACACCTGTCACCGGCCGAGGCGGCATACATCCTCAACGACGCCGGCGCCAAGGCGATCGTTACCACCGGGGCCCTGGCGCCCACGGCCGTCGCCGCGGTGGCCGCCGCGCCCGGCTGCGTCCACCGGTTCGTGGTCGACGGCGCCGCCGACGGCTTCGAGCCCTACGACGACGCGGTGGCGGCCCAGCCCGCGACGCCACTCGACGAGCAGCCGCGCGGCGGCCTGATGCTCTACTCGTCCGGTACGACGGGTCGGCCCAAGGGGGTGCGTCGGCCCCTGAGCGGCCGGACCGTCGACGACCCGAAGGACGTCGGCACGTCGATCCTGGCCCGGCACCTGTTCGGGATGGACGAGACCTCGATCTACCTGTGTCCCACGCCGCTTTACCACTCGGCAGGCATCCAGTGGTCGACCGGTGTCCACGAGCTCGGCGCCACCCTCGTGCTCATGGAGAAATTCGACGCCGAGGGTCTGCTCGAGGTCATCGAGCGGGAAAGGGTGACCCACACGCAGGTCGTGCCCACGATGCTGGTCCGGGTCCTCAAGCTGCCTGGGGAACGACGGCTGCGCCACGACCTGTCGAGCCTGCGGCGACTGATCCATTCGGCGGGGCCGTGCCCGCCCGACGTCAAGCGCCAGGTGATCGACTGGCTCGGACCCATCGTCGACGAGTACTACGCCAGCACCGAGGGCGCGGGAATCTCCTACATCAGCGCGGCGGACTGGTTGAAGCACCCCGGCTCGGTCGGGCAAATGCTGAACGGCATCGCCCACGTCTGCGACGACGAGGGCGCCGAGCTGCCCGCCGGCCAGCCCGGCCTGCTCTACTTCGAGCAGCCCGACGCCCCGTTCAGCTACCACGGCGATCCCGAGAAGACCGCGGCGAGCAGGCATCCCGACCACCCGAACTGGACGGCGGTCGGCGACATCGGCCGCCTCGACGACGAGGGCTACCTCTATCTCACCGACCGCAAGAGCTTCATGATCATCTCCGGTGGCGTCAACATCTACCCGGCCGAGGTCGAGGCCTGCCTCGTGATGCACCCGAAGGTCGCCGACGTAGCCGTCTTCGGCCTACCCGACGCCGAGATGGGCGAGTTCGTGCAGGCCGTCGTCGCGCCGGCGCCCGGCGTCGAGGCGAACGAGGAACTCGCGGACGAGCTGCACCGCTACGCGCGCGACAACCTCGCCCACTACAAGGTCCCGCGGGTGTTCAGCTTCCGCGACGAGCTGCCCCGGATGGCGACCGGCAAGCTGGCCAAGGGCCAGCTGCGTGACGAGTACCTGAAGGAGGTCTCCTGAGCCGTCCTGGTCACGAGGACGGCCGAGACCAGGGCGGATCGACCAACAACTGTCTCCGCCCGGCCCAGTCGCGGGTTTTCCGGCCGCGTCCGGATGGAGCGGATCAAGTCTCGAAGGAGAAGCTCATGCAGCGTGGAATTCGAACCGCCCTTGTCTTATCCATCGTCTCCTTGGTCGGGATCGCCGGCTGTGGCGGCGGTGGTGGTGGGGTGGACGGAGGATCTGGTGGCTCCGGGGTGGTCTCGGCGGACCCCGCTTTCAGCAAGGAGGGGCCCGACCACGGCTGGAGCCAGACGAACGTGGCGCTCGATCCGAAGACGCTCGCCTGCCAGGGGGCGGCGCCGAACCCGAGCCGTGGTGTCACGGACACCTCAATCAAGATCGGCGGACTGGCGTCCTTGACCAGCCCGGCTGGCGCGGCGTTCGGCGACATTGACGCGGGCGCGAAGGCGCGTTTCGCGCGGGCGAACGCGGAAGGCGGTGTCGCGGGCCGCCAGATCGACTTCGTCGGAGTCCGCGACGACGGCTCCGACGCGGCTCGGGACGGCGAACAGGCGCGTGCCCTCGTCGAGCAGGAGCAGGTGTTCGCCGTGGCCCCGGTAGCCGTCTCGGCGCCGAACTTCCTGGACACGTTCTGCAAGCAGGTCGTCCCGTTCTTCGGCTGGGGAACGAACACCGCCTTCTGCGGCAACGTCATCGGCTTCGGCATCACTGGCTGCCAGACACCGGCGCCGAAAGCCCAGCGCACGGTCAACACCGGCTCACCCGTCGGCGTCGCGAAGCTGCTGCCCGCCGGCGCCGCGAAGACCATCGCCGTGGTCGGGAATGACATCGAGGCCGCCCGCCAGGGCAACATCACCATCGGCCAGGGCTTCGAGTCCGCCGGATTCAGGGTCGTCTACCAGAAGACACCGATACCCCTGTCCGGCCTCACCGATCCGACCCCCATCGTCAGTGCGATCATGACGGCGGACGGGGGAAAGCCGCCGGCCGCCGTGTTCACCGTCCTCCAGTTCGCCGACTCCGTCAAAATGGTCTCCGCGCTCAAGGCGGCCGGTTACAAGGGCCTTCTCATCACCCCGATCTACGACCCCCGCCTCGCCGGCGTGGCCGAGCTTGACGGCACCTACGCCATCGTGGGGTGGCAGCCCGGTATCTCCACCGACGTCCCCGCCATCGCGCAGATGGTCAAGGACTTCGCCACCTACGCCCCCGGGGTCGCGCTCAGCACGCCCGTCATGGCCGGCTACTGGTCAGCGGACCTGGTCATCAGCGCGCTGCGGAAGGTCGGGCGTAACCTCACCGTCGACAGCTTCCTGAAAGTACTCAACGACAACTACACCAACTACGTCCCAGGAGCGCTGCCCGAAACGCGCTGGCCGCTCAACCACATCGCGTCCTCGCCCTGCGGAACCCTCGCCCACCTGGTGGACAAGACCTGGACCGCGCCTCCCGAGACCTGCGGCGTCATCGCAAAGGCGCCGTAGGCCCCACCGGCGCTGGGTCATATCGAATGTTCGTGGCGGCGCCCCCC